>NZ_LWLC01000035.1:30242-86702 GCF_001905065.1 Saccharothrix sp. CB00851
CGGTGCGCGCACACATGTGCATCGCGGCGCTCGTGTGCGCGGTGACCACCGTGACCACCGCGCCGGCGCACTCCGAGCCCGCACCGTCCGCGCAGCCCAGCCCGCAACAGCGGGTGGAGCTGGTGGACCAGGGCACCGAAACCACGCGGGTGTTCCTCAACCCGTCCGGCACCAAGACCGTCGAGCAGTACGTGCGGCCGTTCCGCGCGCGCACCGCCAACGGGTGGGAGCCGGTCGACACGACCCTGGTGCGCGACGCGGACGGAACGGTGCGGCCGAGGGCCACGCCGGTCGACCTCCGCTTCACCGACGGCGGCACGGGTGTGCTGGCCACGATCCGGCGGGACGGCAAGCGGTTGTCGCTGTCGTGGCCCGACCCGTTGCCCCGGCCCGAACTGGACGGTGACACGGCGACCTACCGCGACGTGCTGCCGGGCGTGGACCTGCGGGTGCGCGCGGACCTGGACGGGTTCTCGCAGGCGCTGGTGGTGCACAACGCGCAAGCGGCGGCCAACCCGGCGCTGCGCGAGATCAAGTACCGCACGTCCGCCGAGGGCGTTCGCGTCAAGGCCGGGGACAACGGCACCACCACGGCGGTCGACGACCGCGGTCGAGCACCTCGACCCGGACCGTCCCCTTCTCCGCGGCTCGTGCCCCGGGATCGCCCGCGCGCGTGACGCGGATCGGTCCGGGCGGTGCCGCCGTGCGCTGTCCGGCGCCCAGCGGCACCTCGGTCGTCGACGGTCCGGGCCAGGAGACCTTCGGGGAGCCCTTGAGGGCTTTCTCTTCCGCGGCACCCGGTCCGACCGGCGGCGCCGTCGCGTTCGTGACCGCGATCGACTTCTCCCGGGGCGCCGACCACTCGGGGTCGGTCGCGGCCAGGGCGCTCGGCGGGATGGCCGTGATCGCGCCGGCCACCATGCCCACTGCTCGACCGGTCACCCGACGCTGCCACCCGCGACCGGCAGGCCACCACCGGCCGGGTTCAGTCCTGGATCAGTCCTGGATCAGCCCGAGCTCGCCGAACACCCGACGCCCCCAGGACAGCGCGGTGGGCAGGTCGTCCCACTGCCGGTCCTCTTCGGTCAGGTAGGGGAACACGTACGGCTCGGTGATCTCGGCGGGCAGGTCGGCGGCACGGCACTGGTACGGGGGACGCCCGTAGTTGTCCGCGAACATCGCCGCGGCGACCTCGACCGGCTGCGCGTCCCAGATGCCGAACCACAGCCGGCGCAGCATCGCCGGGTGCGCCATCGCGAAGATCAGCCTGCCCACGTCGAACGGCTCACCGGCCGAGATCACCCGGGCCACGCCGCAGTAGCGCCGGTTGCCCTCGGGCAGGTGCACGATCCCGGCGTCACCGGACCAGATCTCCACGCTGTGGCCCGCATCGATGATCGCGGCGCACAGCGTGGCCAGCGCCAGGCCGCGGTTGATGATCACCTGGTGCCCGATCCGGTGCGAGTAGGAGGACGGCACGAGGAAGGTGATCACCTTGCCGCGCCGGGAGACCTGCCGCGGCACCGCGTCCACCATGCACTCCGGCACCCCGGCCAGGTAGGCGCCGACGTCCACCTCGCTGCCGGTCACGTCCCAGGTCGGCTCCAGCACGGTGACCGCATGGGACAGCCCGGCGCTGTCGCGCAGCTGGCTGATCGTCACGTCGGCCTCCTCCAAGGCCAGCGGCCAGCCGTCGACGGCCAGCCGGACCGCCTCCTCCCAGGACGCACCGTGCCAGCCGACATCGGCCCTCCGGCTGGACCCGAACGGGATGGACGGCGCGGCCGTGGCGGCATCCAGGAACTCGCGCCACGACAGCAGCGGTGGCAACTTCACGTCGATCACGGGTCAGTCCAGCCCGAGCGCCTTGCGGTGCGCGTCGGAGAGCCCGCGCACCACCCGCCACTGGATCACCTGGTCCAACGTGGCGCCCGCCTCCAGCAGCTTGGCACCGTCGATGCTGGTCCGCGGCGAGAACAGCACCGGCAGCTTCTTCTCCTCCGCGAGCTCCCGCAGGTCCCGGACCTCTTCGAGGAGTTCCTGCACCACGTCCGGGTGCGACGGCGCGTGCCGCAGCGCGATCCGCTCCTCCAACCCCTCGTCGATCGGCACGTCGATCACCACGAAGCGGTCCAGCGTGGCGGAGTCCAGCGTCTGCCGCCCGACGTACTGCCGGTCACCGCCCGTGCCGTAGGTGTTCCCGGTGGCCACCAGCCGGAAGTCCTCGTGCGCGTCCACCATGCGGTCCGCGAACGCGCAGGTGCCCAGCGCGAGCGCCTGGTTCAGCTCGGCGAGCAGCCCGGGGTGGCCGTTGTCCAGCTCGTCCAGCAGCATCACCCCGCCGTGCTCGAACGCGCGGCGGAACGGCGTGTCGTGGTACTGGCCGTGGGCGTCGTAGTAGCCGAACACCTTGCTCATCGGCGTGGTCGGGCCCAGCGACAGCGCCTGGAACTGCAGGCCCAACGCGCCCGCGGCGTGCTTGGCCAGCATGGACTTCCCGGTGCCCGCCGGGCCGACCAGCAGCACGTGGCAGCGCGCGTGCAGCGCCACCAGCAACTCCGGCAGCACGCTGTGCGTGTCGGCGCCCAGCTCCACCTTGCCGCCCTGCGGTAGCACGACGGTGACCAGGTTCGGCGCGTACTGCGCGAACACCTTCTCCGCCTCGTCGCGGACCGCTTGCCGCACCGAGTTCAACGCTTCCTCGGACACCTTGCCGACCACGCCCGGCAGGGCCTTGCTGGTCGCCTCGCGGGCCATCTCGGTCGCCGTGACCGCGGCTTTGCCGGCCAGTTCGTCGTGCATCCGCCGCAGATCCGGAGTCGCACCGGCCACCGCGTCACGGGCCAGGCCCGGCAGCACCTCCCCCGCCACCCGCCGCACCGCGTCGGCCAGCGACCCGCGGACCTTCTCCGCCTCGTCCCGCACCGCCCCGGGGGCCGCGTCCTTGACCGCCGCGCGCACCACCTCGACCATGGCGGCCGACCCGGCGTGCACCAGCTCGTCCCGCACTTGGTCGCGGTCCGGGGTCGCCTTGGCGACCGCGGCGCGGGCCAGTTCGGCGATCACGTCCTCGGACTGCTGTTCGAGCGTGCTGGTGACCGCGTCGCGCACCCGCTCGGTGGCCTGACGCACCACGTCCGCCAGCACGTCCCCGACCTGACCGCGCACGACGCCGGTCACCTCCGCGCCGACCGTGGCGACCAGTTCCTCGCGCACCTCCGCCGCATCCGGTGTCGCGTCCCGCACCGCGGCCCTGGCCAGCTCCGGCAACAGACTGTCCGCGGTCCGGTTGACCAAGACCGGCAGGTCCTCCTCCAACGCCTTCCGCGCCGCCCCCTCCACCGCGGCCTGCATCTCGGCCAGGTCCGGAGTGGCCTCGGCGACCGCGGCGCGGGCCAGGTTGGGCAGCGCCGCGTGGGCGTGCTGGCGGATCGTCTCCGGCAACCGGGCCTGGATCTCGCCCTGCACCATCCACAGCAGGTTGCTCTGCGTGAACACCGCCCGCGCCACCGTCTCGGCGATCTGCGCGACCTCCGACTTCGTGCTGGTTCGCACGCTTCCTCCCCGTTACCCGTGGTGTCACCCCGAGTATGGGAACGTCCCGGCGGCCCGAACGGAGATCGGCACGTTGCTGCCACGGTCCTGTGGGCCACACCCGTGCACAGGTCCGGTACCTAGCCGGGTTGCGTCAGGAACTGCACGATTGCGGAACGGAACGCGGGGCTGCCGGTCGCGGTGCCGTGGTCACCGGCGATCACCTGGAGCTCGGCGCCGGGGATGGCGTCGGCGAGCACGTGGGGGCGTTCGGCGAGCGGGTCGTCGTCGCCGGCGATGACGAGGGTCGGGGCGGTGATGGCGGCGAGGTCGATGTGTCCTTTGTGCACGGATCGGGCTTGGGCCGCCAGGGAGGGCAGGTCCGCTCCGATGACCTCGGCGAACCCGCGCATGCCCGCGACCGCGGCCGGCACGGAGCCCGGGTGCCGGGCGAGCATCGCTTCGGCGAGGACGTCGTTGGGCAGGACACGGGTGTCGACGCCGCCGAGTTCGACCACGCCGGCACCGATACCGCCGACGACCAGCCGACGCACGGCGCGTTCCTCGGCCGCGGTGAGGAGGGCGATGATGCCGCCCATCGAGTAGCCCACGAGGTCGACCGCGGGGACGTCGAGGGTGGCGATGACCGCGCGGAGGTCGCGGGCCATGCGTCGTTCGCCGTAACGGGCCGGGTCGGGTGACTTCCGGGACTGGCCGTGACCGCGCGCGTCGACCCCCACGACGGCACGGCCCGCGGCGGTGAGGGCGGCGACCGTGCCGCGCGCGGCCCACTCGACCAGGGTGTCGACGGAGAAGCCGTGCTGCAGCACGACGGGAACCGGGTCCTGGGCGACGCCCGGGTCCGCGTCCCAGCGGTGGTAGGCGATCCCGGTGCCGTCGTCAACGACCAGGGTGGCGGTGCGCGGCGGGACGGCGGCGGCCGGTCCGGCTTCCACCTCGGCCTTGGCCGCGCTCAACGGGTCGGTCACGTGGGTGTCTCCGAGGGGTGCGGGCGGGCAGGCGTGACACCCCTGGACGTCGATCAGGCCGGGGCCCCGGCTTGGCGACCCAACGCCTCGGCCAGGCGGGCCGTGTCCTCCAGGACGTAGTCGTCGACCATCCTGCCCCACCTCAGCGTGACCCACTGCATGCCTTCGTTGCGGTACTCGCTGCCGTCGGCGAGCGTGGCCGCCATGGTCAGCCTGGTCACGACGGTCGTGCGCCAGGGCCACCCGCGCACCACGACATCGGTGAGCGTGATGCGCAGACCGGGCAGGTTCTCGTGCACCACGCGGAACCACTGCTCGAAGCGGTCACGCCCGGTGAACTCGGCACCCAGCGGCGGCTCGCCCACGAACTTGAACCTGACGTCCGCCGCGGCGAGCTCGACGGCGGCCAGGTGGTCCCCCGCCCCGACCCGTTCCCACAACCTGCGCACCTTGGCGCGGACGATGGCGTGGTACACAACGCACCTCCTTGTAACTTGCGAAGTGCAAGCCACCCTAGATCACCTGACTTGCACTTCGCAATCGACTAGGATGGGCGTCATGTCCAGGGATCGCTTCGCCGCCATGGCCTGCTCCGTGGCCCGCACCGCGAACATCGTGGCCGACCCGTGGACCCTGGTCGTCCTGCGCGACCTGTTCCTCGGCCTGACCCGCTTCGACCAGTTCACCGCCGACCTGGGCATCGCCACCAACACCCTGACCGACCGCCTCACCACGCTCGTGGACGCCGGCCTGGTCGAGCGCCGCAAGTACCAGGAACGCCCCGCTCGCCACGAGTACCACCTGACCGAGGCGGGCAAGGAGCTCTACGGCGTGGTCGTGAGCCTCCTGGCCTGGGGAGATCGCCACCTGGCCCCGGACGGCGCACCGCTGCGCCTGCGGCACACCACGTGCGACCACGTCACCACCCCGGTGGTCAGCTGCTCGCACTGCGGCGGGGAACTGCACGCGGACGACGTCGTCCCGCTCCCCGGTCCGGGCGGTCGCGCCGCGCCGGGGACCCGCGTGATCGCGGAATTGCTCACGGGCCGTCCACCGGCCTGACCGCCACGGCCGGCACCACGGACAATTCACGTGGAATAAATCCTTCCTAACCACTTCGCGGTGCGCCAAACCTCGGTCCCCGCGCTTTATTAGTCGATTGATGTCTACGCAGGTCGAAGGCCTGCGCGAAATGGTGCGCATTAGTGCATTCCGGTTATCCGGGCCTCTCGAGTTGAACTCCGCGCGGCCTGGCCGGCAGGGTTGTCGGTGACAGCGCTGGAGGGTCGGACCGCACGACGCAGTCGGGTCACGCGGCGGTCGGTCGGATCGCGCCGGCGTTGAGCAGTCGCGCAGACGGAATTCTCGCGCTCACAATCCGCGCACCGGTAATGCGTGCACCCGCGACGTCCTCGGTCGCGTGATGCGCGGTGTCGTGGTGCGCGAATCATCCACCACGGGGGTTCATTTGATGAACGGTTCGCCGGGTTCGCCCGTTCTCACCCGCGCCCGGTCCCGCCCGGTCGACGACGTCGACCGGGAACGGACGCGGCAGCTCGCGCGAAAAGTGCGGGCGACGGTGCTGGAGATGATCCACCGCGCCGGTTCGGGGCACATCGGCTCGTCGTTGTCCAGCGTCGACATCATGACCGTGCTGAGGTTCGAGCACATGAAGTGGCGGTCGGCGGCGGACCGCGACGTCTTCGTGCTGTCCAAAGGTCACGCCGCACCCGCCTGGTACGCCGCGTTGATCGTCGCGGGCGACCTCGACCCGGCGCTCACCGGGACCCTCCGCACGCTCGACAGCCCGCTGCAGGGCCACCCCGACCGCACCCGCTGCGAGTTCGCCGACGTCAGCACGGGTGCGCTCGGTCAAGGGCTCTCGGTGGCGATCGGGCGTGCGCAGGCCCGCACGCTCAAGGGCGAGGGCGGCCACGTCTACTGCCTCGTCGGTGACGGCGAGTGCCAGGAGGGCCAGGTCTGGGAAGCCGTCATGTACGCGGGCGCGCGCGGTGTCGCGAACGTGACGCTCATAGTCGACAGCAACGGCAGGCAGAGCGACAACACCGTCGACAACACCCTGGCGCTGTGGCCGCTGGCGGAGAAGCTGCGCTCGTTCCGCTGGAGCGTGCAGGAGGTCGACGGGCACTCCCACCGCGCACTGGGCGAGGCGCTGGCCGCGGCCCGCGCCGACACGACCGGCCCGTCCGCCATCATCGCCCACACCCACAAGGGGCACCTCGGCCCCGGTCGTGCCGCGTTGAACGGTGCGCACAGCGGCCTGCTGGACGAGCAGGGCCTGCGCGAGGCGCTCGCCTACCTGGAGGTGGGCCGGTGACGGCGTCCGTGAAGCCGAAGGCCACCCGGGAGTGGTTCGGCGAAGGGCTGCTCGACCTCGGCGCCGACCACGACGACGTGGTGGTCGTGGACTGCGACCTCGGCTCGGCCACCAAGACGTTGCCGTTCCGGCAGGTGTTCCCGCAGCGGTTCTTCGAGTGCGGCATCGCCGAGGCCAACTCGATCGGCGTCGCCACCGGTCTGGCGCAGGAGGGCCTGCGGCCGTTCGTGTCCAGCTTCGGGCACTTCCTGACCGGCAAGTTCCTGGAGATCTTCCAGTCGGTCGGCTTGAACGACGCGGGCGTGGTGCTGGTGGGCACGCACGCGGGCCTGGCGATCGGCAAGGACGGCCCCACCCAGATGGGCCTGCGCGACCTCGCCGTCATGCGCACGCTGCCCAACGTCGAGATCGTGCACCCGGCCGACGGCGTCGAGACCAGGCGGGCGCTGGAGCACATCGCGGGCCACCGCAGGCCCACCTACCTGAGGCTGTGCCGCCAGCCGCAGCGCGAGGTCCACGACGAGGACTACCGGTTCGCCTTCGGCATGCCGGACGTGCTGCGGGAGGGCGAGGACATCGCCGTGATCACCATGGGCGGCATGGTCGAGGTCGTGCTCGACAGCCTCGACCCGCTCGCCGGGCACGGCATCCACCCGACGGTGGTCAACCAGTCGTCGCTGCCCGCCGACCGGGACGCCGTCCGCGCCCTCGCCCGCCGGCACCGCGCGGTGTTCGTCGTGGAGGACCACTTCGTCACCGGCGGCGTCGCCGACGAGATCGGCCGCATTCTGCTGGAGGCCGACCGCCCACCCGCCTTCGGCGTCTGGGGCGTGCCCGATTACGGCCAGGCCGCGGCGCCTGCGGACCTCTACGCCCGCTACCGGCTCGACGTCCCGTCCGTCGTGGACCACGTCCGGGCCTTCGCCGACCGCGTCACCCAGTAAGGAGCACCATGTCCGCACCGACGACCTATCGCACCAAGGACCTCGTCGGCGACTCGCCCGACCACCCCTACCTGTTCACCGAGCACGCGTTACCGCCCGGCGGTGCCACCCCGTTCCGCCGCCACGACGACGACCTGCGCAGTTTCGTGGTCATCGGCGGGGGCGTCGACCTGGAGGTGTTCCACTCCGACGACGACACCATCTCGGTCCACCACGACCGGCTCGCCGGCTGGCACGCCCCGCCGGGCAGCGTCTACCGGCTGGTCAACCGCACCGACGACGAAACCCTCGTGGTCGAGGCGGGCACCCGCGCGGGCGAGGTCGTGGAGGCCGACGACGCCTCGGCGCTGGTCCCGCCCGGCACCCGGCCGCCCACGTGCACCCGGACCTCGGGGTACACCGTCGACAAGCCGTGGGGCCACGAGGTCTGGTACACCCAAAACCTGGACGACCCGCCGTACGCGCTCAAGCAGATCCACATGACGTCGGGCCACCAGTCCTCGCTCCAGTCGCACCGGTTCAAGTCCGAGACGAACTACGTGATCGACGGCGAGGCGACCGTCCTCAACGGACTGCCCGCACCCGAGGACCTGACCGCGACGATCGACGTCGACCGCATCCCCGTCTCCACGCGCGGACCCCGGACCGGCTGGTCGTCCGCGCCGAACGTGCTGCACCGCGTGATCGCGCGCAGCACGTACACCTCGATCGAGGTGTCCACGAACGAGCTGGACGACGTGATCCGCTGGCAGGACGACAGCGGGCGCGGCCACGGGCGCATCGACGGTGAGCACGAGGGGAGCACGCGGTGAGTTCCGCCGACCTGATCCGGCTGTACCTGGAGGAGCAGCGGGAGGTGATGGCGCGCTTCCCGGTCGCCGACCTCGATCACGCCGCCGACCTGCTGTTCGACACCTACCGGTCCGGCGGCACCGTCTACGGCATGGCCAACGGGGGCAACGCGGGCACGGTCGACCAC
Source organism: Saccharothrix sp. CB00851 (assembly GCF_001905065.1). Classification (NCBI taxonomy): domain Bacteria; kingdom Bacillati; phylum Actinomycetota; class Actinomycetes; order Pseudonocardiales; family Pseudonocardiaceae; genus Saccharothrix; species Saccharothrix sp. CB00851. Next base: position 39,027 of record NZ_LWLC01000035.1, read on the forward strand.
TTCCTGTGCGACTTCAAGCACCACCCGTTCGTCAGCGACGACAAGACCCGGCCGCTGCCCGCGTCCGTGCCGCGGCTGAGGTTCGTCAACCTGTGCGGTTCACCCGCCGAACTGACCGGCCTGGCCAACGACCTCGGACCGGACCAGGTGTTCGCGGGCGCGCTCGCGCCGTTCGTGCGGCCCGACGACCTGGTGCTCGCGTTCTCCGGCAGCGGGAACTCGGCGAACGTGGTGCGCGCCCTGGAAGTGGCCCGCGCCGTCGGGGCGCGCACCGTGGCGATGACCAAGGGCGACGGCGGGAAGTGCCGCGACCTGGCCGACGTGTGCGTGGTCGTGCCGGGCACCTCGACGTTCCCCGGGCAGACCGGCGGCAACGACAACAACTTCCACTTCGAGGACATGGTGCTGTCGGTCAACCACATCCTCGTCGGCCTGCTCAGGGCCCGCGTCGCGGAGTCGGTGTCGGCGGGCGTCGGGTCCTGACCGGGCGGAGGAGGATCGGGTTGGACGTCGTCGCCACACCACCGAGCAGGCGGATCACCGGCCAGACGGCCGCGTACTTCCTGTGCTTCGCCCTCGTCGGCGTGCTGTCGACGATGCTCGGGCCGTCGCTGCTCACGCTCTCCGAGGTGACCGGCAGCCCGTTGGGCAGCCTGGGGCTGCTGTTCACCGTCGACTCGTTCGGCTCGGTGTGCGGGTCGCTGCTCGCCGGGTGGCTGCTCAACCGGTTCGCCACCCACCTGCAAGCCGTGGCGGGGTTGGTGGGCATCACGGTGCTGCTGCTGGTGCTGCCGACCCTGACGACACCCACCGCACTGCTGCCGGCCTGGTGGGCGCTGGGGCTGTGCAAGACGTTCCTCATCGTCACCGTGAACACGCTGCTGATCCGCGAGCGGGCGGGCAACGTCGGGCCGTCGATGAACGTCGCCGACTTCTTCCTCGGCCTCGGCTCGCTGGTCATGCCCGTGGTCATCGCGCAGTCGCTGCGGGGAACCGGGCACCTGCAGTGGGCGTACTGGTCGGCGGCCGTGCTGTCGGTGGTGCTGATCATCTGGATGCTGCGGATGTTGCCCGGACCCACCGTCGGAGCGGACGACAAGCCGCGCGGCGGCAGCGGCGGCAAACGGGTCGTCGCGGCGGTGGCGGCGATGCTGTTCGTCTACGTGGGCGCGGAGATCAGCTTCTCCGGCTGGTTGCCCGCCTACGTCCACGGCCGCGGCATCGCCTCCTCCGCCGCCGACGCGGCGTACTTCGCGTCGCTGTTCTGGATCGCGGTGACCGTCGGCCGCCTCGTGTGGCTGCCGCCGGCCCACCGGTACCCGCCGCAACGCCTGCTGCTCGCGGCGTTCGCCGGGTGCGTGCTCTCGCTGGCCCTCGTCCTCGGCGCGGGAACGGCCACGCCGCTGGTCGTGGCAGGCACGGTCGGGTTCGGCCTGTGCATGGCGCCGATCTTCCCCTCCGCGTTCACGCTGCTCGACCAGGAGGTGACCGTGACCGGCCGGGTCAGCGCCGTGTGCCTGTGCACGGCCAGCGTCGGCGCCATGTTCTTCCCGCCCGTGGTCGGCCACCTGGTCGTCACCTGAGCCGACCCGACCACCCGAGAACCAGGAGGCGTCCACCATGCGCGTCATCGATCCACGGCCGTTGCCGCCCGGTGTGCTCGCGGCCTTCCTCGACCTGCTGGGCCCGGAGCGCGCCGCCGAGGTGCGCGCCGCCGCGGTGCGGATCGCGCGAGGGCTGGACGGCGGCACGCTGTGGCACGTCAACTCGACCCCGCGCGGCGGCGGCGTCGCCGAGATGCTCCACGTGCTCGTGCCGCTGTACCGGGCCCTCGGCGTGCCGTGCCGCTGGGCGGTGGTCGACGGGGACGAGCGGTTCTTCGACACCACCAAGAAACTGGGCAACCTCGCCTACGGGAGCACCGAGCCCGCTGACCGGCTCGGGGCGGGCGCCGCGGACGACTACCTGGCGCACCTGGAGCTGGAGGCGGCGCAGCTGGCCGGGGTGCTCGGTCCGCGGGACGTGCTGCTGCTGCACGACCACCAGACGGCGGGCCTCGTGCCCGCGCTGTCGGCGAAGGTGGCCGCCGTGCACTGGCGGTGCCACGTCGGCGTCGACACGCCCACCGAGGGCTCCGCCGCCGCGTGGGCGATCATGGCGCCGCTGCTGGACCGGGCCGACGGCGTCGTGTTCTCCGTGGCGCACCACGTGCCGGCGGAACTGGCCGGGCACCGCGTCGCGGTCGTCCCACCGGTCATCTGGCCGTTCGCACCGAAGAACGAGCCGCTGCCCGACGACGCGACCCGGGTCCTGCTCGACCGGGCCGGCCTCGGCTCCGGCCCCGTCCCGGGCAACGTCGTCGCCGACGGGCCGCGCGACCCGGACGCGCCGCTGGCCGTGCAGGTGTCCCGCTGGGACCGCCTCAAGGACATGCACGGCGTCCTGACCGCCTTCGCCGAGTCCGTGCCCGACGCGCACCTCGCGCTCGTGGGGCCCGACCCGGCGGCCATCCCCGACGACGTGGACCAGGCGCACTGGTTCGCCACGTGCCTCGACGCGTGGCGGGCGCTGCCGCTGCCGACGCGGGAGCGCATCCGGCTGGTGTGCCTGCCGATGGACGACCTGGACGACAACGCGCGCCTGGTGAACGCCGTCCAGCGGGCCGCGGACGTCGTCGTGCAGAAGAGCCTCGCCGAGGGGTTCGGCCTCACCGTCGCCGAGGCGATGTGGAAGTCCCGCGCGGTGGTGGGCAGCGCGGTCGGTGGCATCGCCGCGCAGATCGACCACGGTCGCACCGGGCTGCTCCTGGACGACCCGCACGACCTGGCGGGCTTCGCCGACCTCGTCACCGCCGTGACCGGTGGTGCCGTCGACGGGACCGCGCTGGGTGACCGGGCGCACGAGGACGTGCGCCGCCGATACCTGCCCGACGGCGACGTGCTGGCCACCGCCGGGCTTCTCACCTGGGAGATCACATGACGATAGCGACCAGCAGGCACCTGTCCACCACGGATTTGGAGTTCTACCGGGACAACGGGTACATCACGCTGCCGGAGCTGTTGCCCCGGCCCAAGTTCGACGCCCTCAAGGAGCACTTCGAGCGCAAGCTCGCGAGCCTGCCCGGCGGGATGCGCCCCGAGGACATGGACGTTCCGCACTTCACCGACCCCACCCTGTTCGACTGGCTGATGGACCCCGGCGTCCTCGACCTCGTGGAGCAGCTCGTGGGACCGGACATCGCGGTGTTCTCCGCGCACTTCTTCTGCAAGCCGGCCGGTGACGGCAAGAGCGTGCCGTGGCACGACGACGCCTACTACTGGCGGGAGACGATCATCCCGTCCTCCGAGGCGGTCACCGTGTGGCTGGCGCTGGACGAGGTGGACGAGGAGAACGGCTGCATGCACGTCATCCCCGGCACCCACGTGCCCGGCGCGCGGCAGTACCGCCCCACCCGGAACGCGGACAACGTCTTCGACGAGGAACTGGACCCCGAGTCCGTCGATGCGGCGCGGGCCGTGCCGATCCGGCTGCGCCCCAACGAGTGCAGCATCCACAGCGCCACGCTCGTGCACGGCAGCGAGGCCAACTCCAGCGACCGGCGTCGGTGCGGCTTCACCATGCGCTACATCAGCACCGCCGTGCGTTTCAACCACGAGGACGTCGGCGACCGGCACCAGATCTTCCTGGCCCGCGGCCGGGACCGGGCGGGCAACGTGTACGCCGACCCGACCGTGGCGCACCCCGAGCTCGTCGCCAACCGCGGCGCGGGGCAGAACTACGTCGGCAAGCGCCGCCCCGGCGGTGCGCGTCCGGGCAGCGGCTGACCGGTGCCGGTGCTCACCGGGCCGGGGTGGCGGCTGGAGTGCGCGGCCGTGCTGTTCGACATGGACGGCACGCTCGTGGACTCCAGCCGCTGCGTGGAGCGCGTCTGGCGGTCGTGGTGCGCGCGGCACGGCCTGGACGCCGAGGACCTGTTCCGCGTTTCCCACGGCAGGCGCAACCACGAAACCATTGCCCTGGTCGCCGCCCACCTCGACGTGGAACGCGAGGTCGGGGACCTGGTGCGGGCTGAGGAAGCGTGCGTCGACGGCATCGTGCCGGTGCCCGGCGCACGCCGACTCCTCGGGGCGTTCCCGCCCGGCCGGTGGGCCGTCGTCACGTCGGCCTGGCGGCGGCTGGCCGACCTGCGGCTCGCACTGGCCGGCCTGCCGCGCCCGGACGTGCTGGTCACCGCCGACGACGTGCGGTCGGGCAAACCCGATCCCGAGGGTTACCTCAAGGCGGCCGCCGAGCTCGGTGTCGCGCCCGACGAGTGCGTCGTGCTGGAGGACGCGCCGCCCGGCCTGGCCGCCGCCCGCGCCGCCGGAATGCGCGCGGTCGCGGTACGCACCACGATGGGTGACGACCGGCTCGCGGAGCGGCGGGCCGTGGACGACCTGACCGCGCTGTGCTTCTCGGAGGAGGACTGATGCGTTACGCCAAGCTCGGCAACACCGGCCTCGACGTCTCACGCCTGTGCCTGGGCTGCATGAGCTTCGGCGAGCCGCACCGCGGCGCCGACAGCTGGACGTTGGGGCCGGACGACAGCCGTGCCGTCATCCGTTCCGCGCTGGAGGCGGGCGTCAACTTCTTCGACACGGCCAACGTCTACTCCGACGGCAGCAGCGAGGAGATCGTCGGCCGGGTACTGCGCGACCACGCCCGCCGCGACGAGGTCGTGATCGCCACGAAGGTCTTCGGTCCCATGCGGTCCGGGCCCAACTCGGGCGGTCTGTCCCGCAAGGCCATCCTCACCGAGGTCGAGCACAGCCTGACCAGGCTGGGCACCGACTACCTCGACCTCTACCAGATCCACCGCTGGGACCCCGCCACCCCGGTGGAGGAAACCCTGGCGGCGCTGGACGCGCTGGTCACCTCGGGCAAGGTCCGCTACCTCGGCGCGTCGTCCATGTACGCCTGGCAGTTCGCCAAAGCCCTGTTCACCGCCGACCTCAAGGGCTACCCGCGCTTCACGTCGATGCAGAACCACTACAACCTCCTCAACCGCGAGGAGGAACGCGAAATGCTGCCCCTGTGCGCCGACCAACGGGTGGGTGTCATCCCGTGGAGCCCCCTGGCCCGAGGCCGGCTGGCCCGCCCCGGCGGCGCGACCACCGCGCGCACCGCCGACGACGCCTTCGGCGACAGCCTCTACGCGGGGACCGAAGAAGCCGACCGCCGGATCGTGGACGCGGTCGCCAAGGTGGCGCAGGAGCTGGACGCGCCGATGGCGTCGGTCGCCCTGGCCTGGCTGCTCCGCAACCCGGTCGTGGTGGCGCCGATCGTCGGCGTCACGAAACCCCACCACCTCGACGACGCCTTAAAGGCCTTGGACCTGAGCCTCACCGACGATCAGGTCGCCGAGCTGGAATCCCCTTACGTGCCCCACCGCGTCGCCGGCTTCGAGTGACGCGCGGGTCGCCGTGTCGGTCGATCGACCGATTGACGGCGCAGCGGGGTCGGGCGAGTACCGCGATGTACCCGCCCGACCCCGCTGTCACGGTGGACTCCGCCGAACCCGGCTTCGCCCACCGCGGATCGGAACAGCGGCCGTCCAGACCTTCGCTAGCAGGTACCGTTCGACACCGGCATGCCCTTGTTGGCGACTGCCGTGCGGCTCACGATGTTCGGCACGCAGGCGGTCTGGTCGAGCGTGTAGCTGTAGGGGATGCTGACCGTGGTGGTGGACTTGACGTCCGGTCCGGCGGGCTTGTGCTCGCTGTCGGGCGTGGACCAGGTGACGTTGTCGAAGATGTTGCCGCTGACCTGCCAGTAGCCGGCCATGTCGGTGTAGAAGGTCCCGAGGACGTCCTTGGAGTTCTTGAAGTAGTTGTTGTCCACCTTGGCCTTGGCGCCGGCCCGGGAGTTGATGCCGGACTCGTTGAGGCTCACGTAGTGGTTGTTGTACATGTGGCCCACGCCGCCGCGCAGCAGGGGCGTCCGGGAGTCGATGTTCTCGTAGAGGTTGTGGTGGAAGGTGACGAACCCGTTCGACTGGTCGCTCTCGCTGGACCCGACCAGCCCGCCGCGACCGGAGTTGCGCAGGGTGCTGTAGGACAGCGTCACGTACTGGGTGTTGTTCTTCATGTCGAACAGGCCGTCGAAGCCCTCGTCCTCACCGCCCGACGCCAGCAGGTTGACGTGGTCGACCCAGACGTTGCGGACGTTGCTCTCCATCCCGATCGCGTCACCGCCGTTGGACGTGGGAGAACCCGACTTCTTCACGTTCTGGATCGTCACGTTCCGGATGATGATGTTGCGCGACTCCCGGATGTGGATGCCCAGCTGGTCGAACACCGCACCGCTGCCGACACCGATGATCGTGACGTTGCTGATCTGCTTGAGCTCGATCACCCCGGCGGCCGTCGAGCAGCTGTCGCCCGAGACCTTGGCGGTGTTGCCGTGGTTGATCGTGCCCTCGACCTCGATGATGACCGGGGTGTCGCTGGCCGCCCGCTTGCACAGGGCCTCGTGGATCTGGGTCCCGGTGGTGGCCCGGACCTTCGCCCCGCCCTGACCGCCGGTGGTCCCGCCGTTCTGGGACGCGAAGCCGGTCGCGACGCCCGCGGGCGGGTTCGTCGTCGTGGTCGTCGTGGTGGTCGTGGACGTTGTGGTGGAGGTCGTGGTGGAGGTCGACGTGGACGTCGAGGTGGAGGTGGTCTGCCCGGTGCAGGCCACGCCGTTGAGCTTGAAGGCGGTGGGCGCGGGGTTGGAGCCGGTCCAGGTGCCGTTGAAGCCCGGCGTGACCGACGCGCCCGTGGCCAGCGAGCCGTTCCAGGACGCGTTGCGCACCGTCACCGTGCCGCCGGACTGGGAGAACTCACCGCCCCACAGCTGCGTCACCTTCTGCCCCGCCGCGAACGTCCACTCCAGCGTCCAGTTCGACACCGCGTCGCCCAGGTTGGTCACCGTGACGTTGGCACCGAACCCGCCTTCCCACTGGCTGGTCACGCTGTAGTCGACCCGACACCCGGCCGCCGCATTGGCATTCGTGCCGGCCGCCATCACCAGGCCCCCGGTCAAGGCCGCCACCGACACCGCCGCGGCAATACCTGCGGTCCGACTACCCACGCGTTTACCAATGCGCAGACTCATGCGTCGCCTCCTTGCGAACAGCACTCCAGGACAGCCGCTCCCCACCGACGCGCACCACCGCTGACCGGCGGAATCAGCGGCGACCCGCAATTCTGGGAGCGCTCCCAGGAAGCATTGCGCAAGCTTGCGGAACAGGCAACAAAATTCACGGTGCTGAACGACAAACGCGTCGCACAAGTCACCACCGAATCATTCACGTACACGAACCCAGTACGACTCGCCTTGTCCGGCAGGGGTCTTCGTCGCCAGGGAGCACCGGCCACATCTCCGGATCAGCCGGGGTGCGCTGGACGACGAACTCGACGGATCGCACAGGACCCACCCCGCCGACCGGCCTTCCAGTCGAGCTACCCCGCCACAGGTTGGTAGCGGGCCGTTGGGGTCAGAGCCGTATCGCGGTGAACAGGGTGGTCCCGTGGACCGGGTCCACTTCCTCCCGCCCGGTCTCGGTGAACCCGAGCTTGGCCGGCACACGGCGAGCCGATCACGCCCCGGGTGGCCTTCCGCTCGACCGCCAGCAGCCCGGTAGACGACGGCGGAGTGGCCCTGATCGACTCCTCGAGCTCCTCGACCGTGGGGTGTCCATCAGCGTCGATCCGGCGGTGCGGGGGCACTCTTGGATCACGTTCGGTCCACAGCTCACGCAGGACGACAGCCTCGGCTACCCGCCAGGGCCTCAGCAGCAAGCGCCCCGTCTCGAGTACCACCTCACGTCCCGGCGTCACCCAGCTGCCATGACGGCGACTCTCTCACCCGAGACGCACTGGACCGAGTACCGCAGGACGCGCGACCTGGTGACCAGGGCGGGTGCAGATCGCCCGAACCTCCGACGACGCCCACCTCCAGCACCGGGTCCGTGCCCGGTAACGGCCGGCGGGCGTACCGCCGTGCGGGTGAACGGGTCGGGCGCACCGGGTCGTCGGACAACCCTGATGGCCGGCGGCAGCTACTACGTGCGCTACACCGACGAGGTCACCTACGTCGGGTCGGGTGAGCCGGTCCCGCTGCGGGGCGGCGCGAAGTTGTTCGTGATGGCGTACTCGCCGTCGTACGACGAGAACTACGACCCGACTTACGTGCCCGCCGACCCGACCGAGGTCGTGGACGTGACCGGCTACCGCACGTTCCGGCAGGTCGCCTGGGCAGGCTCCTGGGAGGGCACCACGGACCTCGGCTTGGGCGTGCGCGCCCGCCTGCCGTTCCGGGTGTTCACCCTGCCCGACCGCATCGTCGTGGACGTCGCCCACCAGTGGTGAGCCGTGGCGGGATCGCCGCCCAGGCGATCCCGCCACCACGCACGGACAGCGCCACAGCCGGATCGTGTCGGCGATTCACCGGATACCGCGGCGAGCCGGGCGTCGCTAACATCGCGAGAGGGCCGCGCGTGATCGTGCGGATCATCGCGTTGAGGGGGACGTGTGGCTGAGGCGGCAGGTTGGCGTTCACGCGGTCGGACGGTGCGGTCGAGGACGTCCCGGTTCGCGGTCGGCGTGGTGGCGGTGTTCGCGCTCGTCGTCCCGGCTGTGGTCACCGCTGGGCCGGCGGCGGCCGCGGTGGTGGAGGTGGACACGAGAGAGGAGTTGCTCGCCGCGTTGGCTTCGGCGACCGCGGGTGACACCGTGTTCGTCACGGGCACCGCGTCGATCAACCTGACCGGGCACAAGCGGATCGTCATCCCGGCCGGGGTGACGCTGGCGAGCAACCGCGGTCAAGGTGGCGCGCCCGGTGCCCTGCTGTACAACACCGAGCTCGACGCGGGGCAGAGCGAGGCGTGGGCGCAGTTCTCGCCGCGAGGCAGCGGGGTGCGGATCACCGGTCTGCGGCTGCGGGGCCCGGATCCGGAGATCCGGGGTGACGCCTACGAGTACGACAACTCCCGCGGCATCGAGGCGCTCGACGCCTCGGACCTGGCCGTGGACGGCAACGAGCTGTCCGGCTGGTCGCACGGCGCGGTGTACCTGGGCAACACCCTCGAAGCGAGGATCGCGAACAACTACATCCACCACAACCGGCGGACCGGCCTGGGTTACGGCGTGGTGCTGTACAACAGTTCCAGCGCGGTCATCGAGTTCAACACGTTCACCCAGAACCGGCACGCGATCGCCGGCAACGGGCTGCGCACCCAGCGGTACGACGCCAGGTACAACCTGGTGGTCGACAACGCCCGCTCGCACGGTTTCGACATGCACGGCGAGAACGAGACGCAGGGCAACGGTTCGCCCTACGCCGGGGACGTCATCCACATCAAGAACAACAGCTTCCGCTCCAGCGCGGAGCCCGCGGTCGCGGTCCGCGGCCGGCCGTACACCGGGGCCTGGGTGTCGGGCAACTGCTTCGCGCACGGCAGTTCCGGCAGCGCCGTGCTCCAGCGCCACTACGCCGGCAACCTCCACGTCGGCACCAACACGTACGGGACCACCACCGGCACCTGCCACCAGCTGGGCGACCGTGAGCCCGTCGGCTGGAAGCTGTCCAGCGCGGGCACCGGCAACTGGCAGGACCTGCGGCCGTACACGTTCGACGTGTCCGAGGTCGGCTTCGGTGACTTCGACGGCGACGGGCGCACGGATGTCTTCCGCGCCACCGGACACCGCTTCTACTACTCGCCGGGCGGGCGTGAGCCGTTCGTCCCCGGCGCGCAGTCGACCGTGACCAGGGCCGGGACGCGGTTCGGTGACTTCGACGGTGACGGCCGGACCGACGTGTTCTCCGTCTCGAATGGACAGTGGCGCTTCTCGTCGGGCGCGACCGGCAGCTGGCAGCCGCTGGCCACCGCGTCCGAGCCGCTGGCCGAGCTGCGGTTCGGTGACTTCGACGGCGACGGCAAGACCGACGTGTTCCACGCGGACGGCACCCGCTGGTACTACTCGTCGGCCGGCGTCTCCTCCTGGCGGCCGCTCGCCACGTCCGGTCTCGACGTCGGCTCGATGGGCTTCGGTGACTTCGACGGCGACGGTCGGACCGACGTGTTCGCGCTGGTCGGTGACCGCTGGCAGTACTCGGCAGGCGGCGCCGCCGGGTGGGCGCCGCTGGCCGTGTCCGACATCCCGGTGTCCGCGCTGCGGTTCGGCGACCTGGACGGCGATGGCCGCACGGACGTGTTCCGCACCGCAGGGGGCCAGTGGTACCACTCGTCGGGTGGTCGGTCGTCCTGGGTGCCGCTGGCATCCAGCGGCTGCCCACTGGCCGGCCTGGCACTCGCCGACCTGACCGGTGACGGACGGGCCGACGTGTTCACCGGCCGGTGCGGCGGCTGATCCTCCTCGGCACGGACGTCGGCGAGTGCCTCCGCTCGCCGACGTCCGGCGTGACCCGCGAGGGCACCGTTCGCTGCCCCGACGGCCGTTGCGACGCCGGCTCGGCCAGGAGCAGGCTTGCGGGTACCCGGTCCGCCCCTTGGGAGAGCGTCGCATGCGGGAACACGTCGAACGCCGGTCCACCCACGAGCCGTCCGAGGCGAAACGACGGACGGGAGACCGCGGACTCCTCGGCCTGCAACGGCAGGCGGGCAACCGGGCGGTCTCGCGGCTGGCGCTGAGCGTGCAGCGCGTCGACCGCACGCTCAACCCGGCCACCGCCTCCGAGAGCGAGATCGCCGCCGAGGTGACCCGCGTGCGGAACGACCTGGCGCGCATGGAACCGTCCGACCCGGCCCGGCAGGAACGTGAAGGCTACCTGCGCGCCCTGGAGGCACGGGCCACGCAGTTGGGCGGGAACACCCACACCGGCGGCAGCGCGGCGGCGATCAACACCGCTCTCGACTCGCACACCCGCATCAGCATGTACGTGGACGAGGCCCGCCGGATCTCCCAGCAGGTCCTGGACGACCTCGACGCGGGCCGCGTCTCCCACGAGGAGGCGCGGCTCGCCGCGTCGACCCTGCGCAACCAGTCCCTGGGGAACGCGCGGCAGCGCCTCACCCCCGGCGGACGCGCGATGTCCGAGGCCATCAAGGAGGAGGGCAAGACCCTCGACCAGCTCGTCGCGATGTACAGCGAACGGGTCGTCCGGGCGAACCGGAGCCGGTACGGCCTGTCCGAGGAGGACCTGCGCAACCCCGCGCGCGTACGACAGGCCGCCCGTGCCGCGGAGAGTTCGGAGGAGGTGTCCCGGGCGATCATCTCCAGCGCGGGGCGCACCAACCGGGCGATGACGGTGGCGGCCAGGGTCGGACGGGTGGCGGGACCCCTCGCGGTCGGTGCGTCGCTGGCGTCGTCCGGCTACGAGATCTACCACGCCCAGCCCGGCTACGACCGGGCCAGGGTGATCACGCGGGAAGCGGGCGGTTTCGCCGGCGGGTGGATCGCGGGCAGCGCCGGGAGCCTTGGCGCGGCGTGGGCGGCGTCGCTGGTGTGCGGGCCGGGCATGGCGGTGTGCGCGTTGGCGATCAGCCTGGTTGTCGTGGGCCTGAGCGCCTACGGCGGCGGGCGGGCCGGGGAGTGGGTGTCCGAGGAGGCGTTCACGTCCGTGACGCAGGCTCCCGTCCCGGCGGCGACGCTGTGGGGCACCGGAGGCGGTTACGGCGGCCTGATGCGACGGGACTTCGAACGCGCGTTCGGCCCGGCGATCCGTGCCCAGCAGGGCGGGTCCAGCGGCGGGGAGCGCTGAGCCGCTCCCCTATTCGGTGCTGATGTCGAGCACCGCCGTCGTGCCCTCCACGCCGGCGAGCGAGAACACCACGGTCGGCCCGCCCGCCGTGCCGAACTTCCCCGAACCGCTCGCACCGATCGACATCCGGGTGGACGGGGTGGTGAGCACCAGCCTGCCACCGCGGATCGACACCTTGACCGTCAGGTCGCCCACGGTGATGTCGGCTTTGCCGGTGATCAGCACCTGGCAGGTGCCGGTCCGGCAGGCGGCGAGATCGGTGCCGTCGCGCGCGGTCAGCGGCTGCTTCGGCTTCGCCGCGACCTCGCGCGGGACGCAGGACGGCGCGAGGTCGTGGGACGCGGCGAGCGCGGGACCGTGTCCGACGGCGGCGAGCAGCCCTTCCGCCTTCGGCTTGACCGCGGTGACGGCGGTCTTGGCCAGGTCGGCCCGTTCCCGCAGGACGGAGAGCGGCGCCAGGTCGCCGAACGAGCGGCTCTCCGGCAGCGTCCCGGCTTGTTCCCGCAGCGTGGTCAGCAGGGTGTCGTGGAAGGTGTCCGCCTCCGTGACGCCGGTCGGCTCCAGCTGGGCGATCCGCGCGGCACCGCCGGTGATCGCCGAACTCGTCGTGCTGAGGTAGCTCTCCAGTTCGAACGACGCGAACCGCGGGTCCTCGCCCACGATGTCGGCGGTTTCGGTGCTCAGTTCGTTGATCGAGGTGACGGTGGCGCACATCTCGTCCGCCCAGTTCACGAGGTCCCGCGTCGGTGCCGGGTCCGGCAGCGTCACGGCACGCGCGGGCTCGCAGGCGGGCGTGAGGTTGTACGAGGTGAGCAGCTCGGGCGCGTTCTCGACGACATCGGTGAGTTCCTGCCGCACCGGGCCGAGGCCGGACACCAGCTCCGCGATCTGCTTCATCCTCGCTTGCGCCTCGGCCTCCGGCGCGGTGATCAGCGAGTGGTCGGCCGCGGGCGGCAGCTGTGGCCGGACGCCTTCGAGCGCCTTGACCAGTCCGGCGACGTGCCCGTCCGCCGCGGCCACCCCCGACGGTTCCAGCTTCTTCAGCGCCTTCGTCGCGTTGTCGACGCCGTCGACCACCGACTGCACGTAGGAGAAAGGGCTGGAGTTCGACGGTTTCGTGGCCGCGTCGAGCGCCTTCACGTGCGAGCACACCGTGCTCGACCACTCGACCAACTCCCGGGTGGGCGGAGGCGGTGGTGGTGGAGCCGGGGACGCGGTCGGTTCGGCCGCCGAACACCCGGTGACCACGAGACCGATGGCCAACGCCGAGATGAGCTCACGCATACGGGCAGTCTCGGCGCTGACGGCCACGACCGGGTCCCCGCTGTCAGCTTCCTGCCTTCCCCGCTCGCACCGCGTGGAACGACCGGCGCTGCCGCGGAACTCGTGGGCTCAGGCGAAATCCTCGGCGGTACTCCGTTCCGGGCAATTGCGGTGTAGTCGCGGAACCCGTCGCGGTCGCGGGTGCGTCGGAAGGCACGTGTCGGCGGTGCGGGGGGGGGACGGGGCGGCGATGGGCGGCGTGGTCGAGAAGCCTTCCGGGCGCGGGTCCGTGCTGACGGCGTGGCTGGCGGTCTACAGCATCGCCGTGCTCGCGGTCGGGGTGACGCTGGTCGGCCACGCCGTGCGGGAGCTGGACCGCGGGCGGACGCTGGACCTCCCGGTGGCACTGCTGATCCTGGGGCTGCTGGGTGAGGCGATCGCCCTGACCGGGCTGTGGCTGTGGCAGCGGTGGGGCCTGTCGCTGCTGGCGATCGGCGTCGTCCTCGGACTGGTCGGCTCGCTGATGGGCGACGTGTCGGGCCTGGTCGTGGCCGGCCGGATCGTCTGGCTGTGCCTGTTCGCCTTCGCGCTGATGCCCCGCTGGGAACTGTTCCGGTCCTAGGAGGACCGGCACCCTGATCGCAGGGCTTGTCGGAGTGATCAGATGTGCGCGGTGAACTGGTCGATGGTCTCCGGCGCGGAGTCGACGCCGTTGAGCACGGCGTCGAGCAGGCCGGGGAAGCGCGCGTCGAGGTCCTCACGACGCAGCGACAGCAGGTTCTCGCGCCCCGACGGGCGCTGCCAGATGACCCCGTTGTCCCGCAGCACCCGCCAGTGGTGGGTGAGGGTCGACTTCGAGATCTCCTTGCTCAGCACGGTGCCGCAGGCGTGTTCGCCGCCCCCCGCCAGGACCCGGACGACGGCGAGGCGCATGGGGTTGCCCAGTGCGTTGAGCACGTTCTCCAGTTTGATCTGGTCGCGATCGGGGTGATGGGGCGTCACAGGCCCAGTATAGCCCGGATGTACGAACAGACGTGAACTTTCGTACTGGGACTTTCCGACGGTACGAGTGCTGTCGTACGATGCCTCACTGTACGAAAGTTTTCGTACAATAGTCTCAACGAAAGGCGCGTCATGTCCACCACGCAGGCGTCCCGCGGGCTGGGCCTGAGCCTCACCCTGCTGGCACTGGCTCAGTTGATCTTCTCACTCGACATCAACATCGTCTTCGTGGCGCTCCCGGACATCGGCGCCGAACTGGGCTTCTCCGGCCAGACCCAGCAATGGGTGGTCAGCGCCTACGTGGTGTTCGCGGGCGGGTTCCTGCTGTTCGGCGGACGCGCGGCCGACCTGCTCGGTCGCCGCCGGATGTTCGTGCTGGCGTTGACGATCTACGCGGTGTCGTCGCTGGCGGGCGGGTTGGCCACGTCCCCGGCGGTGATCATCGTGGCCCGCGCGGTCCAGGGCATCGGCGGCGCGCTGCTGCTGCCGTCCACGCTGTCGCTGATCAACACGCTGTTCGAGGAGGGCCCCAAGCGCAACCGGGCGCTGGCGGTGTGGGGTGGCGCCGGTGCCAGCGGCCTCACCGTGGGCGCCCTGCTCGGCGGTGTGCTGACCGAGAGCTTCGGCTGGCCCGCGGTGTTCTACGTGAACGTGCCGCTCGCGGGCGCGGTCGCCATCGCCGCGCTGCTGGTCATCCCGGCCGACGTGCGCGGTGGTGCGCGCCGCCGCTTCGACCTGCCCGGCGCGCTGACCGTCACCGGCGGCGCCACCCTGCTGGTGTTCGTCCTGGTGCAGGGCCCGGAGATCGGCTGGGGTTCGACGTCCATCGTGGTGTCCGCGGTCCTCGCCGTCGTGCTGCTGGCCGCGTTCGTGGTGATCGAGAGCCGCAGCGCCGACCCGCTGATGCCGTTCCGCCTGTTCCGCAACCGCAGCCTCGTCGTCGCGGTCACCATCACCGGCATCTACATGGCCACGTTCGGCGCCCTGCCGTACTTCCTGACCGTTCTGCTGCAGTCCGTGCACGGTTTCTCCGCGTTGCAGACCGGTCTGGCGTTCCTCGTGCCGTCGGTGGCGATCGCGCTGGGCACCCAGCTCGGCGAGCGGATGGCCACCCGCCTCGGCACGCGCACCACGCTGCTCGCGGGCTTCGTCATCGGCGTCGTCGGCACCGCCGTGCTCGCGATCGGCTTCGACGTGGACAGCACGTTCCTCGCCATCGTCCCCGGCCTGGTGGTCTCCGGCATCGGCCAGGGCATCACGTGGACCGGCATGTGGATCGCCGCGGCGGCCGGTGTCGCGCCGCAGGAGCAGGGCGTGGCGTCGGGCATGGCGTCCACGGCCCTCAACCTCGGCAACGCCATCGGCCTCGCGGTCCTCATCGCGATCGCCAACGCGGGCCTCGGTGACGTCGCGGGCGACGCGCTGCGGACGGCCACCGCGGACGGCGGTTCCGTCGCCGTCCTCGGCACGGCGGTCGGGATGGTCGTCGGCTTGCTGCTCGCGTTCGCGCTGCCGCGTGTCGTGCGCGCCAAGGCGCCGGCCGAGGTCGTCGCACCCAGCCCCGTGTCCACCGCCTGACCGCTCCGACTCGCCGCGTGGGACCCCAGCCCCGCGGCGGGACCCGGCCGGGTCGGGGACGTCCCGCGTCCGACCGTCACGTCCGCGGGTGCGGCGACGGCCCCGCCGCGCGCCCCGACCGGCCGGGTTTCCCATCCTTCCGCCCCACCACCAGGAGGTGCCCGATGTCCGTCGGTCCCGTCGAGTTCGCCAGCGCCCTGTCCAAGGTGCCCGCCCCCGTGGCCGTGGTGACCACGGTCGACGAGCGCGGCAGGCGTTGGGGCTTCACCGGCAGCGCGTTCTGCTCCGCGTCGCTCGACCCGCCGCTGGTGCTGGTGTGCCTGGCGAAGACCGCGACCACCCACGAAGCGTTCCGCTCCGCCGACCGCTACCTGGTCAACGTGCTCGGCGAGCACCAGACCGACGTGGCGTTGAGGTTCGCGCGGTCGGGTGTGGACCGGTTCTCGGCCGACGACATGGTGCCGTGCGAGCTGGGTCTGCCCGGTCTGCTGACGGCCGCGGCGCGGCTGGCGTGCTCGGTGCACCAACTGGTGGACGCGGGCGACCACACGATCCTGATCGGGCTGGTGGAAGCCACCTACTCCGTCGCGCACACCCCGCTCACCTACTGGAACCGTTCCTTCACCCGGCCGGTCGGACTGGCGTGACCCTACTTCGCGTCGCCGTGCTGGGCACGGCGCACGTCCACCTGTCCGACCACCTGACCGCACTGCGTTCCGACCCCGACGTGCGCCTCGTCGCGGTGTACCGGGGCGAGGAGGGGCAGCCGGTGCCCGGCGTCCACCGGGTCGCGGACCCGGTGGACGCGTTGTGCGAGGCGGACGCGGTGATCGTGGCCTCCACGACCGCGCAGCACGCGGTGCTGCTGCCCAGCGTCGCCGCCGCGGGTCTGCCCGCCCTGGTGGAAAAGCCACTGGCGTCCACGGTGGACGCCAGTCGGTGGCTGGCCGCGCTGCTGGCCACCTCCCGGGCGCCGGTCACCACCGCGATGTTCCTGCGCTGCGCGCCCGCGTTCCGCGCCGCCCGGGAACGCCTGGACGACCTGGGCGAACTCGTCTCCGCGCACGCCCGCTTCACCCATCCCGGTCTGGACGACGGCGTGTTCGGCGCCGTGCCGTGGATGCTCGACCCGCGGCACGGCGCGGTCGGCGGGTTCGCGGACCTGGCCGTGCACCTGCTCGACCTGTTGCGGTGGCTGCGCCCGGAGGCGTCGCTGACCGCGGACGCGGCCCGGCTGCGGTTCCGCGACGGCGTCCCGCTCGACGTCGGCGGCGCGGCGCTGGTGGACTGGGGTGGCACGCCCGTCACCCTCCACGCGGGCTGGACCGCCCGCCCCGGTGGCGTCCACCTGCACGTGGAGGGCGTCCGCGGCTCGCTGACCGTGTCCGGCGGCACGCTGTCCACCGGCTCGGGCGCGCACCTCCACCACCCGCCGCCGGCCGCGGGTGACGCCGTCGTGGCCTTCCTGGCGCACCTGCGGGGCCAACCGGCCTGGGACCCACCCACCACCGCCGACGCGGTGGAGGTGGCCCGCGTGCTCGCGGCCCTGACCGAGCAGGCCCTGACCGAGGCGGAACCGTGATCGTCCTGCTGGCCTCGGGGGGCTGACGACCGTGGTGCCGCAGGTGCTGGTCCCGCTGTCGGCCGACCTGGCGCCGACCGGACGGACGGGTGCGGTCGTCGGTGTGCTGCAGGCGGGGCTGCTCGGTGGCATCCTGCTGGCCCGCGCCTTCGGTGGTGTGCTGGGCGATTGGCTGGGCTGGCGCGGCCCCTACCTGGTGGCCGGAGGGATGTGCGCCCTGTTGGCGGTGCTGCTGGCCCGGCGATTGCCGGCCCGTGCGCCCCGGACCACCGCCGCCGATCCGCTCGCACCGCTGCGGCTGCTGGTCCGGCACCCCGGCCTGCGCCGGTCCGGCCTCTACCAGGCGTTGCTGTTCGGCGGGTTCAGCGCGGCCTGGACGGCTACCGCCCCGTTGTTGACCGACGACGAGCACGGGTGGCCCACGTCGATCCTCGGTCTCGTCGCCGCGGTGGGCGCGGTGGGTGTGCTGGTGGCACCGGTCGCCGGTCGGTGGACCGACCGCGTTGGTCCCGAGAAGGTCGGCTTGGTGTGCTTCACGGGTGCCGTCGCCTCGGCCGCGATCCTGGTGTCAGGCGCCTCGGCCGGTGTCGCCGGTCTCGTGGGCCTGATGGTGGGTCTGCTGGTGCTGGACGTGTCGGTGCAGAGCAACCAGGTGGCCAACCAGCACCGGGTGTTCGCGCTGGACCGCGCCCGGCGGAGCGGGTTGAACAGCGCCTACATGACCTGCACGTTCCTCGGTGGCGCGGTGGGGTCCTGGCTCGGCGTGCTCGCCCAGTCCCACTTCGGCTGGTGGGCCGTCTGCGCGCTGGTGGCGTGCGCCGGGCTGACCGCGGGCGTGCGCCACGTGCTGCGGCGTACGCCGGTCACGACGCTGTGACCGCCGCACCTGCGTCAGCGGAAGTCGACGATGGTCTTCAGGTCGGTCGTGCCCCGGTAGTTCTCCAGGATGCCGACCAGCTTGTCGTAGTCGGAGAACTTGCACACCGAGGACAGCAGCCGCTTGCCGTCGACCACACCCGACACCAGCATCTGCATCGCCGAGGCGATCACGTTCGCCGTCTTGTGCATCGGGAAGCTGGTCACGTCGAACGGCGCCGACATGATGTTGATCCCCTTGGCGAGCATGAGCCACGTGTCGAACTTCTGCATCTCCTGGGACGCCCCGTAGAGCACGTACCGGCCCCGCGGCTTGAGCTTGCGCATCGCCAGGCGGCGCGGGTCCTTGTCCTCGTCCACGCCCTGGATCGTCGGCAGCGCGTCGAAGACGTAGTCGAACGTGCTGTCCGCGACCTCCTCGCGCAGCTCGTCCGGCAGGTACGCGCGCTCGGAGAAGTGCTCCTCGGCGAACGCGTTGCGCTGCGGGTTGGCGTCCACCGACACCACCGAGTTCGGCGCGAGCAGCCGCTTGATGATGCTGCCCGCGATCACCCCGATCGGTCCGCTGCCCAGGATCAGCACCCGGTCGCCCACCCGCGGCGGGTGGGTCAGGATCGCCCGCAGCGCGCCGGTGGTCGGCTCGATGAACGACGCCTGGAGGTCGTCCAGCTCCTCCGGCACGCGCACCGCCGCGGCACGGCGGTCGTCGAAGAAGTTCCGGTCGGCCCCGAACACGTCCTCCAGCACCTGGCCGGAGAAGATCGGCCGCAGCGACCGGTACTCGGCGAAGCCCCCGAAGTCCGTCTGGCCCCAGTACACGACGCGGTCCCCCACGCTGACGTGCCCGCCCGAGGCCGGGAGCCCGGCACCCAGTTCCACGACCTCGCCCAGGTACTCGTGCCCCAACACGATCGGGTACTCGGACGGGAACAGGTGACCTTCGAAGAAGGAGATGTCGGTCGAGCAGATCGACACGCACCGGGTCTTCATGAGAACACCGTCGGCGGGTGTCTCGGGTAATGGCATCTCGGTCAGGACGACTTTGCGCGGCGCGATGAGCTGGAGCGCTTTCATGGTTGACAAGGACGATTCCACCCCTCGTTTGTTCGGCACGCCCGATCGACGCGTCACCTGATGTGGCGGCGCGCGGTAAAAGCGGTCGTGGATTGCGTCGGAGATCAGCGACGCATCTGCAACGGGCCACCGAGCAGGTACTGGCCGACCGTCTCGAAGTGCGACGACGAAAGAGTGATGTGCTTCGTCGCCGAGTTGACGTCGCGGAAGGCGCGCTCCAGCCGGCTCGTGGTGTACAGCGAGCTCGTGCCGGCCAGCTGGTAGAGGCCGTTCACCGCCGCGACGGCGTGCTCGGCGACGCTGGCCGCGGTGATCCGGACCAGTGCGGACAGGTCGTCGCCGCCGTCCTCCCCGTGTGCGGCGACGGTGCGCGCGGCGTCGCGGAGCAGCACTTCGGCGGTGCGCACGAGCATGGCGTAGCGCGCGTACTTCTCCTGCGCGGTGTGGCTGGTGGCCAGCGTCGTGGCACCCGCCGCGGGCACCTTGGACGTGGCCAGCTCCTCGAACGTGGCCAGGGCGTCCTGCGCCACGCCGAGCGCGGTGGACCCCGACGTGAACGGGCCGAAGTCGTAGTACCCGACCGGGTACGCGCGCGACGGCCGGGCCGCGGGCGGCTTGAGCATGTCGGCGCCCGCGACGGTGAACTCCTCCGGCACGAACGTCTCGGCGACCGTGTAGTGGTTGCTGCCGGTACCGCGCAGGCCGATGGTGTCCCAGGTGTCGAGCATCCTGGTCTCGGCCACCGGCAGGAACGCCATCCGGATCTCCCGACCGGTCGGCGTCTGCCGCGGCTTGCCGTTCTCGGTGACGAACGCCGCGCAGACGATCCAGTCGGCGTGCGCGTAGCCGCTGGCGAACGCCCACTGGCCACTGAGCCGGAAACCCCCGTCGACCACCTCGGCCGAGCCGGACGGGTTCACCCCGCCGACGACCAGCCCGGAGTGGTCCCGGAACAGCTTGCGCGCGGTCGGTTCGGGCAGGTAGTCCGAGAGCCTGCCGATCGCGCCCTGGACGCCCATCTGCCAGGCGAGGGAGGCGTCGAGCCGGGCGAGGGCCTGGATGACCGCGGAGCCGGTCTCGATGCTCACCTGGCCGCCGCCGAACTCCCGGGACACCCACATGCGGTGGAAACCGGCTGCGCGCAGCGCGTCCATGACGACTTCAGGAGTGCGCCGGTCTTCCTCCGCGGTCTTGCGGTGCTCGCGGACGAGAACCTCGAGCTCGGCCACTTTCGCGACCCACTCGATCGTTTCGGCGGAGGTTACCGGCGTGTGTAAGAGGGCGTGCTTCGGTGCGATGTCCGTGGACATGTCTGTGGTTCCCCAGTCTGTCTCTCGTCCCAAGTAGTTCAACACTACGTGAACAGTCGGACTGTTCGCCTGGATCGTACAAGCGGCCGGAGCGCCCCGGCAAGCGTCGAGGGAAATCCCGCCACGGGGCGCGGTTGTGACCTGGTGACCGTTCCGCGCACTCCACGTGAGTGAGGAGAACGGAATGTCACCGCTGGATTACCGATTCCGGCGACCAATACGGGATACCGATTCGACGTACTCGGCGACCGCGTGTCGGGACTCACACCACCGGTGCCGATCCTTTTCCTGTGCGCCGGCCGCAGCGCCAATCCGCGCCCGTCTACCGCCACGGCTCCGCGCGCCGCGGCTGCCTGCACCGACAACGACGACGCTCCGCCGCACCGGTCGTCCGGTGCGGCGGAGCGTCGTCGTTGGGTCGGTTCAGATCAGCGCGGCCGAGGCGTACCGGCTGCGGCAGGCCAATGTGCTCGCGCAGGGTGCTGCCCCGCGTGCCCGCGATCAGCATCCTGCGCGCGGTCGAGCTGCCGCCCGCACCGAAGGCGTTGGTGGACCGGCTGTAAGCGGTGCACAGCAACGTCCACGACTACGCCGCCTGCACGACGTGGTGGACGGCTCCTCCGCCGCACCGCACTCCCGCCGCGCCCTGCTCACCGCGCCGTGACGCGGTCCGCCGCTATTACTCCGGGAGGATGGCGGTGTAGCGGTTGGGCATCACGACGCAGTACAGGCCGCCGGTCTCGTTGGTCAGGCAGTAGACCGGCTTCGTCGCCTCGGACTCGCCCGCCTCCGTCTGCTCACCGACCTTCTGGATCGTGATGCGGTGCGGGTCCTTGGCCGGCGGGACCTGCACCGCGTTCTCGTCCCATGGGTGCCACGCGAGCAGACCGCCGCCGATACCGGCGAACAGGATCGCGGCGGCCAGCAGACCGTTGCCCCGACGAGGTGCGGTGGTCGTCGGTTCGGGTCGGGGCGGTAACGACTGCGGTTCAGTGGTGTCCGGGTTCGACATGCCGACAGTCAACAACATCACCGGCGCCGCCCGGCCGGATACCCGACGTCAGCACAAGTGATTTCCGCACGCGTTCGCCGCTGCCGAGACTGTGACACCAGTGATGCCGGTCACCGGGGATCGGCAGGCAGACCTCATCGGAGCGACCTGTGTCGGACTCCACCGCCCGTTCCGGGCACACCGTCGACCCACCGCCGGCCCTTCCGGCGACGGCGTCATCGCCGATGCGGACCGACCCGCGGGACGTCCTCAGGCGCTGGTCCTGCTGTTGTCGAGCTGCCTGTCGGTGCTCGGGGCGGTGTTGCTGGCACCGGTGCTGCCGGCCATCCAGGAGGCGTTCGCCGGCACGGCGGGGGTCGCGGCGCTCGCGCCGATCGTGCTCACCGCACCGGCGTTGATGATCGGGCTGACCGCTCCGATCGCGGGCTGGGTCCTGGAGCGCACGGGCCGCAAGCGCCTGCTGGTGGTGGCGCTGGTCGCCTACGGTTTCTTCGGCACCGCGCCGCTGTGGCTGCCCTCGCTGGAGCTGATCGTGGCCAGCCGCGTCCTCGTCGGCATCACCGAGGCCGCGATCATGACCTGCTGCACGACCCTGCTCGCCGACTACTTCCACGGCCCCGAACGGGAACGCTACTTCGGGCTGCAGACCGTGTGCACGACCGTCGCCGCAACGGTGTTCTTCGCGCTGGGCGGCCTGCTGGGAGCGCAGGGCTGGCGGACGCCGTTCTGGCTCTACGCCGCCAGCCTGCCCTTGGCCCTGCTGGCGGTGCGCTACCTGTGGGAACCCGCCGACCGTCGGGCCGCGTCGCAACGGGTCCCGCTGCCGTGGCGGCGGCTGTCGGCGTCGTCGCCGCACTCCTCGGCCTCGCGACCAGGCTCCTGCGCACCGCGGACGGCAGGGCAGGTGGTGCGGACCGTCAACCGTGAGTCGGTGCTGCCCAGCGTGTCCGCGGCACCCTGGCGGTAGTCGCGTTCACCGTCGAGCAGGGTCGGCAGCTGCTCGCGTCCCGTGACCCGCCCACCGGGCCGTTGTCGGAACATCGGGCGCACTGTGGGTTCAGAACCTCGCACGGTCAGGTCACGCGTCACCCGGTCGGGCTGACACCGTCTGCGGTGGTCCACAGCCCGAAGGAGTAGCGCGCATGACCGAGCCAGTGCTGGAACCCGCGGCGCGGGCGTTCGCCGACGCCACCGCCGACCCGCCCTACCTGTTCGACCTCGGCCCGGTGGACGGACGTGCCGCCGTGGACG
This sequence comes from Saccharothrix sp. CB00851, assembly GCF_001905065.1. Lineage (NCBI taxonomy): Bacteria > Bacillati > Actinomycetota > Actinomycetes > Pseudonocardiales > Pseudonocardiaceae > Saccharothrix > Saccharothrix sp. CB00851. The sequence continues at coordinate 61,717 of NZ_LWLC01000035.1, forward strand.
CGGTGCAGAGCCCCGAGGTCGTGGTGCCGGGGACCGTCAAGGCGACGCTGACCGATCCCGCCGTCACGGTCTTCCGCCCCGCCGACGCGACCGGGCCGCTGCCGGTGGTGCTCTACATCCACGGCGCGGGTTGGGTGTTCGGCAACAACCACACCCACGACCGGCTCGCCCGCGAGATCGCCCGCGGCACCGGTGCGGCGGTGGTGTTCCCCGACTACAGCCTCTCGCCGGAGGCCCGCTACCCGGTCGCGATCGGCGAGAACCACGCCGTGGCGCGGTGGGTGGTGGAGCGTGGTGCCGAGCACGGCTTGGACGCCTCGCGGATCGCGGTGGCCGGTGACTCCGTCGGTGGGAACATGGCGATCGCGCTGACGCTCACGGCCAAGGAGCGCGGCGATGTGCCGCTGCTGGGGCAGGTGCTGTTCTACCCGGTGACCGACGCGTCGTTCGACACGCCGTCGTACCGGCAGTTCGCCGAGGGCTACTTCCTGCGGCGGGACGCGATGCGGTGGTTCTGGGACCAGTACACGACCTCCGAGGCCGACCGCGCGCAGATCACCGCCTCACCGCTGCGGGCGACGGTGGACCAGCTCACCGGCCTGCCACCCGCGTTGGTGATCACCGCGGAGGCCGACGTGCTGCGCGACGAGGGCGAGGCGTACGCGAACAAGCTGCGCCAGGCGGGCGTTCCGGTGACCGCCGCGCGCTACCAGGGCGTGATCCACGACTTCGTCATGCTCAACGCCCTGCGCGACACGCACGCCGCCGAAGCCGCCATCGGCCAGGCGGTCGCGTTCCTGTCTACCGTCCTGAAGTCCCGCTGAAAGGAGGAGCCGTCATGTCCGAAGCGCACGACCTGGCCCGCATCGACGAGGTCAACGCCAGTGGCAGACCGCCCGTGGTGTTCATCCACGGCCTGTGGCTGCTGCCCAGCAGCTGGGACCGCTGGGCAGCGGTCTTCGAGGAGGCCGGGTACGCGCCGGTGGCGCCGGGCTGGCCGGACGACCCGGACACCGTCGCCGAGGCCAACGCCCACCCGGAGGTCTTCGCGGGCAAGAGCGTCGGCCAGGTCGCCGACCACTTCTGCGACCTCATCGGCAAGCTGGACCGCAAGCCGGCCGTGGTCGGCCACTCCTTCGGCGGGCTGGTCACGCAGATCATCGCCGGTCGCGGGTTGTCCGCCGCGTCGGTGGCGATCGACCCGGCGCCGTTCCGGGGCGTGCTGCCGCTGCCGATCTCCTCGCTGCGGGCGGCCCGGCCGGTGCTGGGGAACCCGGCCAACTACCACCGCGCCGTGCCGCTGACCTACGAGCAGTTCCGCTACTCCTTCGCCAACGCGGTGAGCGAGGACGAGGCCAGGCAGCTGTACGAGGTGTCGACGCGATCTACCTCGTCGCCCCGGTCGGCGTGGCCGAGCCGGCACCGCTGGTCGCACCGTTCCTGGCCGTCGCGCTCCGCGCGGGGGCGCGACGGGTGGTGCTGCTCAGTCCGTCCGCGGTCGAGGACCACGCGTCCGGGCTCGGCGCGCTTAGGACCGCGTCACGTCCACCGTCACCGAGGTCACCGGACGCCCCGCCCGGTCGTTCGCGGAGTTCGTGGAGGCCTATCGGGACGCATTCACCACGTAACGCGGCGCGGGCACCAACGCCATGCGGATAGTTCATCCGGTTACGTGCTACGCTCGGGTTCAAGCGGATGAACTATCCGGATAGCCGATGGGAGCGCACGCGTGACGAAGCGGACAGCTGTGGTGACGGCCGGTACGGCGGGTATCGGCCTGGAGACGGCGCTGGGGCTCGCCGCGGCCGGGTTCGCGGTCACGGTGGTCGGACGTGACGAGGAGCGGGGTGCGCGCGCGGTCGAGCGGATCGGCAAGACCGGACCGGCGCACCCGGCCCGGTTCCTGCGCGCGGACCTGGCCGTGCTCGACGAGGTCCGGTCGCTGGCAGACCGGCTCGCCACCGACCACGCCGTCTCCGGCGAGCCACTGACCGTGCTGGTCAACAACGTGGGCGCGATGTTCGCCGACCGGCGCGACCGCGGCGGGATCGAGGCGTCGTTCGTGGTGAACCACCTCTCGCCGTACCTGCTGACCGAACTGCTGCTGCCCACCCTGACCAACGGTGCGCCGAGCAGGGTCGTGAACGTGACCTCGGGCGCGGTCGGGGTCGCGAAGCGGTCGTTCGACGCCGTCGAGCCGCCCGGCGGCTACTACGGCTTCCACTGGTACGGCCGCGCGAAGCTCGCCAACCTGGCCTACACGCTCGATCTCGCCGCGCGACTGGACGGCACGGGTGTCGCGGTGTTCGCCGCGGACCCCGGCGGCGCCGCCACCGACATGACCAACGGCTCCATGTCGGACCCGAAGATCGTCTCGCCCGGCTTGCGGCTGCTGTGGCCGTTGGTGCGCCGCAAGTTCGAGCGCTCGACCTCGGGGCCCGCGTCGGTGGCGGCCAGGCCGTCGATCGTCGCGGCCACGGACGACGGGCTGACCGGCCGGACCGGCGTCGTCATCGGCCTCCGGGCCGAGCCGGTCGCGCCGTTCCGCGCGGCGACCGACCCCCGCATCGCCGAGGCCGTGCGTCGACTCAGCGAACGCCACGCGCCACTCGCGGTCGCCTGAGCGGTAGCACGATCCGGATGTGTCATCCGATTAGACTGACCCCATGGCGACCACTCGGCAGCGCACTGATGCCGCCCGCAACCGGGACCGGATCGTCGCGGTGGCCAGAGGGCTGGTCGACGAGGGCACACCGTTGCAGCTCAACGACGTCGCGCGCCGCGCCGGGGTCGGTGTCGGCACCGTCTACCGGCACTTCCCGACCGCCGAGGCCTTGCTGGAAACCGTCGCCGCCGCCTGCCTGGAAGCCCTGGTCGAGCACGGCGAGCAGGCGCTGACCGACACCGACACCCGGCGGGCGCTGGAGGGTTTCCTGATCCGCACGGTGGAAGCGCAGGTGACCGACGCGTCCCTGGCCCCGGTCACCGCCGCGCCGTCCGACGCCTTGCCGCGCACCACGGAACTCAAGCGGTCGCTGCAGGCGGTCGGCGCCACCCTGCTCGACCGCGCCCGCCGGGCCGGGGTCGTGCGCCCGGACCTGGCGGCCACCGACCTCGTGCCCCTGATGTGCGGCATCGCCTATGCCGCACAGGTCCACAGCGCCACCCCGACCGACCGGGCCACCACCGCGCGCCGCTACTTGGCCACCATGCTCGACGGCCTGCGCAGCCGGGCACCACAGGATTGAGCGTCGCGAGCCGGGAACGCACCCCGATCATCCGACCGTGATCCAGTCAGCGGCGGCGATCTTCACTCGTTCGTGTCTGTCTCGATCCAGGGCCGGTTCGTTTCCGTCACCAGCGGCGATGACCGGTTATGAAGGCAGTGCTTCTGGCGGTCGCCACCGCGCTTGTCTGGGCGTGCGGCGCGGGTACCGCATCGGCCCGGCAACCGTCGGCTCCGGTCACGATCGAGGAGATCGGCACGGTCGCGGCCGTGCTGCCGCCGTCCGGGGGCGTCGACGTGGACATTCCCCTGGAGTTGCGCGGAACCACGGACACGACCGTCACGCTCAAGGCCCCTGTGCTGCTGTCGTTGAAGAGGGACACCGGTGCCGGTGCGGTGACCATCCGGTCGGCCGTCGAGGTGCTGCGCGACGACCGGTCCGTGACGGGCACGGTGCAGCTGGCGGCGTACGAACGGGCCACGTTCGTCGTGCGGCTGAAAGGCCTGTCCAGGGCCGGCACCTACAGCGCTCAGATCGCCGTCGGCACGGCGACGGGCGCCGAGGTGAAGACCGCGGTGTCGGTGAAGGTCCGCAGCTCGACCGCGATCGCAGCGGGTTTGATCCTGCTCGGTGTCGTGCTGTCGGGGATCCTCAAGTACCTGGCCGGCACCTACCGGGACATCCTGAGGACGCGCGGCAGGATCGGGTTGCTCACCCTCCGCCTGCGGCAGGTCCGCGATTCGCTGGGAGACCTGGACGACCAGCACCAGCGCGTCGTGGACTCCGTCGCGGACCAGCTGGAGGAACTCCGCGTCCGGCAGGACGCCGATGACCGACCGACCGCCGCGCAGCTGGACGAGTGCGGGCGCAAGGTCCCCGGTGTGCGCTCCTACGTCCTGTGCGACCGACGGATGCCCCCGACCGCGGACCCGGCACTGCGGAACAAGTTGGTCGAGGTGAAGGAGTGGCTCGACACCCCCGTGGACGCCTCCGACATCAAGACCCGTCGGGAGGCCGCCGAGGTCGCCTTGACCGACCTCGCGAAAGCCCTCAACGCATTGGCGAGCCCGTTGGCACGGGAGATCACCGACGCCCGGGCGACCGTCGAACGCCGGCTCGAAGTGGCTGCGCAGACGGGCGCGACCGACCGGATCAACGACTTCACCACCGCACGGCGAAAGCTGGATGAAGCGCTGCGGCTCGTCGTGTCCGATCAGGAGGAAGCGAAGAAGCACCTCGACGATGCGCTCGCGATCGGCCGGCGGCACGGGGAGCCCATGGGGCCGACGACAACGCAGGCGGACCAGCGGACACTGCCGGCCGAGGAGGAGGTCTCGGTCGACGTCTCCGATCCCCTGCGCGGCCTCGGGACGAAGAGCCGCCGGGCCCATCTCGTCGTCACCGCGCTGGTGGCCGTGGTGGCAGTCCTGCTGGGCCTGCAACTGCTCTACGTGAACTACCTCGCGTGGGGCACGTCGCTGGACAAGATCACCGCGTTCCTGTGGGGGCTGGGCCTGCACCCCGTGGCCGGAGTGGTGTTCGGCGGGCTCGACGGGCTGCGGGAACGCATCTCCAGCAGTCAGGCCAAGGAGTGACCCGTGCCGGGAATCGACTACCGACGTTGCGACTGAATGGTCCACACGAACGGACGGTGATGTGCGGAACACTGTCAGCGGGCGGGCGAAACCGAGGGGACGTGAAGTTGCGCAAAAGACGGAGCTCATTCCGCGTCACCGCCTTGTCCGTGGCCTCGGCCCTGGTGGCCGCCGGCGCGTTGACGGGAACGGCAGGACCGGCGTCGGCGCAGACGACCGCGGTGCGCATGGACTACACCTGCAAGACCTCGCTCGGACCGAAAGCTTCGCTGACCGTGTGGGTCGTCGGCGGCCTGCCGGATGAAGGCGCGGGACTGAACACCGTCGCGAGCCATGAGTACACCTTCATCGACGTGGACCTCGACCTGCGCGAACTGCGCCCCGCCTTGACGTTCGCCGGCGGGGTGCGCCTGGACGGCGACAGCACCGCGACGCTCGACGCGAGGGTCGTCGGCCCGGACGGGACGCGGACCACCCGGGCCGCGTTCACCATCGCGCCCACGTGGCTGACGACCACCGAGAGGACCGCGGTGCGGGCCGCGGGCTCGTTCCCGGTGCAGCAGCTCACCATTCCCGGCTACTACGACCTGCACGTGGACGACCTGGCGTTGACACTGCGCCCTGAGCGCGCCGACGGCTCACCTCTCGGCACGGTCACCGCGTCCTGCTCGCACGACCCGGCGCAGAACGATCTGCTGGGCACCGTGTGGTCGCAGTCCGCCATCTTCGAGCGCCCACCGCGCCCGGGCGGGCTGCGGGTGGTCTCGACGACGCCGACGTCCGTGACCCTGGCCTGGGAAGCCTCGTCCTGGTGGAACCCCACCCACGGCTACGAGGTGTACCTGGACGGAGGGCACACCGGCCTGGTCACCGAGAAGCAGGTCACGCTGACCGGCCTGACCCCCGACCGACAGCACCGGGCGAAGGTCGTCACCGTGGACGTGCAGGGCGTCCGGTCGACCATGAGCCAGGGCTTGATCTTCACCATCCCACCGGCCTGACGACCACAACGGCACCCGCGGTAGACGTCTTCGCTACGCCTCCGTAGCGCATGGGCACCTCGGAGGCGCGGCGACGCGGTCCCTGCTGGAGGCCAAGGGTGAAGCCCCGGAGAACAAATGTGTCGAGGGGTCCGGCTGGGCCGATCCAGGGTCGGCGCCATGGTCTCCACGAAGCTCTTCGACTCCGAACGCCGCGTCATCGAGACCGCCGAACGGCTCGCCGCCACCCTCGGGGAGGACCTGAACCACACCGTGGCCGCGGCGGCGATGGACACCACGGGCAGGATCCACGAAGCGGTCAACGTCTACCACTTCACCGGCGGACCGTGCGCCGAACTCGTCGTGCTCGGTACCGCCGCGGCAGCGGACGCCGGTCCGCTCGTCACGGCGGAAGACCTCCACCGTCCGCTACGACGACCCGGTCACGCCGGGTCCCGCGATCTTCCTGTTCGAAGACGACGACGCCCACCGCACGTTGAACGGCACCGTCACCGGCGTCGAGCGCCACCGGCTCGATCGCCTCACCGCCGCACAGGCCCGCCTCGATGACGGCACGAGCATCGACCAGCTCAAGGCGGGACTGCGGGACCACTACCCCGGCCCGCCCTCCGACGCCGTGGTCGAGGTCGTGACGTTCACCGTCGAACCGCCAGGCACCGTGCAGTGATGTGTGCCGGCGACCTCGGTCCGCGGTGAAGTGATCTGCCTCACCTCATGTCAGGAATCCGGTCGGTGCGGTGTCTTGTGCTCGAACTTCTCGGAGCGAAGGAGACACCATGGGCAAGAGCATCGACGTGGTCGTGGTCGGTGGCGGGTACGCCGGGGTGATGGCGGCGAACCGGTTGACGCAGCGCGACGACGTGACGGTGACCGTGATCAACCCCCGGCCGCTGTTCGTCCCGAGGCTGCGGCTGCACCAGTTGGTGGCCGGTACCCACGACGCGGTCGTCCCGTACGGGGAAGTCCTGGCCGATGGCGTTCGGCTGGTGGTCGACGGCGCGACGCGGATCGACGCGGCCGGGCGCAGCGTGACGGTGGCCGGGGGCGACAGCATCGGCTATGACTACCTGGTTTACGCGGTGGGCAGCGGAAGTGCGGTGCCGCGGGTTCCCGGCGCGGCCGAGTTCTCGTACCCGGTGGCGACGTTGGAGGCGGCGCAACGGGTGCGGTCGGTGCTCCATGACACGCCCTTGACGGCCGCGGTGACGGTGGTCGGGGGTGGTCCGACCGGGATCGAGACGGCTGCGGAGCTGGCGGAGCGGGGTCGCGCGGTCACGTTGGTGTGCGGGGGTGTTCTCGGTCCGTACCTGCACCCGCGGGCTCGGCGGACGGGGCGCAAGTACCTCGCCAAGCTGGGCGTGGAGGTCGTCGAAGGCCCTGGCACGACCGTCGCCGCCGTGACGACGGAAGCGGTGGAGCTCAGTGACGGCCGGGTGCTGCCGAGTCGGGTCACGCTCTGGGCGGCGGGTTTCGGTGTGCCCGACTTGGCCGGTCGCAGTGGGTTGCGCACGGATGCCGACGGGCGTCTGCTCACCGACGAGACGCTGACCAGCGTCGATGACGAGCGCATCGTCGCGGCGGGTGACTCGTCCGCGCCGTCGGACCTGCCGTTCCGGATGAGCGCCTACGCCGCCGGGTGTCTGGGCGCGCACGCCGCCGACACGGTGCTCAGCCGGATCGCGGGTGATCAGCCGAAGCCGGTCGACTTGTCGTTCCCGGCCATGTGCGTCAGCTTCGGCCGCGGTGCCGGGATCTTCCAGCTCGCGCACAAGGACGACACCGCGGTGCCGGTCTACTTCAGCGGGCTCGCGGGCAAGAAGCTCAAGGAGTTCTCCTGCCAGGCCAGCGTCAAGCACCTGGTGACCGAGGCGCGCGAGCCAGGCACGCACCACTGGCCCAAGGACGGCAAGCACCGGCCACAGCTGTTGCGGGCCCAGCGTGACAACGCCGCCGCACCGCTCGCGTAGCAGTCGTCGCGCCACCACGGGAGACTCGATGGACACGACAAGCGAACCCGGTGACCACGCCGTCGTCGAGGCGACGGAAACGTTCCTCGCCCACCGCAGGCTGCTGTTCACCGTCGCCTACGAGATGCTCGGCTCGGCGGCCGATGCCGACGACGTCCTGCAGGAGACCTGGTTGCGCTGGATCGCGGTCGACGCGGCCGGTGTCGCCGACCCCCGCGCCTACCTGGTCCGGATCGCGACCCGCCAGGCGCTCAACCGGTTGCGGTCGCTGAAACGTCGCCGGGAGGCCTACGTCGGTCCCTGGCTGCCCGAGCCGTTGCTCACCACACCGGACGTGGCGGCCGACGTCGAACTCGCCGAGAGCGTGTCGATGGCGCTGATGCTGGTGCTGGAGACGTTGAGCCCGACCGAGCGGGCGGTCTTCGTGCTGCGCGAGGCCTTCGGGATCGGCTACGACGAGATCGCGGCCGCGGTCGACAAGACGCCCACGGCGGTGCACCAGATCGCCCACCGGGCACGCCGCCGCGTCGAAGCCCGCCGTCCGCGCCGCTCGGTCACCGCGGGTCAGGCCGAGGCGGCGGTCCGGGCGTTCCGGCGCGCGCTCGTGACCCGTGATCTGCAGGGCCTGCTCGACGTGCTCGCCCCGGACGTAGTGGCGATCAGCGACGGCGGCGGCATCAAGCAGGCCGCACCGCGGCCGATCACCGGTGCCGACAAGGTCGCCCGGTTCATCGTCGGCGGCCTCACCAAGCACGACGTCACGTTCACCGTCGAGTCGACGTTGGTCAACGGTGGCCCGGCGCTGACACTGCTGGTCGACGGTGAGCTCGACGGCGTCATCGCGATGCGGGTCGAGGACAACCGCATCACCGGCCTCTACTTCGTCCGCAACCCCCGCAAGCTGACCCACATCGGCTCCGAAACCCCGCTCAGCCTGCGATGAGCCAGCCGTCGCAGGCCGGGCTCGGCCACGCCAACAAGCCCGGCACGCGGTCGTGGTCGACGTCGCCCCGCTCCCGGTGCGGCATCGAGCGCGGGGCGCCACGGACCTCGGCCCCAAGACTCGGTAACGTCGAAGCGTGCGCACCCGGGAACGGCGCGTAGCCGAGGCGGTCACGGCCTACCTGGCGCGGGACGGACACGATCCGGATCCGCGTGCGCTCGCCCGCGTGGTCGGCGAGGCGCTCGGTGCGACCGGCTGCGCGCTGATCATCGACGGGCGCCGGTACCAGTGGGGCGACGGCGGTGGGTCGTGGCGGGAGCACGACATCGGCCATGGCGACGAGGTGCCGGGTGTTCTGGCCGCTGCCCCGGAGTCGGTCGGTTCGCTGGGCGCGGTCGCCGCGGTGCTGGGTGCGCCGGTGGCGGCCCTGCGGCTGGTCGAGGAGACCGATCGGTTGCGTCGTGACGGTGACGCGGCGGCGCGGGTGCTGGCCGACGAACGGTGGCGGGCGGCGGCCGAGATGGAGCAGGAACGCCGAGGCCTGGAACGGGACCTGCACGACGGCGCGCAACACCACCTGGTCTCGCTGCGCATGTCGCTGGCGCTGGTCGAGCACGCGATCAGCACGGGTGCGGGCCGGGAACGCGTCGCGGAGCTGGTGGCACGGCTGGACGAGGCCGAACGCGTGCTGGTCGACACCGCGACCGGGATCCTGCCGGGAGCGCTGGTGTCCGGTGGCGTCGCGGTGGCGCTGCACGCCGAGCTGGCCCGCCACGACGAGGTGACGCTGGACGGTGCGGGTCTGCGTCGCCGTTACCCGGTGCCGGTCGAGTCGGCCGTCTACTTCGTCGTGCTGGAAGCGGTGAACAACGCGCGCAAGCACGCCGGGGGCGCGCGGGTCACGGTCACCCTGCGGGACGGCTACCGGGGTTTGGAGTTCACCGTCGCCGATGACGGGCCGGGTTTCGTGATGGGGGCGTCGAACGCGGGTCTGCCCAACCTCGCCGCGCGTGCCGCGTCGGTCGACGGTGTGGTGGAGGTCCGCTCGGTGCCGGGGGCGGGTACCACGGTCAGCGGCCTCGTCCCGTTCTGACCGTTCAGGGGGTGAGCAGTCCTTCGGCGGTGCGCACGAGGACCTCGCAGGCGGCGCGGTCGCGGCCGCCGGTCACCGGGTGCTCGGCGTGCGCGCGCCAGCGGGTCACCTCGTCGCGGGCCTTGGCGCTGATCTCGTCGGTGGTGGCGCTCTCGGGCAGGCCGAGCCTGCTGCGCGGGTCGACACCGTCCGCGCCGAGCAGGCGGGCCGCCGCGGAGGCGACCCCGCGCAGCAGATCACCGCGTTCGAGGTCGTGGAGCAGGTCCAGTTCGGCGAACTCGTGGGCGTCGACACCCACCCGTTCGACGGCCCAGCGCAACCGGTGGTCACCGGGGAGTGCGCGGACCAGCTCGGTCATCGCCGCCACGGCCCGCCGTGCCGCGATGGCCGGTCCACGCGCGGCCAGTGCCGAGACCAGCGCCTCCGACGAGCCGGCCACGGCCAGAGCGACCCGGTTGCGCCCGGCCCGTAGAGCTGTTCGGAACTCGTGCGTCGGCGCGGACTGGCACAGCACGGCGTCCACGCCACCGCGCGGACCGTCGTCGGCGAGGAACTCCTCCGCCAGCGCCCGGTCCGCGGGAGCGTCCACCACCAGCACGGCGACACCCGGCGCGGCGAAGTCCGGGTCCGGTCCGACGACGGCGAGCCGGGGCGGCATGGTCAACCGCTCCGCGACGGCGTCCCACGCCGCCCGCTCCGGCAGGCCGTCGGTGGCCGCCTGGCCCTGCCGCACGAGGTCGCGCACCTGCCGGTAGATGGCGCTGCGGCCCACCACCGCGGGGTCGAACCTGGTCACCGCGACCGGCTCGGTCCGCTCCGCGAGCCGCACGGTGACGACCGCGGATCCGTCGACGACGCCGCAGGTCATCTCGCCGCCGAGGACCGCGACCCGCTCGATGTCGTGACCCAGCGCGGTTAACAGGTCCTGAGCCGACAGCGGACCAGACGCGGTGACGCGGGCCCGCAACGCGTCGTCGCGACCGAGCACCACCGTGACCGCTCGCGGGTGTTCCCGGCCCGCCAGGAGGTTCAGCGCGGACGCGACCGCGTGGTAGAAGCCGGACTCCAGTTGCCAGCCCGCCCGCGGCCCGAGGTCGCCGGTGAAGTTCACCGGACGGGGCAGGGTCGCGGCCAACTCCTCCAACGCCGCACGCGCGCCCCGGTCGGGCAGCATCGCCGGGAACACCCCCCGCACCACGCTGCGGAAATCGTCGATCAGCTCATCGAGCGCCTCCTGGGCCGCTTCCAGCCCGGCACCCTCCTCGGCGACCGCGCGCAGCAACGTCCGCACCCCGGCCAGATCGCGCAGGGTCGTCGTGGTGATCGCCCCGACCAGCCGTTGCCGTTCGAGGTCGCGGACCCGCGCGAGCCGCGTCCGGGCGGTGCTGAGCTCGGTGCGCAGCCGACGCGCCCGCAGGTCCGCCGCGTCACGGTCGGCACGCAACCGTTCCAGCCGAACGGCCGTGCCGAGCCAGACGGCGGTGTCGCGGAGCATCACGCGTGCCTCGTCGTCCCACCGGCTCGGCGCGACGACGAACACCGATCCGCCGCCGTCAACGCGGGCGACCCCGACAGCGGCGACGACGCTGGACACGCCGGGCGGCCACGACTCGACCACGGCGTGGGTCCGCCCGGACGGCACCGCGTAGGCGACCTCACCGCCGACGCCTTCGGCGAGGTTGCGGACGAGCGCGGCGGCCAGCCGCTGCGGGGGCTCGGCGGCGGCCACCTCGTACGGCGCCCGGTAGCCGGACATGAGCCTGCGCAGCCCGGGGACCAACGCCCGCCCGCCGTTCACGACGCCGGTCCGCCGATCCGCCCCGTCTGCAGGTAGGCCAGCACCGCGAGCACGCGGCGGTGGTGCACGGTGGCGTCACCGGGCAGGCCGAGCTTGGTGAAGATCGCCGCGATGTTCTTCTCCACGGCCTTGGTCGAGATGAACAGCTCGCCCGCGATGGCGTTGTTCGCGCGGCCCTCCGCCATCAGCCGCAACACGTCCAGCTCCCGTTCGCTCAGCGCGGCGATCGGGGTGTCGGCGTGCCGGGCGCCGCCCTGCACCAGCCGTTTGGCCAGGACCGGCTCGATGACGATCTCCCCGTCGGCGATGCGGCTCAGCGTGTCGCCGAGGACCTGCACGCCCGCGACGCGTTCCTTGAGCCGGTAGCCGATCCGCTCGGAACCGATCTCCAGCACCCGCATCAGGTAGTGCGTCTCGGCGTAGTGCGACAACAGCAGCAGGCCGATCTCGGGGCGCAGCGCGCGCACGCGTTCGGCGGTGACCAGGCCGCCTTCCGGGCCGGGCGGCATCCGGATGTCCAGGACGGCGACGTCGACCGGATCTTCGGCGACGGCGGCGACCAGCGCGTCGCCGTCGAGGAAGGAGCCCGCGACCTCGTGCCCGGCCGCTTGCAGCAGCAGCGCCAGGCCTTCCCGGAACAGCGCGCCGTCCTCGGCGATCGCTACCCGCATCGCAGCACCGCCCGGTGCTCGCGCGGCGACGTGCCGCCTGGTTGCCGATCGGTGATGCTCACCCGGATGATCCGCCGTCCCCGTACGCGCACCCGCACCACGCTACCGGGAGGCAACGTGGCGAAGTAGTCGGCGACGAGCAGGCCGGCCCGCGCCCCGGTCTCCGCGTCGAGTTCACCGCGCGGCAGGTCGAGCAGCAGGTACAGCCCCAGGCGTTCGGCGACCGCCAGCAGTCCCGGCCCGAGACCGGCGGAGGCCAGCACGGGCGGGTAGATCTCCGACCCGACCTGGCGCAAGTGGTCCACGACGCGCCGGACCCGGTGCTGTGCGGCGGCGAGCTTCACCCGCACCTCCGGGTCGTCGACCAGGGCCGAGATCACGCCCAGCTCCAGTGCCAGCGTCGAGGCCTCGGCCACCGCACCGTCGTGCAGGGTCCGCTCGATGTCGTGGCGCAGGCGCGTGGCGGCATGGTCGGGTGGCCGGAGCGACCCCGGCAGGAGGGCGCCGGTCCGGCGCAGCCAGCGGACCACGCAGTACACCCGACCAGGCTGGTCGTGCGGTCATCGCCGGGGCAAGGGTGCTGCCCCTCTTCGCGGGTAGGGGTGTCCCCACTACCGATCCGCGCTGGTCTGTGATCGGACTGCTGCGCCCTGTGATTGACTGTGCGTTTCGTGGGGGCAGGACCAGGACACGGGGGTGTCGTTGCGCTACGCGGTGGGGATCGATCTCGGCACCACCTTCGCTTCCGCTGCGGTCTCTGACGCGGCGGGGACGCGGATGGTGCCGCTGTCACCCGAAATGGTCGTTCCGTCGCTGGCCTACTGCACACCGGACGGCACGCTGCTGACCGGCACGGCCGCCGGGGACGCGCCCGCCGACCCCCACCGGCTGGGTCGCGGGTTCAAGCGCAGGCTCGGCGACCCGACACCGCTGTTGCTCGGTGGCCGCGCCTACACCCCGACCGCGCTGATGGCCGCGCAACTGCGGGCCGTGCTCGACCAGGTCACCGAGGCGATGGGCGGTCCACCGGCGTCGATCGTGCTGACCTGCCCGGCGATCTGGGGGCCCTACCGGCGGGAGCAGTTCGCCGAGGTGCCCCGGCTGGCGGACGTCACCGACTTCCAGTTGATCACCGAACCGGAAGCGGCGGCGACGCACTACAGCCGCGAGCGGGCGCTCGGCGACGGCGAGGTCGTCGCGGTGTACGACCTCGGCGGCGGCACGCTCGACACCACCGTGCTGCGGATGCGCTCGGGCGGCATGGACATCCTGGGCACGCCGGAGGGCTTGGAACACCTCGGCGGCATGGACCTCGACGACGCGCTGTTCGCCCACCTCGACGAGCGGCTGGACGGCGCGATCGGCCGGCTCGACCCGACCGACCCGGCTCAAGCCTCGGCGCTGGCCGGGATCCGCGCGCTGTGCGTTCGGACCAAGGTCGAGTTGTCGACCGAGCCGGACGTCGCGCTGACCGTGCCGCTGCCGTCCGGGCCGCGCGAGGTGACGATCACCCGACCGGAGTTCGACGCGGTGATCCGGCCGTCGCTGGAGCTGACCGTCGGCGCGCTGAGGCGCACGGTCGCGTCGGCGGGGTTGCGCGACGACGAGCTGTCCGCGGTGCTGCTCGCGGGCGGCTCGTCCCAGGTTCCGCTGGTGCGGCTGCTGCTGTCCGAGGCGTTCGACAAGCCGGTGCGGACGGCTCACCACCCGAAGTTCACCGTGGCGCTCGGCGCGGCCGCGATCGCGGCACGTGCCCTGGCCGACCCGCGGCCGGTCCACTCCCCCGACGGCGCGGACGCCCCACCGTTCAGCGAGCCACCACCTCGCCGGCCGAAGCGGCTGGCGCTGATGGCCCTCGCGGCGCCGGCTGTGGTTGCCACCCTGGTCGTCGTCCTGGTCACGACCACGAGAACCACGACGACCGCCACCACCACGACGTCCACGACGAGCACCGCGGTCACCACGACCACGCAAGCACCGCCCGGGTCCCGGTCCACCACGCCCTCCCCGGTGTCCACGAAGAACACCCCACCCGCGTCGGCGCCATCGTCCCCGCGGTCGACGCAACCACGTCCGCCGACCGAGAAGAAGGCCTACGTCGAGCCGCCTCCCCGGGAGATCAAGCTCCGCAGCGAGGTGACCAACATGTGCGTGGGAATCCGCGGCGCGGACGCGGGCACACCGACGAACAACGTCCTCAGGCAGTCCCGGTGCGACGAGCACCCGGCCGCCAACCAGAAGTGGTTCTACACCGTCCCCCACCCCGAGGCGGGACCGGACGGCCGCGAGCTGCTGATGTTCTCCCACATCGAAGACGCGGACGACGACGACTGGTACTGCTTCGACCTGCCCGCTTTCGGCGCTCAACGCGCCGGGACCAAGGTCGTGGTCTCTCCCTGCAACGCCAATCTGGACGACAACCAGCAGTGGTGGCTGGATCGTGACGCCGCCAGCGGGACCGTCCGCATCCGCAACCACGCCAGCGGCGGACGTTGCCTCGCGCTGGAGCGCGACGAGGCGTGGCCGGAAGGTGCGCCCGTGACGATCGAGGAGTGCACCGACAACACCTCCCGCTGGTTCATGGTGGAGACCTCGGGCCCCTGACCGCCCGCGCGTCACCCCCGCTCCACCGCGCCGTAGGGATATCCCTACCCACGAACGCGGGACAGCACCCCGACATCGAGGGATGACCCCAGCGACTTCCCCAGCCGGGAACGGCACGCTTTGCCTATCAAGGCAAGGTGAAACGGGGAGTCCAGGTGATGGTCAGCATCGGCGAGGCGGCAACCCTCGAGCGGAGGATCGCCGCGGTTGCCGCGATTCGCGACAACGTGGTGGCGGGCAGGTTGTCCCTCGACCCCGAGGCGGGCGACAAGATCCTGTCGATGTTGCGCGACCAGGTGGATCGGGTGGACGCCTGGTTGCGGGGGACGCGGCAGCTCGCTCGTCGCGCGCCGCTGGGCAGCAACCCGGTCGGGCAGGCGATGGCCTTCAAGTTCGAGCACCGGGCGGGCGCCGCCGACGGCAGTTCGTCGTTGGCGGGCGTGCTGACGCCGTACCGCCTGGTGCTGGAGGAAGCGCACGCCGCGGTCGACCAGGCCATGAAGCTGTACCGGCGGACCGAGGAAGACCAGGTCGACAGCTTCCAGCAGCTGGCGGACGGGAGCGGCCGGTACCTCCGGTTGGCAGGCCGCGTCGATCGCCTCGACAACACCCCCGGGGTCGCGTCGCGGCCCGTCAGCCCCGACCAGTGAGGACGGACAAGCGAATGGCACAGCAGAACGTGCCCGCCGAGGACCCGATCGCCGCGGTCAGCCCCAGCCTCGACGTGGTGCTGTCGGAGACCTGGAACTGGGCCGCGTACGACCACCGCACGCTGTACGAGTCGGTGCACGTCGACAACGACCCCGGGCAGGCCGGTGCGCTCGCGCAGGAGTGGGTGGAGTTCGGCGTGGAGATGGCCGATTCCGCCCAGTTGATGAGGGAATGCCTCCTCGCCGGTGAGGAGGGCTGGCAGGGCGAGTCGGCCGAGTCGGCCCGCGGTGCGATCCGCGAGCTCGCCGACTGGAGCGAGGTCGCCGCGCTGACCGCCGCCGACCTCGGTCAGCGGGTGGGCGAGCAGGCCCAGATCATGGCCGAGGCCAGGGCCGCGATGCCGGAACCGGTCGACTTCGACTGGTACGCCATGCTCAGCGAGGGCTTCGCGAGCGGTGGCATGGCCGGTTTCGCGGCGGCGCTCGTGGACGTGAAGGTCAAGAGCGACCAGGCGGGCTCGGCGCACCAGCAGGCGGTCCTCGTGATGGCCCGCATGGAGGAGCAGTCCCGTGCGGTGGACACCGCCTCGCCGTGGTTCACCCCGCCGCCGGACCCGGTCAACGGCAGCACCCCCACGCTGCGGCAGTACCGCAGGGCGGAGGACGTCGAGTTGTCGACCACGTCGGAGCCTCTCTTCCTCGCCAGGGCGGGAACGCCCGCCGGGGAGGCCACGGCCGGTGTGCCGAACGCGGGCGGGAGCTGGGCGGGCGGAGGGTTGTCCAACCCGGACGAGCTTCGATCGGCGGGGACGACCGCACCGACGTCACTGGTGGCGCAAGGGGTACCGGCAGCGCAGGGAGGACTGGGCGCACCCGGGGCACACGTCGGACTACCGGCGACCACCACGGCACAGCTCGCGTCGCCGGGGCAGGTCCTGGTACCGCCGAACTCCGTGCCGAATCGCGTGCTGACGAGGCACCTGGACGTCCACCAGCCCGGCGGCACGTCGCCGCAAGGTGTGCTCACCCCGTCCGCGTTCACGCCTCCCAATCCCGGAATCCCCGGTGGTATGTCCACTGTGGACCAGCACCGGCAGGGTTGGACGGCGCCGCAGAACTCGGCGGGAGGACCGGTCTTCGGCGCGGGGGAACCCGGTGGTCCGATGGGCTCGGCGCCGAACCGGGACGGGTACCGGCCGGGCGGGACGTCGTCGTGGAATTCGAGGGGTACGTCGAATGTCCCGCCGCCCACTACCGCGATGCCACCGAACGGTGGCGAAGGCGGCCGGGGCGGGGCGGGACCGCGGGGTTCGATCTCCGTGCCCGTGGACGGCGACCCGCGCAACCGGATGCCCTACGCCCCACCCACCAACGGCCAGAGCGGCATGGGGCCGGCGCTTCCCAGGCCCGGTGGTCCCGGTCTGCCCGGTGTGCCCAGCCCGGCCGCGATGGCGGGAGCGGGCGTGGGTGGTGTGGGCAGTCCCGCTCGCGGCCAGGGCGCCGAGGACGAGGAGCGCAAGGCCAAGTACGTCGGTGGCGAGCGGTTCTTCGAGGTGTCCGACGCCCACCTGGCGCCGTCGGTGATCGGCGGCAAGGCGCCCGGGGAACACGGGGGCCGGTCGTGATCGCACCCGATTTCGTGCTGTCGGCCCGCGAGTTCGACATCGTCTGGGATGGCCTCGGCCTCGGGCCCAAGCCCTACCCGCTGGACGTGCCCAGCGTCGGCCGGACCGTCACCGAACGCGCCGAGGCGGCCGAGCAGGTGCACCGGGACCTCGCCGAACGCGGTCTCGCGACCGGTCGCGACCTGGACGAGCGGTTGGTCGGGCAGTTGCGGCTGCTGGCCCGGCACGACCTGTCCGTCGACGCGGTGGGCCACCTCGACGGCCCGCTGCGGGCGGTCGCGGTCGGAGGCGGGCAGCACGGCGTGCTGGCGGCGTTCGGCGAGGACCAGCTGTGGCTGGTCGGGATCCGCCCGACCGCGCTCGCCGCCTCGATCGTCGCCGTGCTGCCGACCAACCAGGCCGGTCCCGGCCGCGCGATGTCGGTGCCGTACCGGGCGATGGCCGCCGCGGTGAAACCGACGACGGACGACGATCCGTACACCTTCGCGTCCGCCGACGACGACCACGAGCGGATCACGATGGTCAGGGCCGGACTGTCCGCCCGGGACGCCGCGGAGCTGGCCGAGCTGGCGGACCACCGTCGTGCCGGCGGCCAGTTCGGGATTTCCCGCCGTCAGCGGCGATCCCCGGTCGTGGTCACCTGGTTCGACACCCCGAGAGGCCGCTACCTCGGGGTGCGCGACGGGGACTGGGTGAGCTTCACGCCCGCCGACAACGACCGCCTCACGGCACGTATCGACCGAACTCTCAACGAGGTGACGCCATGACGACAGCCAACAGCAGCCCGCCGATCGGTTCGACGGCGTGGCTGGAGGACCTGCAGCAGCGGAGCGCACAGCTCAAGGAAGACATCGACAACTCGGTGGTCACGCTCAGCTCGCGGGACGAGGCGGTCACCGTCACGGTCGGCCCGAACGGCGCCCTGCAGAACCTCAGCCTCGGCCACCGCGCCGCCGCCATCAGCCACACCCAGCTCACCACGCTGATCATGAGCACCGTCCGCGACGCGCAGCGCCAGGTGGCGGCCCGGGTGTCGGAGGCGTTCATCCCGTTCGGCGACCCGGCGCTGACCGAGCAGACCAGGAACCTGATCACCTACCTGCCGCCGGAGGACACCCCGGACGCCACCGCGACCGGCGACGGACCGCAGGACAGGTTCGTCCCGGAGGAACTGGTCGAGCCGGGGCCTCGCCAACCCGCGCCCGCGCCGCACTCCCCGACGCCCCCGGCCAGGGCACCCCGACGCCGCCCGGCCGAGGACGACACCGTTGACGAGATGGAGCCATGGTGACGACGTTCGACACGAAACCGTCCGCGAGCGGACCGGAAACGTCCGGCGGCTCGGGTGGCTCCGGCGGCACCGGTGGGCCGGAGGGCCAGTTCGCCATCGAGATCGAGCACCAGGTCACCCTGCTGGTGAACGAGGCCAAGCAGGAAGGCGTGCCGATCGTCGGCCACGTCCTGGAGGGCATGGACAACGTCGGCGACGGCGGCGGCCCGCCCGCTGATCCGTTCGCCCAGCTGTTCTCGTCCGGGTTCGGCTGGATGATCGACAAGGTGGCTTTCCTCCGCGACGCCATCGACGAGTTGGACGGTGACGCGGCCGCCACGCAGACCGCGGTGGACTCGATGAAGCAGGTTTCCGAGAACCTGTCCTTCCTGGCGCGAGGGCACCAGGCCGACATCGCCTCCCTCCAGGACTGGCAGGGTGATGCCGGAGAGGCGTTCCGCGCCAGCATGAAGCAGCTCCACGAGGAGATCCTCGGCCTCATGCACGTCGTGCACGGGTTGGGCACGTTGACCGCCGTGACGAGTTCCATGGTGATCACCCTGCGGAAGATCGTCCGTGAGCTGGTCGCCACCGCGCTGGGCACCATCGTCATCATCATGGGTGCCGCGCTCGCGGCATCAGTCTGGACGCTCGGTGCGTCGATCGCGATCGGTATCGCCGCGTCGCTCACCGCCGCCGCGGTCACCGCGGTCGAATCCGCCCGCCGCATCAACTTGCTGACGGAGGCGCTCGGTCGGCAGACCGAGCGGATGGGCACCCTGGAGACCATCGCCGAGGAGATCGCCGACGCGCTCAAGCGGTACGAGAAGGCCGCCGGGCTCGGGCGGAAGACCTCGGCCCCGCTCGGCGCCGTGACCCCGGAGAACACCAACGGCTTGGAGGGCAAGGCATGGGCGCCGGCTTCAGCGTAACGGGCGAAGAGATCAACGACTTCGGCAATCGGCTTTCCGGGTCGGCCGAGGTGGTGAGCACGGCGGCGGCCACGTTGGGCGTGATCGACGTCCCGCCGGACATGTTCGGTCCGACCGCCCGCAAGCAGGGCTTCACGGAGGCGATGGCGCAGACCACGCAGCGGATCACCGAGCTGTTGGAGCGTGCCGCCGAAGCCGTGGAGAACGCCGCCGTGGGCGCCAAGGACACCGCGGCGGACTACGCGGCGGTGGAGGAGCAGAACGCCATGGGCTTCGGCAGCATCGAAGGCGGCGACCTGCCGCCCCCGCTGCCCGGTGGTGACGGCGGGTACCCGGTCGATCCGACGATGGCCGGCGGCGGCACGGGCTACCCGCTGCCGGGCGACGGGGGCATGTACCCCGTAAACCCCGCGATGGCCGGCGGCGGTTACCCGGCGGACCCCATGATGGCCGGTGACGGCACCGGGTACCCGATGCCGGTCGAGGACCCGACCGGGGGTTTCGGCGCTCCGCCCGCGGGCAGCTTCGTGCCGCCGGAGCTGACCGACCCGTCGTCGATGATGCCGCCGCCGACGTCCGGTGACCTGGGGCTGTCCTCCGCGCCACCGCCGACGTTCGTACCACCACCGGTGCCGCCGATGCCACCGATGCCCGGCGGCACGTCACCGGCCTCCGCGCCACCGCCGACGTTCGTACCGCCACCGATCCCGCCGCTCCCGTCGATTCCCGACAGCACGAGGCCGGCTTCCGCACCGCCGCCGACGTTCACACCGCCACCGTTCACGCCGCCGTCCACGTCCGGCCGTACGGTGCTCGCTTCCGCATCGCCGCAGTCGTTCACGCCGCCGCCGTTCACGCCACCACGACCGCAGGTGCCCGTCGGTCAGATCCCGGGTGCCGCCCTTCCCGGCGACGCCAAGATCGCGAACTTCCGCAATCAGCTCGACACCGACCTGAACACCACGCGCCCGACGACCGACCGCGCCCTGCACAAACTGCTACCGGTCAACCCGCCCGACCTGTTCACCCGTAGTGGCGGTGGCGGTGGTTTCGGCGGCGGTGCCCCACCGGTCCCGAGCCCCGGCGGCCTGTCGGCCGGTGGTCTCGGCGGTCCACCGCCGCCCGGTCCGCCTGCCACCGTCAGCAGCCTGAGCCCGACGCCGCCCGGAGCTGTCTCCATTCCCGCCGGAGGTGGATCGCAGCTGGGCGTGCACGGTGGTTCCGGCGCACCGCCCCTGGGTGGTGCCGCGCCCATGGGTGGCATGGGCCCCGGTGGCGGCCAAGGCGGCGACCAGGAGCGCATGACGGCCTCGTACATCAAGGGCGAGGACCTGTTCACCATGACCGAGGTGAACCCGCCGCCCCCGGTGATCGGCGACACGCCGCCGCCCACGCCCACTCCCCCGCCCGCCAACTAGCCCTACCGCGAGGACGACCTCACCATGACCACTTTCGAACCGGGGTCGGCCCTGGGCGTCACGTCCGGGTTCGACGTCGACCTCACCGCGTTGGTCACGCACCAGCAACACCTCGGCGCGGTCCTGGAGCAGCTGGCAGACGCGTTGCAGGCCGCGTCCGAGGCGCACCTGCCCCAGGAGTCGTTCGGTCCGTTCGGCGCTCCGCTCGCCTTGGCGATCCTGCCGACGGCCGAGGAGGCGCGCAGCGCGTTCGAGCGGGCCGTCGAGTCGGTGGGCGCCCATCAGGACGCCATGCTCCGCACCGTGCGCGACTACGACGAGGTCGAGCGCGCGAACGCGGACCTGCTGCACATCCGTGAAGTGGAGTCGTGATGACGGAGCCGACGACCACCACTACCCCATCACTCAAGGGACTGCGCCGCGCCGACGAGCTCCGCGTGATCAAGGAGTCGGTGCGGCGGAACGACTGGGTGCACCCGGACAGCGTCGTGGTACCCGGCGGCACGTCCGCGCTCGGCCCGGCCCCGGACCCGGTGGACGCGTTGTCGAACACCAACATCCCCGGCCTGCTCGACCAGTTGCGGCCGTTGCGCGAGGCCCAGCAGTGGTTCGCCGGTGATCCGGCCGCGGTCACCGAGTACGCGGAGAGGTGGCAGCGCGTGGCCGACCTGGCACGGGACGCCGGCACGCTCTTCGACACCAGCGTTCGCCGGCACACCGCCGATTGGGGCGGCGAGGCGGGAGTCCGGTACCGAGAGAACGCCACCACCCAACAGGACGACCTGGACATGGTGGTCGAGGCGGCGGAGTCGATCGTCGCCCTGGTGACCGCCGCCGGTGACCTGGCGGGCAGCGCCCGCGCACAGATCCAGGAGTCGGTGACCAACTGCGTCAACGACATCATCACCCGGCTGCCCGACTACTACAACGTCCTCAACTCCGGCCACCCCGCCGCGCTGAACCACGTGCTCGCCGACGTCGCCGCCATCGTCGACGCCTGGTCCTGATCCCACGAAGCCGACCCCACCACGGCGAAGGAGACGTCCAGTGCCCACAGGAGGCCGCCGCACGCCGCCGCCCACCACGAACCGGGGAAATCGCGGAAACCACAACACGCCGAACACCACACGAGGGCGCGGCATCCCCATAGCGCGAGGGCAGGGCGGGAACAACTCCGGGATCACTCGCATCATGACCGGCTCGATGGGCAGTTCCGCGAACCTGGCCGAATCCGCTCGAGCGTTGCAGCCGCCCATGCGGGGATCTACTGCGAGGGCAGGCCGTGGGAATCACGGGTCGGGTACGGCCGCGGGCACGGGCCGGGGCTCGTCGGCGGGCGGATCGCCGACCCCGACCGCGATCCCGATCGTGGGCCCGACCCGTGGTGCCGCCCTGGGTGGGTGGTCAGCCATCGGCGCTCGCCCCGGCGAGCTCACGTCGGCCCCTCCCCAACAGCCCAGGTATCAGCCCACACCCGCCCCACCGCGAGTGCCGCCACGACCTACACACACGCTCGGCGACACCCAGCACGCCAGTGACCGGCTCGGAGAACGCAGCTCCAGGCACGCCGAGCGTCACGAGGCGTTCACCAACCCGCGCAGGGTCATCTGGCAGGAAGATCACCGATCGTTCCTGTACGTCGGGTACAACGGCGTGAGGGTAGCCCTCAATCCGGACGGGTCGGTCCGAACGTCCTGGCACCCGAACGACTTCCGAGGAGGAAACCACCGTGGAAACCGCGGATGATGTCGAACGGCTGATCACCGAATGGCGGGCCGGGGTCACCGAGCAGGCCCAGCGGTTCGACGCGGCCCGCCGCGCGATCGACGAGGTGTCGGTGACGGAGACCGCCGCCGGCGGAGCCATCGTGCTCACCGTGGCGTCCTCCGGCATTCCCACCGACCTGCGGCTCGGTGGCGACGTCGACCGGATGAAGCCGGACCAGATCGCCGCCCAGATCATGGCCTGCCTGCGGCGCGCCCAAGCGCGCTTGGCGGACCGGGTGGGTGCGGTCGTCACCGACACGATCGGTGACACCGCCGGCGGCCAAGCCATCGCCCAGGAGTACCAGCACCGCTTTCCGTCCCTGTCCGACGTGGCCGCCGAGCCGCCGTCGCCGTTGGCGGAGAACCTCGGTTTCGGACTGTCCGATATGGACACCGAGCCGGCGCCGCCCACCGCGGCGGCGGTCCAGGACCGGCACGCGCGACCGGGACCTCCGGCAACGGCCGCCACCGTCACCCCGGCCAGGACGACGCGCCGCGCACCGGGCGACAACGACGAAGAGGAGGACTGGGAGGCGCCACTGTGGTGACCGCGCAGTCCTCATCGAGACCGGTCCACAACCACGACCGCGGCTGATTCCGGAAGGAAACCACCAGTGCCCGGCGTCCCCAACATTCCCGGAGCGCGGAGGCCGACCCCGCCTCCGCGCTCGTCCCCCTCCACGAATTCCCGTGCCCCGTCTCCGACCAGGCGCGCTGAGCCCCGGGGTGGCACTCCACCCAGGACGATCACTTCGACCGCGCAACGGACCTCGACCGACATGGCCAGGTTGGGCGGCGCGGCTGAGAACATGCAACAGCCCATGCGGGGGCAGGGGGGCGGCACGGGCGGGACCGGCGAAGGCGGGCCCGCGCCGGCAAGCCGTCCGTCGGGGTGGAACCAGCCGCGAGGTGGTGCGCGTGCGGGCGGCTTTCAAGGCCCTCCACGTGGTGGCCGCTTTCAAAATGCTCCACGTGCCGGTGGGTTGCAAGGCCCTCCGCGAGGCGGTGGCGTT
Source organism: Saccharothrix sp. CB00851 (assembly GCF_001905065.1). NCBI lineage: Bacteria > Bacillati > Actinomycetota > Actinomycetes > Pseudonocardiales > Pseudonocardiaceae > Saccharothrix > Saccharothrix sp. CB00851. Next base: position 85,290 of record NZ_LWLC01000035.1, read on the forward strand.
CAAGGTGCTCCGCGTGGCGGCGGCGTCCAAGGCGGACATCAGGGCGGCGCCCGGACATGGCAGCCACAATTCCCGCCGGGCGTTGAACGGAACTCAACCTGGGAGGTCACCGGCCCCGGCAACAAGCCGTGGGTACAGCGGGAACATGGCACGAACCCCCCGATCGACAGGGACGTGCACAACAGAGCCATCTACGGCCAAGACCCTGGTGGTAGGTATCCCCGGGTGCAGGGCGGGCACGTGTGGCGAGGAGACCTGGGCCGACGACCCTATGGCCTGCCGCCGCGGTTCCGGGGCGGTCAGCACGAGAATCCGCCGCCTCAAGGTCGCCACTATTATCAGAATGGCGTTTACGAGCACCCCACTCCGCGGATCGAGGTACGGCGCGGCAACTCGACCGAGTTGAGGGAGAAGGCGGTGCCCCACATGATGTTCCCGCGCGGCCTCACGCCTGACCAGGTGAGGGGCCTCGCCAACGAAGCGTGGAACGGCGGCAATCCGTTCTTCGGATACCAGCGGCAACGCGACGGCCGGGTTTTGTGGGAGGGGATCGCAAGCTTGCCGGATGACAGTCCGATACGCATCTCCGGTCACGTCACCGGCGGCACCAACGGGCGCGGCGGAAGTGTGATTCATTACTACCCGTCCGAGTACCAGTGATCCGGCGCGGTCCGGTCGTGGGTTCGGCGCGACGGGACGCCGGTGTCCGTGGCAGTGCTTTCACAGAGGAGTTCCGGAGTGGACATGTTCGGCATCGGCGACTCGATCGAGTTCACCTTCGACGAGCACCGCAGGCTCCGGGTGTCGGTGCCCGCCGACTACCTGTCCCTGGCGGCTTGGCTCACCACCGACGCCCAACCCCACCTCTCCGGACTGGACCACCTCGTCGGCCTGCTCCGGCACTGCCAACGCGAAGGCCGCACGCTGGTGGGCAACGGCTGCTCGGTCGACCTGGTCAACGACGTCGTGCTGCTGGAGAGCAGCTACGCGCGATGGCCGCGGGCGGTCATCCCGGACTCCTTGTTCTGGGCTGTCCTCGAAGGACTGCACGGGTTCATGGCCGGCGCCGCCCGGGAACCCACCCTCGCCCGCCCCGCCGACTACCCGGAAGCCTTCCGGGCCACCACCGAGCACCAGGACTCGGGCGCGGCCCGACCCGCCGTCGTCGACCACACCTACTTCCCCCTGAACTGGACCGTCGAAGAGGTGATGGAAGCGGGCGAGGGCGCCTGGCAGTCCCGGGAACTGATCCGCGATCCGCACACCGGGACCTGGTCCGGTATGTGGCGGAACCTCGAACTGGCCGGCTATTACGACCCGGAAACCGGCGAAGCGCTCACGTACTTCCCCGTCATCTCGCCCTGAGCTTGCCGTTTAAGCTGTTCGGCGGGGTTTGGTGCCCTTCTTGTGGTG
>NZ_LWLC01000036.1:0-80946 GCF_001905065.1 Saccharothrix sp. CB00851
CCAATCATGACCTACTACCAGGCCGAAGATTTGGAGACACGCCCTAGTCCGCCCCGATGCGCTGGCCACGGAGGCGGAGCAAACTTCGGCCACCGCCGCGTTCGTCAAGAACACCCTGTACCAGATGCGGAGCACACCGACCCTGGTCGTCATCCACGCGCAGAACACCCGTGGCCGCTGGCCGTGGCTGAAGAACGGCAACCTGATCGCCGACCGCGTCCAGGTCGGGGCTGTGTCTCCTCAACGCATCGCCAGTTACGGCAAGCAGTTGCGCATCGTGCGTGTGGCAACCGGTGAGCGGGACGAGACACCGGAGTGGTGGGCTCCCAAGTCCAACGGTGCCGGTATCGCGAAAGGACTCTGGCGACCTCAACCAGCAGTTGAGGACAACCGCATCTTCTACAGCACCACCGACAAGGCCAGCACTCACACCGTCAGCGTAGAGATCACCAAACTCACCCCTCGCGTTCCTGTTAAGGACAACACTAAGCCCGACATCAAACCTGGCAAGAACGCATGGAATCCAGACCTCTTGGAATTCTCAGTCGCAGGCCTGCAAGAAGGTGATCAAGCCGAGGCTTGGGCAATGTTCCTCCATCAGCAGCGGTTCTCCGAAGACTACCGAGACGGACTGGCACTCCCCCTCATCTTGCATCTTGCTGAATTGACCACACAGTACGCGCTGCCACACGGCGAAGAAACAGCGACTTCCGCAGGCGAAGAGGAGACACCGGAAGACGATAACAGCGAAGAGACGCCCTGACCGTCCGGTCATATAAAGAACCAGAGCAGTCCCTCCCTCTTCCGTTCAGCACCCCGATCTCAGCACAGCGAAGAACGGAAGAGGGAGACATGCGCTGTGGGCGGAGCTCAGGCTGTCGGGCTCGTGAGCTCGCGGACGCGGTCGCCGTAGAAGCCCTGCTTGTCCGCGTCTATGACTCGCTCAAAGTACTCCCGGGCGCGTCGCCGATCACCGACCATGAAGTAGTACTTCCCGAGCTCGAAGAGGCTAAACAGGTCGAAGGCGTCGAGCGCCAGGGCCTGGTTGTAGAAGCTGAGAGCAAGGCGATCGTTCCCGTTGAGGGCGTGCGCCCACCCCAGCTTGGAGTAGACGACGACGGCATCCGGCCGCTCCGCTCGAACGGTCTCGAGCAACTGGATCGCGCGCCCGTAATCGCCATCAAGTCCCGCCGCGACGGCGAGCCGGAACCGCGAGTACGGCCGGTCGACGGCGTCCACAAGGCGCTCGTAGATCGCCACCGCGTCGCCGTACCGCTGGAGGCTGGTGTACAGCTGACCGAGTCGCTCGAGCACGTCGCGTCGCTGATGACCCTCGACCGGGTAGCCACGATCGAAGGCAGCGAGCAGCTGCTCGTACGCTTCGGCCGCTTTGCGGTCGTACCCCAGTCGCGTACAGATGCCGCCGAGCATCCGCAGGTACTGAGGATGGCCGTCGCTCCGATCGACAGCGGCCTCCGCCGCCTCCAGGGCACCTTGAGCGTCGCCCTCGGCGAGCCGCTGCTTGGCCAGTTCGAGGTAGTAGAGCGGACTCGACGAGGGCGGCCGGAAGCCGAGCTGGCTGGGCTCCGAGCGAGCCGGCATGGCTGCCGTCGCCGTCTCAGCGCGCAACCGGTCAAGGCATGCCTGCACGGCGGCGCGCACCGACCCGCAGTTCTGAAAACGGTTCTCGGGCCGCCACGCCATCGCGCGAAGGATCACGTCCTCGAGATCGGCGGGCACATCGCGGTTGACCTCACGAGGCTTGGCGATCTGCACGCCGGTCAGCAGCTGATGCGGGCTTGAGTAGGGCAACCGTCCCGTAGCCATCTCGTAGAGGAGAACGCCGATCGAGTAGATGTCGCTGACGTCCCGGGCGCGCTTCCCCTCGAGCGCCACCTCCGGGGCCATGTACGCCTCCGTGCCGTGGCGCTTGGTCCAGACCCACACATCCTCGAGCCGGCGGCTCGACCCGAAGTCGGTGATCTTCGCTGCCCCGGACGCCTTGTCGACGAGGATGTTCTGCGGCTTCAGGTCGTTGTGCGAGATGTTCGCGGCGTGGACGGCAGCAAGACCGTCGAGGATCTGTATCGTCCACTCCAGCATCTGTTCGAAGGTGAACGGCGCCCGCGTACTGACGCTGTCGAGGACCTTCGCCAGGTCGTAGCCATCGACGAACTCCATCTCGATCACGAAGAGCTCGCTGATGTTGTGGAAGCCGTGGACGCGAACGATGTTCGGGTGATGGATGTCCCTGATGATGTCTGACTCCTTGCGAAGCACCTCCTCGCCCTTCTCCTGGTCTTTCGGAATCTTGATCGCGACCGTGGCACCATCCTTTAGTCTCCGCGCCTGCCACACCTCGCCGAAGCTCCCTTTGCCGAGCTCGGCTAGCAAGCGAAACCGATCGCCCAGCTCCTCGCCGGGTTTGCCGCGGAACACGATCAGCGCCATGACTACGCCCTCCCCAAGGCGAGCCGCTCATTGCGCTCGTCGCGCAGGAACTCGCCGAACACGAGACGTTCGGAATCGGGAGCGGGGCGCATCACGCACTTGATGATCATCAACGGTGTCCGTGCCGGACCCACGTCACTGCCACGGCGCCTGAACCCTTCGCGGTAAGTTGCGATGATGGCGTCCATGCTGCGTGGAGCCGAGCCGCTGCGCACCCAGTAGATCAGGACACACAGCTTCAAGCTCGGGGACGCGGTCGACGCGATCGCGAGGTTCTCGACCTTGCCCCGCAGCTTCCCCTCGTCACCGCGCTCGAACCTCTCGAATTCGAACGCGAGCGAGGCTTCGCCCGAGTGCTTCTCGAACCACACGGAGTCCGCGCGCACGTCCCCGAGGCCGTTGTCGCGGGCCCACCAGATCGGGCACTCCGCCACCGCGGAGTAGCCCTGCGACTGCCCCGCGGTGGCCAGGACCGTGAGGAAGTGCGAGTGCACCGTGAGCCCGATGTCCGGGATCCCCGACAGCAGCATCGGGAAGTGCTCGACCATTAGTTCGCGGTTGGTGAGCCCGTCGAACACCAGGTCCGCCGGTGATGTCGAGCGGTCACCCATCATCCTCCCGACCTCCCCCAGCGCTCGCACACGCGCGGTGACTCACCGCCGTGGACGAGCGCCTTGGTGCCGACCTTCACGACGAGCGGCGCGATGATCGCCCGTCCGCAGATCAGCGCCTCACCGGTCGACAGCGTCGGGAGCTCCGCCAGGTCCGCTGCAGAGAAGTAGTCGGAGGTCTTCTGGATGAACCGCTGGTCGTCCGGGTTCTTGATGCGCATCGCGACGATGGTGTTGCACTGACTCGTCACGTCGGAGTCGAGCTTGCTCGGGCGCTGGCTGACGATGGCGAAGCCCACGCCGAACTTCCGGCCCTCGGCCGCGATGCGCTTGATGATGTTCTTCGAGATCGCAGCCTCGCCGGCGGGCGCGAAGTTGTGCCCCTCCTCGTAGACAATGAACACCGGTCGGGTCGGGCGCTGCTTGTCGGCCGCTGCCTTCATCAGCTCGCTCGAGATGAGCGCGACGATGGCCTGCCGCGCCGTGTTCGAAAGCCCTTGGAGGTCGATGATGCAGAGCCGTCCTGCCTCGGCATTGTCGTCGCCGACCATCTCGTAGACGTCGAACGGCTCACCGGCCGCGCGCGAGTAGAAGCTCTGGGCCTCGTTGATCATGCGCCGAAGGCGGATGGCGGCGATGTTGGCGCTTCCTCCGCGGAGCGCGTTGGCCTCGCCCTGGCTGCCGGACTCCGTCACCCACTCCTTCAAGCGGTCGAGATCATCGAGGACCGCGAAGAGCTCCTGGATGTCGCGAGGTTCGTCGATGTTCTCCTTCCAGTAGCGGAGCGCGACGTCGAGCACGCGCTGCTGCGGCTCCGTCAGTCCAGGGAGCACACCGGAGAACTCGTCCACGTCGAAGTGGTCGAGCTGAAGAGCGAGGCGCATGTTCTTCCCCGCGTACTTCTCGTCGAAGCTCCGCAGCTGCGGCGTGTAGACCTTGATGCCACCCCCGCGGTCCTGCAGCTGCTGGAGGGCATCTTGGATCTCCGCGAGCTTCTGCCGGTCCCGAGGATCCTCGACCTTGTCGAGCCGGTCGTTGAAGTTGAGCTTGCCGGCTCGGAAGGCCTTGCCGTACTCGCCGTGCGGGTCGAAGACCACGACCGACGCGTTGAGCTGCGAGACCAGCCGCTCGACGACGCGCCCGACGGTGTAGCTCTTCCCCGAGCCGGTCATCGCAAGCACGGCGAGGTGCTCGGTCACCAAGGTGTTCGCGTCGAGGAAGACCGGGACGATGTTCTCGCCCTTCTCGTAGCCGACGAGGTTGCCGAGATGGATGCTGGTGTCCTCGGAAAACTCGTAGAAGCTCGTGAGGAACGCGTAGTCCACTCCGTAGACCTTCGCCCCCGGCGTCAGGGGACGTCGGGGTATCCGGATCTCGCCGGTGAACGGATCCTTGTAGCCGACCAGCTCGAGCGTCGCGTACACGGTCTCGCCCGAGAGCCGCGACTGCGGCAGCAGCTCGACTTCACTGATCCCTTCGCCGAGCGCTGGGCTGAACAGAATGTTCGACCGCGAGAGCCCCACGATGCGGCCCAGCACGTCGAGCTGCGATTCCGACTCGCGCTCCTGGTGCGCGACCCGCACGAACTCCCCACGCCGCGCCGAGAAGCTCGTACGCAGCGCGATCGTCAGCTTGTTGGGCTCCCCGGTGTTGCCGACCAGCTTGCCAATGTAGTTGTCGTCGTCTCGGAACATGCTCACTCCTCATCCATGGTGTCGACGCCCTCGAGCCAGGCTCGATCAACGGCACGGTCCTTGAGCATGCCCAGGGTCGAACGAAGGTAGTTGGACAGGACTTCGCGCGGCATCATCACGAGCTGTTCGGCGTACCAGAGCGGCAGCGGCTTCATCCGAAGGTTGTCGTTCAGCGTCAGGAAGGCGGTGATGCTGGCCAGCCTGTCGAGGGCCTCGGAGTCCCACTGCCCCGGAGCACCGACGGTCTCGATCTTCCAGATCGACGTTCGGAGGCCGACCTGGATGTGGAAGCCGATGAGCCCGTGGTTCGCGACCGTCCGAGGCTCGAAGCGCTTCATCTGGCGCCCCAGCGCTTCGTAGTAGTAGGCGGCCGTCCGATGCCCTGCGCGCAGGGCACCACGGAGGAAGCGGAGAACACCGACTCGCCGCAGCTGCACCCACTCGCTTTGCACGAGGTCCAGCGCTTCGCTGCCGATCGCCTCGGGGGAACCCGCCAGTCCCTTCTCACGGAGCGCGTTCAAGACGGCGGCGTTGAGGTCGCGGCGCGACTGAAGCGAGACGAGGAACGGACCCTTCGGGTCGTTCGGGTAGATGGATGGCAGGAACCGCTGCCAGAACGCCTCCATCACCTCGATCAGCTCGCGCCACTCCTCCTCGACGTCGGGCTCGGCAAGGCTGAGACTCTGCTCGGCACGCGGGACAAGGAGCGGGATGTCAACGAAGATGACATCCGGTTTCGTATCCGAATCCAGCAGGTCCGTCAGGAGCTGGTAGACGAGGATGTACTCCTTCCATACAAGTCGCTCGGACGCGTCCAGGAAGTTCATGTCGTTGATGTCGACGCGGCTGTCCTGGAAGCCCTCCGTCACCTGGTTGTCAGCCACGACGATGTCGTGGCGGAGCGCAGCGGCTCCATAGAGAATGCCGCCCAGGGCGGGCATGCTCCGGCTCTTGGAGGAAACTCCGACGGCGTAGATGCGATCGAACCGGCGCGACTCGACGCTGCGGATGATGCCGCCACGCACGAAGAGCGGGGCCTTCGAGTCGATGTACCGCATCTTGTTGGCAATCTTCCCGACGGTGCCGGGAAGCCGCAGGCTCATTGCTGCGGCGAGTGCGCGAGCCAGCTCGATGCTCTTCATGTCGTCGTCTCCTCTGAGGCGAGCAGGGCCCCAAGTTCACGCAGGTACGGGTGCATCCCGCGCTGCTCGAGGAACCGGACGAGAGCCCCGCGATCGCTCGGTGCCGACGCGTCAAAGGCCGCGAGCCCCTGACGCGTGAGCTCCTCGAGAGCTCGACCGACGTCGTTGGCGCTCAGGTCCACGCCAAGGAGCGCCCCGGCTCGAGATCGCAGGAGCTCCGCTGTCTGTGGGCCGCTGGCCGCAAGGAGCAGCGCAACGGGGACGAGCACCCCTTCGCCGACTGCCTCGGCCTTCGGCGGGCTCGACGGCTGCCGCGCGATCTCCCTAGCCTCCGCCGTGACCGACGGAGTCCACGACAAGAGGTGCCCAAGCAGGCTCTGGCGATGCGCCTCGTTGGTCAGCGCCGTGTAGGTAAGCAGCTGGAGCGCGGAGAAGAACACCGGACCCGCGGTGTTGGTCGCCTGGTACCGGAGGAGCACGGGCTTGTTCTGGGCATCCACAGCGAGCACGCCTGCGCCGAGCGCCGTGTCGAAGAAGTGGTCCGACCGGACCTTCACCCCTCCGCCGAGGACCTCCTCGAGCGCACCGTCCGTGATGCGAGCAGCCGAATCCGCGGCGCGGCGTCGGACCCCCAGCTGGACCGGCGCCTCGAAGTAGCGGCCGAGGTCCAGATCCGTGAACGGCGGCACGACGATGACGGCAACCCGCGTCCGCGCGAGCGCGGACGACAGCTTGCGCATGTCCACGAGGCGCTCGGCACCCAGCAGCCCACCGACGACGACGAGCGGAGGCCCCGACGGATCAGCCAGGAGCCGATCCATGGGAACGCTCTCGACCTCTGCCGTCTGCGAGAGGACGCCGACCTCGAACAGGTCAGCCTGTGCTTCGACGATGCGCGCTTTCATCGGAGCTCCAGCTTCGAGCGGATGAGCTTCATCTCCTTGAGCTCGCGAATCGCGTCGGCGTGGTCCGGATGCTGGTCTTCGTCGTAGGAGCCGGCCTCCAGGTCGCCGGAGATGTCGACCCATAGACCGAAGTGGACGTCCTTGCCAGCGCCCTCAAAGAAGCCTGCGCCCTCATGGGAGACCTGGCTGTTGAACGCCTCGTAGCTCGCCTTCGTGGTCCCGAAGGTCGCAGCCGGCGTCGGCTCCGCCTTGGCCGGCTTCCCGTTCGACTTCAGGACCCGGTTGAGCGCGCGCAGGTCCTTCTGCCGGATCACCGGCCGGAGTCCCGTCTTGAGCTCGTCGAGCTTCTCTGTGACCTGCTGCGGCAGCCCCTGGACCGCTTGCGCGGTCGCGACGACCTCGGTCTCCAGGCTCCTCAAGAGCTCGGCCTCCGCCACTTGATCGATCAGCGATTGCACCTGCTGCTTCAGGCCTCCCTCCACGAGGCCGCGGAACTTCTGGACCTCGAGCTTGAGCGGGTTGAGCGAGTCCTGCACCGGTTGCGGAGCGTCGGCCGTGAAGTCGCCCAGCGACTGCCACGCGGAGGCGGCGGCCTTATAGTCCTTGACCGCCTTCGCCCACTGCTCATGGAGCTTCTTGAACCGCGCGAAGAAGCTACCGAGCCGATCCTTGCTGATCAGGTCCTTCAGCGCGTCCATGCGCTTCCACGCGTGTTCGTACTGCGAGTTGACCAGGTACTGGTCGATCATCAGCGTGTACGACGCGACCGGGATCGTCGCCATCCGCGTCTGCGTGCCTGCCGCGGCGGGCCTTTTCACCGCGTTCTCGAGCTCGGACTTGATGGCCTTGAGCGGCAACGTGACCGGGGCGATGGGGAACGGGTGGCCCTCGGCCTCATCGAGCGTCGTCGCCTCGTTTAGCAGATGGTTGATCTCCTCGATCATCTCGTCCCGAGTCTCCAGGAATGTCTTCTTCAGCCACGCCAGGAAGGCGACGCGCTCCCACAGCGAGAGCGTCGAATACCGGGTCTCGTAGGACAGGATTCGCGCCGGCGAGCAGTCGAAGTGGAGCGTCGTCTCGCCTATCTCAAGCGGGCACACACCGAGGATGTGCTCCTCGATGTCGAGGACCTGAGCGACGACCGTCTTGAGCGATCCCTCGGTCAGGCTGTCGATGTCGGCGGTCAGGTGGTCCGAGCTCACCTGCTGGATCTGCTCTTCCGCCGTCACCAGCCGCTGCTTGGCCGTGGGGTAGTTGTTGCTCAGCAGAATGTTGGCTTGCGTGGGGAACAGGTCGGTGAGCGTCTTGACCGAGTCCTTGCACTCCCCCTCGAGCCAGGTCGACGCCGACTGGCGGCGGCTCTCGAGCATCGTCCGGTCGACGGCCTTGTAGAGGTCGTTCTTCTTGCGGACGAGCCCGATGCCGATGAGCACCTCGAGGATCTGCTCGAGCTGCTGCGGTGCCTTCATCTCGCTGTCGGGCACCGCGAAAAAGAAGCTGTTGGCGAGCTTGCTCACCGCCGACTGCGTCTTGAGCTCTTGGAGGAGCGCGAAGAAGCACCGGGGTACCTTCGGAAGCAGGCTGCCGTCGGTCGTCAGCACGCCGAGGAGGTCGCCGTACTTCCACGCGGCGGGTGCATCGATGTTTCTCTTCGCCACCTGCCGGCAGTTTTCGAACTCCACGTTGTTCAGGGGTCCGCCGGCCGTGTCGACGGCTGCATCGAGCGAGCAGTCGTTCGCCAACATGTAGCGGTAGCCCTTCGCGAAATCGGCCGTGTTGTTGCCGGTCTTGCGGCTCCAGATGGGAGCGAGGAGGTAGCCGGTCCTGCGGAGGTTGTTCGCCCACTCCCGGCTCTTCGCTTGCCACTCGTCGCGGTAGGAACCCTCGAGCCCCTTCGCGACTTTGCTCAGGCGTGCCTCGTGGGCGTTGTAGGCGGAGCCCCGGCCCGAGTACTTGAGAAGGAACTCCTCCTCCTGCGACACGAGGCGCCGCGTCAGTACGCAGCGGCGAAGGGCCGGCGACGCATCGAGCTGCTGCTCGAACGAGGCCACGTCCGCGCCTGCCGGGAACAGGACGAGGATCGGGTGGACCCGCTCGAGGCCGATGTAGGCGCGTAGCTTGTCGAGGGTCTCCTGCGCGTCCAGGCAGTACACGACCGTGCACCGACCATCCGGCGTGACCCGAAGCCCGTCGAGCGACGGCGAACCGAACGCGGAGGTGAGCGCCTTGTGCGGAACGTCCTTGAGCCCCGAGATCTGCTTGGTATCCTCATCCTTGAGGTGGTCGTCGAGGAGCTTCGCGAGGCCGAGGCAGATCGCCGTCCCGCGCTTCGCCTTCGTCTGGCTGACGCCGCTGACGTACTCGTCGAGCGAAGCCTCGTACTTGCCGTCCCTGAAGAAGCGAACGCTCTCAGCCGCCGAGATCAGGAGCTTGTTGAACTCGCGCCAGAGCCGGAACGACATCCCGATGAAGCGGGTCCCGTCGACCCGGTACTCCGGCTTCGAGAAGATGCGGTGGAGCGACTCGGCCGCGAACTCGATGCCCTCTCGCGGGTAGAGCGCCGCCAGCTGCTCGCCCCATTGCTCGAGGTCGGCGTAGACGACGAAGTCACCAGCGGCGCCCGGGGCTCCCCCGACCGCAACGGAGAACGCGCGCAAGGCCTCGAGCAGTCCGACGACGGACACCTCGCAGTTCGGGGTGAAGTACGTGTCCGTCTTCCCTTCCTTCGCCTTGAAGCCGAACTCGGGACGGGTCAGCTCGTTCGCGAGCGCGCGCTCGTCGATGTGAACCTGAAAGAGCTCCGCGAAGGCGTGTCCGCGGCCCGCGACCTCGTGGGCGAGCAGCGCATCGGCCATCTCCTCGGTCAACGCCGCCTTCGCCGCCCCGCCGACCGGAGCCGGCAGCTGGCCGTACACGAGCCGCTCCAGCTCCTGCTTGGGAACCCCGATCACCTTGCCGAGCAGGGGCAGGACGGCGTCGTCGTTGAAGATATGCTTGGCACGGGCATCCGTTTTGGCGAAGTCCTTCAGGAGCTCCCACGCGCTCGAGTCGTCGCCGCGCTCCATGTGCCGGGCGTACGTCTCGTGGATGGACGCCATGATCACGTTCAGCCAGCCGAAGTTCCGGTTGGCCGAAAGGAATGCGCCCTCGAGCGTCCCCACCGGGTAGTCGACGGCGTGCGGGTCGACCAGGCTGTCCTTGATATGGTCAACGTAGCTCTGCACGTCGGTCAGTTGGTTCGGCTCGATCGTGACCGAGCTCGCTCGGCGCAGGTTCGGACCGATATGGATCTGGTCGCGCATGCCCGCGCTGCACAGCAGCAGAAAGTTCACGTCCGGATGCTGGTTCCGCCAGTTCTCGTGCTTGATGACCTCTGAGACCATCAAGAGATACTCGTCGTCGACCTTGGTCTGTGTGTCCTCGCGAAGTCCCCGCTTCAGGTCACCGGGCGTCTCGACCTCGTCGACGATGATCCAGAGGTGCTTCAGACCAGCATCATGCAAGACCTTCTTCGCATCGCGAAGCCGGTCCTCGACCGATCGCGTGTCGTCGTCGACGAGCGAGAGCGCCTTAAGGTTCACGCCCTTGGCCTGCATCGCAGCCTTGAGGTCCTCGTAGAGGTCCCGCGGCCCGCCAGCGGCAGGGTCGGCGTGCAACGTGTGCCGCAGGGCTTCGACCGCCAGGCGAGCAACCCACGTCGCAGCGTCGAGCTCGTCGTCGCACACGGTGCTGTAGCGGATGTAGAGCGGCAGGACCCCATCCTGCAGCGCCGGCTCGAGCACACGCGGCTTCTTGTCGGCCTGATGGAAGGGCGGGATGACGTACTCGTTCTTGTTGAGTAGCCACCGGTCAGCGCGACCCGTCGCTTCCGCAATGAGCTCGTAGCCAAGCCGCGTCTTGCCCAGACCCCAGTCGCCGAACGCGATGAAGAAGCCGGCGATGTCGTTCGCGGCACCGTCCCAGAAGGACCGGCGGAACTGGTGGAGTGCGTTGAACACCTGGTTCTGACCCACCATGGAGAAGGAAGGCGGATAGAGCGCGACTCCCTTGGCGGCCCACGGCTTGGTGATGGTCATCGGTCTTCTCCCTGCATCTCCTTGGAGGAACCCGCGGGGGTCTGCTCCGCAGTCTCGACGTTCATGGTCTTGTGGACGGGCGTGAACTCGATGCGGACGCGACGTGCGCCGGGCTCGCCGAACAGCCCTCGTCCCATGCGGGGCTGTCCTGGGTGGCGGTCGAGCAATCGCAGCTGCTCGTGGTACATCACCGTCCGGATGTAACTGTCGAGGACGACGGCTCGATCCTCGTCCGGCACCTGAAGAAGCTCGCCGAAGCGCTCGCCGAGCTGACTCACGATGAGAAAGCCCTCGGCGTCCGCGCAATCGCGAAGCGCCCGCGCGAACGCCTCGTCGTCGGTCAGCCGCACAGGCGCTGCTCCCTCGAATCCCAGCTCGACGAGGTTCTCCACCGCCAGCGCACCAGCGAGTCCACCGGCGTCCAGGCCCCAGGTCGAGGGACCACCATCGAAGGCTCGAATGTGGAAGACCACAGCCAGGGCCTTCTTGAGCGCGGTCGGGAGATCGTTCGTCGAAGGTGTTCCACCCTGGACGCCCTCCCACACGACCGCCGCGGTTTCGCCCAGAGCCGAAAGGTCAGCGCGCCAACATGGCCCGAGGGCGAGCTCGGCGTTGTCGCGCAGCAGCGTGTTGAAGCCGTCGCAGTTGCGCTGTGCGATCTCGAGGACATCGCCCTTGGGCGACGTGAGCGACAACGCGCCCGTGGGGATACCGCCCGGCGCCTCGACTCCCAGCCGCCAGCCCGCAAGGCAAAGCCCGATCACCAAGCGCGTGCGAGGGTCACGTCGAAGCAGCTGCTTCGCGAGGGCGCGAGCCCAGTCGACGTCAGCGTCCGCCTCGCGAAACGCCCTCCCCAACGCGACGCCTTCCGCAGTGACTCGGAGGCCCTTGTCGACCCGCTCGAAGAGGCTGATCCCGTTGATGCGGTAGCGGGCGCCGCTGCGCTCCATCCCGTACGTGTTGATGACGCCGTCGGTGCCCTTGCCGCGCGGCGCCCCGCCCTGGAACTCCATTGTGGGAGCGATGTCGAAGACCACGCGCTCGAGATCGACTCGTGAATAGACGCGGCCTGGCTCGGCACGGGCCGCCGCCTCCGGGTACTCCTGGATGCGAGCCGCCTCGCTCCATAGAAACAGCTTGGGGAGCGCGATGCGCACCAACGGCGTGTTCATGCCTGTCCTCCGTGGAGAGCCGCCAGGAACTGCGACAGGCGAACGCGGTAGGGCTTTTCGCCCCGGTTCTGCAGGTGTCCCGGATGAGCCTTGATCTTGGATTGGTAGTCGTCGGTCAGACGCAGCACGTCGCCGTCGCGCTCGAACACATCGAGCAGCTCGAGGTTCTTCAGCATCACGTGGACGGCGCTCGCCCAGAGCGAATCCTGGGTGCTGGCCCCCACCGGCCAGTAGCCGACCTGCTCGAGCATCGAGCGGACGTGGCGCCACAGAGGGCCCCGCCCGGCGCCGGCGAGCTCGAGATGCGCCACACCCCCACCGACGTGGATCAGCGCCGCCACATCGCCCGCCAGGCCGGCAAACAGGCGGTGAACCTCGAACTGAAGGAGCGCCGCCGCGACGGGGTGTTGGAAGAGTCGCTCTGCGGCGGCCTCACGACCGAGCGTGGCGGCAGGCTCCCACTCGCCGTGGCGACAGAGCGGTAGGCCAGCGACGACGTAGCTCCGGGCCATCACGTCGGTGCGCTCCATCTCGCCGATCAGCACCTGGCCGTCGTCGGCCACGAGCAGCTCCACGGTGCTGAGGAGCAACGGGCGCTTCCAGCTTCGACGGAGCTGCGTGCTGAGCGGCCCCTCCGACGACTTCGACGCCGCGTCGGCGCTCCAGGACTGCTGCTCCGAGAGGAACTCGGGCTCTCGAATCAGGTCCCCGATCACCTTCGGCGGAAGCTGAGCGAACAGGTCGAGTCGCTCCGAGGCCGCCACGTCGCGCGGCTCGCGAATGGGTACGCTCAGGTAGGCGTGCGTCTTCTGATCGCCGCCGTGAGGCTGCGTCAGGTGCCAACGTCCGAACCGCGCCCAGACGTGCCCCTCGAGCTCCGGAATCGGCTCCGGGGCGTGTCGCCGGAGGTGCTCGCCCATGAAGCGCACCGCGAGCCGGGTGGTGAATGCGGACGGGCCCGCGTCTCCGTCGATGAGGTGAAGGAAGAGCGGGGTGACCACGTGTGCCTCGGGACGACGCGCCAGCAGCGAGTCGAGCCAGTCGCTCAGGTGCGCCTCATGCAGCCCGAGGTCTTCCAGATCACCCGGCGTGAGCTCGCCGAGGGTGGCGAGATGCGCGAGCAGCCAGCGATTGCGGTCGAGGGGTGAGACATGCTTCGACGTCTTGGCCTTCGAGCCCTTCGGCGCGTCAGGCTTGTCGTGGATCGGCGGGGGATCGTCGCCCGGTCGGTAGAGGCGGAGGCGCGCCCAGTCGTCGTCGACGCGGAAGAGGAGGTCGTGCTCTGGCGTCGCGTTGTAGTGGACGCGACTGCGGAAGTTAGTCGTGTACTTCTCGATGTGGCACTGAACGGTGATCGGTTTGAAGAGCGGGTAGTTCGCTGCGAACCAGCTTGTAATCTCGTCCCGGGAGTGCTCCTCTCCATCGGCGAACGTCTCGGCGACGAAGCGCTCGAGCAGCTCGTTGCAGCTCTCGTCGTATATCTTGCCGGCCCTGGCCCGCTTCATCGCCCACGTGAGGACCTCACGCGCCGGCTCGTGGGTCTCCTCGGTAGGCAGGAGCGGTCGCAACAGCTCCCACGCGTCAGCGTAGACGGGGAAGTTGGTGCCGTTCGGCTGCCGGAGGATCATCAGGTTGCCCAGCCCCTCCGTGGCCGCGATGGTGGTCTTGAGGAGCGGGTTGCCGAGGAACCGCTTCTCGATCGCGAGCACAACGCGAGGCTTGGTCGTGGCTGCACTGCTCGGGTCCGCCCAGAACGCCACATCGTCGCCATCGGGCTTCCGGTCCGCGACGCCCTCCACGACACGAGCCTGGGCGTAGATGCCCGCGTGGTTGCCGGACATCCAGAGCAGGACGAGGTCGCCGACCTGGACGCGGTCCTTGTATCGGTTGGTCAGGAACTGCATCCGGTCGAGTTGCTGGAGCGCCTCGAGGATCCGGTAGAGCTTGGGATTGGCCTGGAAGATCCAGACCCGTGGTTCCTTCACGTCGGGCACGGCAACGACCTCGGCCGGGGGGGAATCATCGAGGGCGCCGTCGACGAGCTCGAACATCCCCTTGTCACCTCGAAGGAAACGGGCGTCCTGCGTCATGTCTCGGTGCAGCGAGAACCACGGCGTCTTGCGGTCGTCGCTCACCGCGAACTCGTCCGGATGGAGCTCCGCCAGCGCCACCCACACCTCGTCCCGGTAGTGGAAGGCCCGCCGCGGTTGGCCGCGCATCCAGTCGAATGCCAGGTCAACCTTGCGAGGCCTCATTCGGCACCTCCCTCGGACGCCCGCAGCGCGAGCTCCTCGACCATTCGCTTCTGCAGCTCCTTGCCGGGGCGGAACACGGTGCGCAGGCGCGCCGCCATCAGTGACGACTGGTAGTCGTCGTCGAGCACCAGGAGCTCGTCCTGGTGACGCAGGATTCGAAGCTCGAGGAGGTTCCGGAGCAGGTTGCCCATGAGCTCGTCGGAGACTCGGCCGTCGACGAGGCCGAAGGGTGCGTAGCCCTGCGCGCGAACGAGGTCGCCGAGCAGCTCGGCCACGCGGCCGACCCCGCGGGAGCCCACGAGCACCGAGACGTCGTGCAGGCCGCTAGACGCGGTCATGTAGAGCTCCACGGTGGGCATCGTCGACGCCTGCGAACGCCAGGCGCAGATCCCCAGGTTGATCACCGCGGCGTAGAACGGGTGCTTTACCACGGCATCGCGGAGATGTTCGACGAGCACTTCGTTCAGCGGCGTGTCCTCGTCGAACATGCGCTGGCCACGCGCATCGACGATCGGGGCGCCACTCAGCACGCCGAAGCGCTGCATGTTCCACGGCTGGGGAACAGAGGCGCTGCCAAGGCCGAAGCCGTCCTCTCGATTGAACGGCAGCGGGCGCAGCACCGCAGCGGTCTCGACGGCGACGGGCAACGCCACGCAGGCGGGGCCGAAGCGCCGCAGCACGAACTCGAAGAGCCCGTTGGGACGCGCGGAGTGTCCGAGTGCGTAGCTGTCCCATTCGGCGAACGGCCGCGAGCGCTCGGGAAGGTCGGCCATGCGAGCCTCAAGCTCCGCCGGCGCGAAATCGACCAGACGCTTGTCGCCCTCCAGGGGCTCAAGGAAGGCGTTGAGCTCCGCCAGCAGTGGCGCTAGGTCGCCTTTCGTCCACTCCTCGAGCTCCACGGTCATGCCCGCGCGGCCAGCATCGACCAGCCCCTGGACGAGGATGCTGAGCAGGTAGGCGCGGTACTCGGGCACCGCGAAGCACAGACGACGCCCGACCTGTTGCGCGTCGCACTCGAGGAGGTGCACGAAGGGTGGCGTCAGGTGCCAGGCCACCTGACGACCGTGCTCGTCGTGGACCGCATCGAGGGCGCCTGCGTTCTCGAATACCGAGACCCACGGCCCAGCGCCGAGGTCCGCGGCCTCGTAGGCCGACACCTCGCCCCACTGGGCAAGATGCTCGAAGAGCGCGACCGCGTCGCTCGGGTGGGCAGGGAGGCTCATGCCGTAGCCTCCATGACGAGTCCACAGGCCGCTCGCGCGCTCTCGGCCGCAGCCCACCGGCGGAAGTTCGTCGCCGCCTTACGGGAGCGCAGGACGATCCACTGCTCCGGCTTCTTCGGATCCTTCCCGACGCTCCAGTCCCAGCCCGACCATCCGTTGGCGGCGTACTGCTCACCGCCGGGAGCCAGCCTCCAGTCGGGCAGCCGGAGCGCCTCGAGATCGCCGATCATCTCGGACGGCGTCTGGTATCGGGCGGCGGGGTCGGGCGCGACCGCCTTGTTGATGATGCGCGCCAGGCTCTTGGGCACGTATGGCTGCATCCGCCCGAAGGAGATCACGCCTTTGCCGGACGCGGCCCGGACCAGCGCACGGTCGACCACCTTCTGCCTGTCGAAATCGTCGACGACGCCGCCCGACGCCTCTGCTAACTCGCGAAGCTCCTTCCTCGCCTCGCGGTCCAGGTAGGCGTCGTCGTTGTACGGCAGAGCGCCGTGCACCATCTCGAAGAGCATCAGACCCACCTGGTAGAGGTCCGAACGCACGTCGTAGCGGCTCGGCGTCGCCCATCCCTCGGCCGGCGCGTAGAGCGCGCTGTGGCGCGAGGCGGTCACACTCGCACTCGCATGAGCGAGTCGTGCGACCGAGCCGAAGTCGGTGATCTTCGGCCAGATGCGCCCGTGACGCTGCGAGATCAGCACGTTCGCCGGCTTGATGTCCCGATGAACGAGGAGCGCCCGGTGAAGCTGCGCGAGCCCGTGGAGGAGTCCAATCGCCGCGCAAACGGCCTCCATCATCGGGAGCGGGCCACCGCTCAGGCGCGAGAGGATGCTGCCGCCGCTGACATACTCCATGGCGACGAGGACGAAGTCGTCGCCGAGGCGCTGCGCGTCGTAGACCCGCACGAGGTTGCTCTCGTTGCCCTCGGTCCTGGTCGCCTCCACGAGCAGGCGCGGCTCCGCGAAGAGGTCGCCGCTCGGATCGGGGTAGAGGACCTTCAGGAACACCGGCAGGTCGAGGGGTACGTGATGCGCACGAAAGGCGTACGCATTCGCGCCCTCGGTGTTCTCCGCCTCGAGCCTGTACTTCCCGGTCGCAGCGATGAGCTGCTGGATGTCCTGAAGGGTCGTGCTCATTCGCCGAGCCCCCACCACGCGACGAGGACCGCGTCTCGCCAGGCCTTCGGCTTGAAATCCGCGCCGCCGTTCAAAACGTCCTCGGGAGAAGCAGACGCGATGGACGCGAAGCTCTTCTCCTGTGCGCGGAGAGATTGCGGCGCGACAAGGTCGACGGTCAGCTCGAGCTCAGCGCCCACCAGCTGGACGATCCCCTCTGCCTTGACGCGCGAGGCCGACGGCCCCCGGAACTGCGAGGAGCCGGCCTGCAGGACGCAGATTCGCTCTACTCCCTGCTCCGCCAGGAAGGTTGAGAGCAGCCTTCGAAGGCTCATCAGCACGTGCCCCTCACACGCGTCGGCGGGCAGCTTCTGCGACGTGGACGGGAGCGGCAGAACGCGGGGTTGAGCCCGGCTGCCATCGAGGAGCGCCCACTTGAAATCGGTCGAGCTGGGAGCGATGCCGAGAACCTTCATACGCCGTCCTCCGCCAGCTCCGGGATGTCGTCTGCGGCCGGCGCCTTGACTGTCCCCGAGAGAATCGCCTGCACGTCGAGGGTGCCCTCGATCAGCGCTTCGACGTCGGCCTTGGCCTCGTTGACCAGGTCGACGGCTAGCTCGTTGAGCACTTGATGCCGAACGATCCGCTCCCCGACGTAGGCCTGATCCTTGGCGCCGAACACCGGGATCAAAAACGCGCCGATGTCCTCGGGGTACACGCGCCGCTGTCGGATTCCGCGTGAGTACCGATCGTTCTGCATCTGCCCGAACACCGAGTTGAGATACAGAGCGAGGAAGCCGGGATGAAGATCCTCGCCGTGGCGAAGGATGGACACATCGCCACCGACAGCCATCGGAAGGAACTGCGGCAGCACGACAGCCGCTTCCCCTACGGGCGGGCCGACGGAGGTGTAGACGACGTCTCGCGCACCGAGCCGACCGCCGTGGCTGTCATGCACCGACTGTGTGATGCGCAAGCTCGGGTTGCGCCAGCGAATCTCCTGAGGGTCGATGTCCGAGGTGAGAATGCATGGGATGGGTGCGGCTTCATCTCGCTCGGGGGTGGAGGATCGAGTGATGTCGCTGCGAAGCAGCGAGCGGAGCGGCTTGACCGGAACCCCAAGGCCCGCCAGATGCGCTTCGAGTGCAAAGTAGCGAGGGAGGTAGAACTGGCCTGTCAGGCGACCGGTGAGGGCTCGGGCGTCGACGACGTTGGTGAGATCCGCACCCGGGCCGAACTTGGACGTTCGGAGAAGCTCGTCGAAGTGGCCGATGGCCTCCGCACGAAGGCTTCCGGAACGCGCCCGACAGAGCTCCGCCAACTCGACCTTCGCACCGATGTAGTCCTGGATACGACGATCAGGAACGGCCACCTTTGCGGCTCGTGTCTCTTCGATCCCGAGGTACTTGATCAGAGTTCCGATGCCCTGCCGCTTGAGCTGGAAGCTTCCGAAGCGAGAGAGGAAGAATGCCGCCAGGTAGCTTCCCCGCACCTTGTCGGCCCGCACCTTCACGCCAACGATGTGCTGCGTGATGTTGCATTCCTGGATGTGAGCGGGGATTTTGGACAGCGCTCCCAGGCGGCCGGCTTTCGCGAGGGCCAGATCTCCCGGCTCGAGTTTCGAGCGGTGGATGTCTTCGTGAACTTCGAGCGGGATCCGCGCGATATCCGTCTCATTCAGAAAGATGTTCCCGATGTTCTGCACTCGGAGGAGCGGCACACCGTTGGGAGTGTCATAGAGGGACGCGGGTAGCTTTGAGCCAAACGGGCCCGTGAAGAGCCGCCCCAATTTTCCGAGTACGACGAGCCTGTGACCGGAGCGATCGAGCTGGTCTTCGAGGTCGATGTACTCCTGACGATAGAACTCGGCGGCAAGTCGAGACGGACGAACCCGCGCGGATCCGACCCAAACAGCGGAGGGGTTCGCTGTCATCCCGCCCTTCCCGCGGTCGTCACGTACGTCGACGAGATCGAGACGAGGTCGTTCCCGCTAGGATCGGGAACCTCGGTCTTGCCCTTCTTCAGGTACCCAACGTGCTCCGCCACGGCCATGAAGATCGGGCCCTGCTTCTCGGCCGGATGCCGCTTCTTCTGCAGGTAAAGGAAACTGGTTTTGGCGCCGGTGCCAGCGATGGAGAACGTCTCGGTGGGCAAGCTCACGACGGCGCGCACGATCGCCTTACCGCCCAGGAACTCACCCGTCTCCTCATCCTGCGTCCCCATGAAGTACTCGCGGATGTAGGCGTCTCCCGAATTGCAGAGAATGCCGTCTGGCACGACAATCAAGAGCCGCCCGCCCGGCTTCAGGAGCTGAAGGTTCCGGTCGATGAACAGCGAGGCGGGGTCCGCCTTGGCGAGCTCCTTCCGCTTCCCCCGGTTTCCGGGCGCCCACGACCAGCCGAGCTCGAGTCCGCGCGCCTCGTCGCGCATGCGCGCCAGCCCGCGAGGATCGTCGTACTTGCCGGAGCCGAACGGCGGGTTGGTCAGGATGACGTCGAACTTCCCGATGAGCCGGTCGAGGTGCGGGTCCGTGAGCGAGTCGTCGACCTTCAGCAGCTGGCTGTGGTCCTCGCCGTACAACAGCATGTTAATGCGAGCCTTCTGGATCGAGCCCGCAGCCTGGTCGGCGCCGAAGAAGCTGTGACGCTTCATGTGGCCGAGCCACTGCAGCTTGTCGTCGTCGGAGTGGCCGACGTGGCGGTCGTCGAGCACGCGCCGCTTCACCTCGCGCAGCGCGCCGATGGGGAAGCGCCCAGTACCGCAACAGATGTCGCCGACGAGGAAGGCGGGGAGCGCGGCTTCCTCGGCGTTTTGGGGGTTCCAGCGCTCGCGTTGCCCGTCGTCGCCCCGTCGGGCCCAGAGGTCCGCGTCGGGGATGTCGTGGAAGACCATGCGGGCCATGCACTCCACGACCTGGCTAGGCGTCAGGTAGGTCGCGAGCCCTTCGTCGCTCGCGTACTTGCCGCGAAGGAACACGTCGAAGGCCCAGCCGAGCAGGTCCTCGTGGATGAGATGCGCCCGCATCTCGCGGGCCTTCTCGCCGTTGCCGAGGAGCTCGCGGTCGGGCACGGAGAGCCGGATGGGCTTGCCTTCACGATCGCGGAGCTCGAGGGCCTCAATGGCGAGGGCGAGGACCTCCGGGTTCTCGAGACGCAGCGGCTCGTCGTACGAGAAGATCGTGTGCGCCTCGCCGGTGATGTCGGTCGCCTTGTACTGCGAGAGGTTGTTGATCTCACGGAAGGCGTCCTTGAGCTGGATGACCGCGTCCTTCTTGTGCTCCCGCACGTGGTCGGCCGAGTAGATTTCGGCGAATCGCTTGCCCTTTGCGGCGCCGCTCGTGAGCACGTAGCCGGGCTCGTTCTCGAGGTGGACCTTGAGGAAGAGCAGCTTGCCAAGCTCGTCGATGGCGGCATTGGTGGGCTTGACGCCGCCGCGCGAGTAGATGGCCTCGTGCAGCTGATCGAACTTGCGCTGAATCGCCCGGAAGTCGCCACGGTGGTACTCGGCCGAGACCTCCTGCACGAGCCGGGTGCGGGACTCGGAGATCGGCCGGGCGACGGTCTTCCAATCGCCCCGGGCCGGCAGCGCCGAGACCTGCGCGTCCTTCTCGACGTCGAAGATGAAGTCGTTCTCGCCGTCCCATACCCAGACGAAGCGAAACGGCTTACCCGCGGCGGCGCCGAGGCCGGCCTTGAACTTCGCGTCGTCCTGCACGGCAGGCCGCGAGGCATCGCCGGGCTCGCCGCTGGCGAAGAGGATGACGGGCTCGTCCTCGTCGAGCGCGACGAGGTCGGCGGTCGCCGACATGGATCCGTCGCCGAGCGGATCGAAGAGCGCGAAGTCGTCCTTGATCTGCTGGTAGCCGAGCTGCGAGAGCTTCTCCCGCGCGCCATCGCGGAGCGCGTCTGTGGTGTTCTTCCTCTTGGCCATGGTCCTCTCGCTACCGTCGCCGGTTGAAAATGTTGGTGCCCGCCACGACGAACTGCTCGGTGAGGAGTTCGCGCACCTTGTGCCCTGGCAAGCTGGTTTCGTTCGCTACCGCCCGCACCGCGCTTGCCAGCGGAGCACCGGGGCGGCCGTCGAAGAACTTCTCGACGGCCTTTCGTACGCGGCTGTCGTCGGTGATCGCCGCTCCCCGCGCCGCCCACATCTCGTTGCCTGTCCGCTCGAGCGTCGGGTCGAGTCTCATCAACAAGAGGGCCCGCTCGGCACCTCCCACCTCCGTGAGCTCGGGGACGGCCTCCGCAACGCGCTCGGGCGTCGCGGGACCGCGGCCGATCAGGAAGTCGCGGATCTTCGAGGTGATTGGGCCGGTCATACTTCTTCCTTGAGCGGGAGGCGCAGCTGGGGGTCGGTCGCCTCGCCCCGCGAAGTATTCTTCGAACGCCGGATGCCCTTGACCGGCGTGAGCTGCAGGGCCGGCCAGATCGCGGCGACGCCGTCGATGGCCAGCGGGTCCTGCGGCTCCAACCACGCCGAGTGACCAACGAGCTTGCGCTCCTTCCGGTTCGCGGCCTCGTCGATGATGCGGCCGAAGATCGCGTAGAAGTCGCGGGCGCGTCGCGTGACCGTGCCCTTGCTGTAACGGAAGCTCCAACGCCGCAGAACGCTAGCGACGACGTCCGGGGTCGGCACGTCGTCGCCAGTCACGCGCATGACCTCCTCAAAGATCGCGCGGCCGCGAACCCCTTCGAGGATCACGCGAGGCTCGAAGCGAGAGCTGACGTAGCGGCGCCCCAGGCTGGTCGGGCGGGTCGCATCCTCCTCGATCAGCCGGGCCCAGCGCGCGGCCGCCAGGTAGTAGTGGACGTTGCGGAGGTTCTTGAATCCGATCTTGTGCTGGAGCCACGTCGGGTCGTCCTCGCCGAACACGACCATCTCGACTATGCGGTTCAGCGGGGCCAGTTGCGTGGCTTGTCGTACGACCCGATCGAGTGACGACAGGTTGCCCCCCGGCACGACGGCAAAGCGGGGTGCCGACCCGAGTGCCCGCGTGAGCACATCACGCCGCACAAGGCGACTCCAGCCCCCAGGAGAGCTCATGCTCGTCGCCACGGCGTTCACGGCGTCGCCTTCCGGAGGTAGTCGTCGGCAGCTTCGATGAGCGCGGTCCGCGCCAGCAACGCCTCGCGGCGACGCTGCATCGCTCGGGTGAGCCGGGTCTCGAAGTCCTCTCGCCAGACTTGACCCAGCACCGGGACGAGCAACTCGTCGAGGTCGCGCTTGTTGACAAATCGCTGCACGGACCCGGAGGAGAGCAGCCGGAGCTGCGTGCGAACGAGGGGATGGGCGAGCGCGACGGCGAAGACGCGGGGCGTCTCGTGGAAGCGGAGGGCGGTGAAGGTGGCGCTCCCGAGGAGCGGCTGCTCCTCGGGTCCGAGCTCCTCGTCGAGGTAAGCGACCTGGTCGCCCGAGCCCGTCGTGCACAGCAGGACATCGCCCACCTCGAGCCGCTGCCGCATGCGAGAGGACAGGTCGGACAGGGGCCGAACCTCGCCGCCCTCGACGAGGAAGGTGCTCTCGTTCACGTCGTCGGCCTGAACGGCGAAGACCTCCTCGTCATCGGCGAGGCCACGAAGGCTCGTGCCGGCGGGCTTCGCAAGCTGGAGCAACGACCGCATGGCCGACGATGCTGCCGAAGAATGGCGGAACACGCGCCCGCGGTTGAATGGGACATCCCATCGGTCTGCCAGCTGCGATCGGAGAACCTTGATGGCGCTGCTTGGGGGCCTGACCCCGGAGACGCGGTGGTCTATCTCGGTGTGGATCGCCGTCACCACCGCGTTGAACTCGGTGCGGGCGCTCGCGGTCAGGTCGACGGCCTGCTGGTACTGCAGCCCGAGCGACTCCTGCAGGCTGAGCGGGGGCAGCGGGACCGGGAGGCGCGCGATGTCCGAGAGGCGAAGGCGCGGCAGCGCCGACGAGCCACCGCGGTACGCGAGGTCACGCAGGATCCGGTTCAGCGTCGGCGTGCAGAACACGGCGGCCAGGTACTCGGGCAAGACCGCCGGCCGGGGCCGGATGATGGTTAGCTCCGACGACACGGCGAGCTCTGCAGGCATCCCCGACTGGACCGCAGCCGCACGAAACGGCTGGGCTGCCCGCGTGAACAGGACGTCGTTCTCCTGGACATTGATCCACTTGGCGGCGGTGCCGTCGACGTGGGTCATGCCGCTCAAGTCCAGCTCGCAGGGCCGCACGTTGTTCAAGCGGAGCATCGGGATCCCCGATGCAGCCGAAGGCAGTCGAGCCCCGTCGTGGATGGACTCGACGATATCCTCGAGGCTAACGT
Source organism: Saccharothrix sp. CB00851 (assembly GCF_001905065.1). Lineage (NCBI taxonomy): Bacteria > Bacillati > Actinomycetota > Actinomycetes > Pseudonocardiales > Pseudonocardiaceae > Saccharothrix > Saccharothrix sp. CB00851. The sequence continues at coordinate 22,934 of NZ_LWLC01000036.1, forward strand.
GTCGACTGCCCTCCGAGCTCATCGTCGACCGCACCAACTCGCGCCCGAGGTAGAAGGCCGGGTCGAGGCGAACGTGCCGCTTGCCGAGGTCGGCGCGGGAGAGCGTGGCTACGCGCATGCGGACACCTCCCGTTCGAGGAAGTCGTCGAGCTTCGACCGCGCCGCGCCGATGTCGCCGCGGAGGTCGTGCGCCTCCACGTCGACCATGAGGATCGGGTAGTCGTCGGCGGGCGCCGGCTTGCGGAGCATCACGACGGAGCACTTCACCCCCGTGCCGCGGAAGCAGGTTCCGGCAGGCAGGCTGACGACCGCCAGCAGACGTGCGTGTTCGAGCAGCCACTCGCGGAAGTCCGCCTGCCCGGCGCTCGAGAGCAGGCCTTCGGGCAAGACGGTGACGAGGAGAGCGCCATGGGCCATCGCCGCAAGCGCGTGCTCGATGAACAGCAGCTCTGCAGGCACGCGGCTGCGCGCCTTGCCTCCGCGCTTCGACAGCTCGAACCGGCCCAGCTGGGCTCCGCTCAGCTGGAGGCCGAACGGCGGAACGACGATCACGCCGTCGTAGGACCCATCGAGGTTCGACTGCAGGAAGTCAGCGAACACGCGCTCGACGCTCGGAAGCAGGCGCTCCAGCAGCGGCTCGAGTAGGCGAAGCTCGGCCGGAAGAAAGATCGTGCCCTCCGCGCCGAGGAGCGCGGCGATCTCCGCCCCCGCTCCGCCCGAGACCAGGAGACGACGAGCGCCGAGCTGATGTGCGCGCACCAAGGGCGCCACGCTCTCAGTCAGCCCGGAGAACTGGCCCTTGTCTGGAAGCAGTGAGGACAGCGCGACGACGAGACGGACCAACTCATCGGGCGCGTTCGGGCGGAGTCGAAAGCCGGCCAGGAGCGCAGCCGCCATGCGGAGCGGTTCTACTGCGACCGACTCGTCACCACCGAGACGCGAGACGGGCACGCCGCCCGTGGGGCGGACGAGGTCCGGCCCGAACACCTCATCGCCATCCAGGCGTGCGACTATCTGCGCGACGCCCAGCTTCGCCGCATCACCGTGACGGGCGGCCGCGCGAATCAACTGCCCCCAGGCGCCGAGGACACCTGCCGACGGGAAGTGGCTGCGGTCGGCGACGGGCAGTGCCCGCACGGGGACGAGCCCCTCCTGCTCGCGAGCGTAGAACGACGGATAGCTGCCGCCGTCGACGATCACGAGTGCGTAGCCCTCGCCCGCGAGGAGCTCGAGGTAGCGGTCGGACACATCACCGCGCTTGGGGCGAAGGAGCACACCGCGCTCGCCGCCGAGCATGAACTCCCCAGCGAGCGCCAGCCGCCCGATGACCGGCTGCGCGGCGTCGGTTACCTGGACCCCGAGGCTGCTGAGGTAGGTTCTCGCGTCCAAGACCATCTCTCCATCACGCGCTCACGCGCCCATTGGGTTTCGACAGAGTAGTCAGGACGAGAAGTGCAGTCAAGAGCCATCACGCGCTCACACTCCCAATGACTCCAGAGGCGGCCCCGCCTCGCCGTAGCGGGGGCGCATCAATAGTTCCAGTCTGCGGCTGCGCACGACCGGCACCCGGACACTCGGACCAGCCATCGGTGAGTTTCTGGAACTCGTCGCGCCGGCGAGGCGTCGTCCACGCCGCCGACGACCTCCACCACGCGGTGGCAACCCGGGCCGCTGGGGACTGGCGCTAGCGCAGCACGCTGGCCGATGCACCGAATCAATGCCTGGTACGTCAGTGGAAGGCGCCCAATGCCCGCACCGTGTCCAGCACAAAGACCTGGGCGCGGTGACCGGTGCGGTCCAGCCGAGCTGGGCCGGAGTTGTCGTGGCGGTCGGCGTCCGCAATCGTCCGTTACCCCGCAGGGCGTGGTGTTCGGCGGCGCACCCGGATCCGCGCGTCCGGCGCGACGAACACGAGCACAGTGCCCACGGCCAGAGCCAGCAGGGCGGGAGTCGGCCTGGCGCCGGGATGGCTGGGATTGCGCTGAACGCGGCCGCGGGTCGGGTCGTTCCCTGGGCAGGTGCGGCCGGAATACACCGCCACCAGCGGCGAGGTGCGCCATCAGAAGTACCGAGGTGCTCGTCGTGGTACATGACTAGTAGGACTTTGTTAGGTCGAATGATGGGACGTGTCGGCGGTGTGATCTTCTGTGATGGTGACTCCGGAGGAGATGGCGCTGGTTCGCCCGGTGATCGAGGAGTTCGCCGCCGACATGTTCGACGGGTTCGCCCGTCGTGACCAGCAGGCGAAGGGCGGGCTGTATCTGCGTGGGCTGTTGTCGGACGGCAAACGCAAGTCGATGCAGCCGATGGCCGAACGCCTCGGGATCGATCACCAGCAGTTGCAGCAGTTCGTCACGACCTCGACCTGGGATCACGTCGAGGTGCGGCGCCGGTTGGCGGTGTGGGCCGGCGGGTTCGTGGACCCGGACGCGTGGGTGGTCGACGACACCGCGTTCCCCAAGGACGGCAACGCGTCGCCGGCGGTGGCGCGGATGTACTGCGGCGCGCTGGGCAAGACGGCGAACTGCCAGGTCGGGGTGAGCGTGCACGCAGTGACCGACTGGGCGTCGGCGGCGGTGGACTGGCGGTTGTTCCTGCCCGAGTCCTGGGACGACCGACTGGTCGGTGATCCCGCCGAGGCCGCCGGGGTCCGGCGTCGGCGCGAGCGGTGCGCGATCCCGGACGCGGTGCGGCATCGGGAGCAGTGGCGGCTGGCGCTGGACATGCTCGACGAGATCACCGGTGATTGGGGACTGCCCGCGCGGCCGGTCGTCGCGGACGCTGGCTACGGCGACGCCGCCCGGTTCCGGCAGGGGCTCACCGATCGCGGGCTGACCTACGTGCTGGCGGTCAGGCCGACCGCCAGCGCCCACCCCGCCGCCGCGGAACCGGTCACCGCGGCCTACGGCGGCGTGGGCCGCCCGCCGACGCCCCACTACCCGGATCCGCCGACCGATCTGAAGACCCTGGTGATGACCGCGGGCCGGTCTGCTGGCCGATTCGTGGTCTGGCGCCACGGATCCCACAAGACCGCCGGCAACCCGACCGGGCGGATGCGGTCCCGGTTCCTGGCGTTGCGGGTCCGTCCGGCCAACCGCACCATCCCCAAAGCCGCGGACGGCAGCCTCCCCGAATGCTGGCTGCTGGCCGAATGGCCGCCCGGCGCGCCCGAGCCCACCGACTACTGGTTGTCCACCCTGCCCATCGACATCCGGCTGCGCGACCTGGTGAAACTGGCCAAGATCCGCTGGCGGATCGACCACGACTACCGCGAACTCAAGGACGGCCTGGGGCTGGACCACTTCGAAGGCCGTTCCTGGATCGGCTGGCACCGCCACGTCACGCTGGCCTCGGTCGCCCAGGCCGTCTGCACGAAGCTGCGCCGCACCCCAAAAGCCCCTGCGCAGGCCTGACCCTCTACGCCGTCCTGCGCCGACTCCAACGATTACTCGCGGCCTGGGCCGGGATCTGCCACACCTGCCGACAACCCGTCCGGGTCACGACCAGCCAACAGAAACCGCAGCTCAACAGCACCTAACAAAGTCCTACTAGATGTCGATATCGATCCAGACCGCAGCGTGGTCGGAGGCGCCGTGGCGGGATGTCTCATCGTGGGCGCCGCAGGCCGCTCGGCGATCGGCACCCTGGTCGACCGCGCCAGCCACTACCTCCTGCTGGTCCACCTACCCGCCGACCGCACCGCGGAGGCCGTCCGCGACGCCCTCATGGCGGTGCTCGGCCGATTGCCCGAGCCGTTGCGACTCACACTGACCTGGGACCAGGGCTCGGAGATGGCCTGCCACGACCAGATCGCACCGCTCCTGCGCGAAGGGGTGTTCTTCGCTCATCCGGGAAGCCCGTGGCAGCGCGGCACGAATGAGAACACGAACGGGTTGCTGCGTCAGTACTTTCCGAAACGCACCGACCTCTCGGTCCACACACCGGCCGACCTCCGGACCGTCCAGGACCGCCTCAACAGCCGCCCGCGCAAGAGCCTCGGCTGGCGCACACCCTCGGATGTCCTCCAGGACGTACTGGCATCATGATCCAAGAACGTTGCGATGATCACTCGAATCCGCCCGGGCGCCGACAGCAGAGGGCTGGGTCAGAACGGGTCGTTGGAGCCGGTGCTGCACGCGCTGGTGCCGCAGGTGTTGCCGCAGCCGTCGCTCGTGTCACACATCATGATCACGAGCTGGGTGGTGGACTCCACCACACGCATGTCGAGCTCGAATTCCGTGTCGTCGACGGCGGAATCCTCAAGCTCCGGCTGTCGACGGTCAGCGTTGACGACATCGGTTTCACTCCTCACTTTCGGGGTTGTGCAGGGCATCCGGGCCGGCTGCGGTGTTCGCCGCCTGCGGCCAGGAGATCGCGACCAGGCCGTGCGTCTTCTCCAGCACCGCCGCGCCCTCGCCGATCCGGGTGCGGTCACTCCCGGACGGCCAGTAGACGAATGTGGGAGCCGCGTCGCGGGCTTGGCGGTCCCACGCCTGGATCTGTTCGACCATCGCGGTGGCGGCGGCCTCGCCGTGTGCTCCGTACGCCCGCGCCCCGAACTCGACTCCGGCACCGTCCAACGCCCGGCGCACCGCCAGGTAGGCGAAGGAGTCACCGCGCACGACGCCGAAGGGGAACCAGCTCTTGCGTTCGGCGGCCAAGACGGTTCCCTCGTCCACGTCCAGCTTGCAGAAACCGGGCAGGAAGCCTGCGAACCACAGGCACAGGTCGGCGAACGACACGCCGTGCCTGACCGTGACACCGGACCAGACCTCGGTGCGCTCGGTGGCCAGGACACCGTCGAGCAGGCTCATGTCCTCCGGCACGTCGCCGTCGAAGCGGAGCTTGACGTTGTGGCCGTGCACGTCAGGCAGCAGGAAGATCCGCTCGTCGTGCGCGCCCGATCCCTGCATCGCCACGAATCCGCACACCTCGGCCGAGGTGCTCATCAGGTGGTCGCCTTCACGACGGAACGCGATCGAGCGGGTGATGCCGTTCATCCGCAGCGGGACGACGATCGTGCCGTCCTCGGACAACTGCTCAAGCCAGGTCGGCGAGAGGTCCCACGCCCCGACCGTCACGAGGATCGCGTCGACCGGCTCGTGCAACTCGGGCAACGGATTCTCGGCGTCGGCCTGCACGACCGTGACCCGGCTGCCGTACCCGGTGGCGTCCAGCAGAGCGCGGGCCCGGTCGGTCACCTCCGGGTCGATGTCCACACTGACGACACACCCCTGCGAACCGACGACCTCGGCCAGCAGCGCGGCGTTGTAGCCGCCGGACCCGATCTCCAGCACGCTCATGTCGGGGCCGAGTCCGGCCTGCTCGATCATCCGTGCCTGGATGAACGGCGCGCTGGTCGAGGAGATGATCACTCCGTCCTGGTCGGTCTTGATAGCCACCGAGTCGGCGGCGTTGTAGGCGACCTCCAGCGGCGTGCCCTCGGCAACGAACAGGTGCCGCGGCACCGTGCGGAAGGCCCGCTCCACGACCGGCGAGGTAATCATGCCGTCCGAGAGGAGCTTGTCCGTCAGGGCGTTGCGGATCTCATCCGCCCGGTCGGAGTCGGCGGACGGACCGGTGTTGTGGTCTCGCAGTGTGTTCACCTGATTACCTTTTCAGTGGATTCCGCTGTGCGGGCACGGCTCGCGGACGTGGTCATGCGACCGGAGGAACGCGCCGCATCGGGGGCGGCGCGTCCCTCCGGTCAGTGATCGGGCTGATCCCGATGTAGTTCTTGCGGCACGTGGCGTCGGCGTAGCGGCCGGGGTCGTCTCCGAACTCGGCGAGCACCCGGCTCCGAGAACCTGTCCCAGTCCGGATTGGGACAGGACGATCTCAGCGTCCGGGTGCCAGCCAAAATAGGTCATGACCTGCCCTTACAGGGCCTTGACCTGCTCCTTCAGGGTGGTCAACACCGCTACGGCCGCACGTGTGGTGGCCGCGTAGGCTGCGGTGATCACCGCAGCTTCCCCAGGTGACCGGCACGCAGCGCGGCCCGGATCGCCGCGGCCTTGGCATCGACGTCACGCCGACGGGCACGCTTGAGCGCCACGCGGATTCGCACGACGGTCAGCTTCGCCGCGGACTCGGGATCGGGAGCCTTGGCCAACAGCTTCAGCGTGTCGGCGGCGTCCAGGTCCTCGAACGCCTCCAGCGCGGCGGGAAAGTAGTCCCGCAGCGCGTGCCGCAACCGTTGGGTGTGGCGGGTGCGTTCCAAGATCCCTATCAGGCGATAGTATCGGACTCGATCAAGGCATGATTAGCAAGGACCGATCGGCTCGCCCGCTAGCGCAGTTTCGACTTGTTCTCCTCGGCCATCTGAAGATCGTCCAGGAAGCTAATGAACAACATGTATGCGATCTACTCGATCGCCTCCAGCGGTTCGAGGATCCTGCTCGATCAGAAGGCACCCAGGCACGATCGATCCTGCTCTTGATCTCACCCGTGATCACCGCCGAGGGCTAGCTGTATGAGGCCAGGACGTTGGTGACGCCGGTGTGGAGCCGTGTGGCTGGTGGCCGGTTTCCGGCGGCGGTGTGGGGGCGATGGTAGTTGTAGTGCACGTTCCAGACCGCGAGGGCGTCGGTGCGTTGTTGTTCGCTGGTCCAGACGTGGGCGTAGAGGAATTCCTCGCCCAGGATGCGCTGGTAGCGCTCGACCTTGCCGTTGTGCCGTGGGGTGTAGGGCGTGATGCGCTGGTGGCGGGCGCCGCGCAGGACGGTGGCGAAGTCGTGGGCGCGGTAGCAGGAGCCGTTGTCGGTGACGACGCGGTGGATGTGGTCGATGCCGTGGGCGGCGAAGAAGGCCCGTGCGCGGTGGGTGAAACCGATCGCGGTGACGGCTTTCTCGTCGGGCAGGGCTTCGGTGTAGGCCAGGCGGGGGAACCCGTCGACCGCGGAGTGCAGGTAGGTGTAGCTCCGCTGCTTGCCGGGGCCGGTGTTCTTGGCGCGTTCGACCTGTTTGGCTCGCTCGCTGCCCCGGCCGTGGATCCGCCACCCGCCGCCGTCGGGGATCACGCCGACCTTCTTCACGTCCAGGTGGACCATGTGACCGGGCCATCGGGCGACGATCCGGCGGGGCACGCGGTTGTTCTCCCCGGTGGGGTCGAGGAACCGGCGGCGGTTGAGCCCGAGGTGGGCCAGGTGCCGGCCGACCGTGCGCACCGACACGGACGTGCCCTCGGTGGCGAGTTCCAGAGCGATGCGGCGGGCCGACCACTTGCGCTCCCGCCGCAGCCGTTCGATCCGGACGACCACCTCGGCCGGGGTGGCGGTGGGCTGCCGGCGCGGAGCGCTGGGACGGTCGGCCGAACCGGCCTCGCCGAAGCGGCGATAGCGGTTGACCCATTTCGAGGCGCACTGCCGGGAGATGCCCATCTCGGCCGCGACATGGGCGATCGGGCGGGTGCGGCAGCGTTGGACCAAGCGGTGACGGCCTTCGGCGGACAGCGGGGCGTTACGGTGGAGCACGGACGGGTCTTTCTGCTCGGCGGATGTGTTGGTCGCACTTCTCATCCTGCCGCCGAAAGACCCGTCCCCCGTCTCAGGCCCTACCAGCTGTCACCAACGTCATGACCCACAACAGCTAGCGGACCACTCCCAGCAGTTTGCGGTTTGACCAGGCGAGATGCAGGGCAGCCGCTGCGCCGGGAGACAGGCGCCTGGACTCGGCGAGCCACGTCAGCGTGTTCTCCTCGAACGGGAACGCTCGCGCGGGCATCGAGCCCTCCGGGTTGGTCTCGACGGCGTTGGCGAACAGCTCGTCGTAGGTGTCTGGTGCGATGATCGCGACAGTGAGAATGTCTCCGGCGAGAGTAAGCGCGTCGAGTGTGACGCCGAGACAGAACACCCGGATGCGGCCATCGTGCAGCGCCTCGTCCATTCTGGTGAACGGTTCCAGCTTGTCGTATTGGATCGGCCTACCGGAGCCGTCGTATTCGTCATGGCCCAGCAACTCTTCGGCGTACTCGCGCTGGATGTTGCGCCAGAGCGAGAAGTCGGCCGCTACGGCGGCCGGGATCACGGACGAGGGCTGAAAGATGCCTGCGGGCAGGAGATGCACCATCCCACCGCCGCCCGCAACGCGGGCGGAGTCGCGTTGGTGCAGGACGACGCTGGGACTGTCGCCAGCCCGGATGGTCAGGGTGCCGATCGCTCCCATGAGCGGTCGACGGCTCAGGTCGAACGGGTCTGCGATCAACTTGCGGAACGTCAGCCGTCGCATGGAGGCGCGTGGCATGACAGCTTCGCTGTCGCCGTCGATGGCGAGGTGGCGGGCGGCGAATTCGTGAGCCAGTGCCTCATTGGTGTCCACAGCATCGAAGAAGCCCATCTGGCCGAAGCTCATCCGCGGCTGGGTCCAGTCGAGCCCGAGCAGGCGGAAGCAAAGCCGGTTTTCGAACAGGCGTGGCGCGGCGAGGTCGCGGATCGCGTCGTGGTAGCGCCGGTAGCGGGCGTCGATGGTGGCCAAGGGGCGAACCGGGGCGCTTTCGGGCTCTTCACCAGTGACCGTGGGCTCGGCGACCACGGAGTCCAACGTCAGCGTGATCTTGTCCAGGGGTACGGGCTCGGCGGGTATCCAGGCGGGCAAGCTGATGGCACCTGTGTTCTTCAGCCCTGGGATGCGGTGGTCCCGGTACAGGGATTCAGCGAGCACCGCGAGGTCGCGGCGGCGCCTACCCAAGGCCGAACGGATCTGGCGCCACTCGTCCTGGCCGTGCTCGACATGCGGTTCGGCAGCCGCTGGCGAGGTGGCGAACGTGAGCGGCACCGGGAGGGCCTCGGGCTGGTCCTGCTTCGATCGGACAGGCCCCGGCCTGCGAAACCCGAGTTCGTCACCCGCGCAGCCGAAGAATTCGGCGAGCAGCCGACGATAGAAGGGCTGCGGCCACAGGACTTCGCCGCGTTCCCACCGTCCGACCGTTTTGGGTGTGATCTGCGGGTACTTGTCGTGGCGGGAGGCCGCGAGGTTGGTCAGCTCGTCGGCCAGGTCTTGCTGGGACAGCCCGGCCCGCTCGCGAAGGTCGATCAACACGGTGTTCGGTACGCGCGGCTCGACGGTTGGCACAGGTTCACGGTAGGCCCTGCCATCCCAGCGGACCGGGAATGTCCCCTCAATGTCCCCGATCTGGCCCAACACTGGGCACTGATGGTGGTCGTTCTCCCCCCTTGCCGACTGGTGAACTCGTAGCGTCGTCACGCCAGGTCAGACGGGGGATAGCGCCAATGGGTGATCAACGCCGGACGGACAAATGCTCGACGCTCGCGGCCCTCGTACTGGAGATTCCGGGCCCGGTGTGGACTGCGCTCCGCGCCGCCGCCGTCGACCTGGCGAGGCATGGCTGGCCGGTGCTGCCCTCGGTCGGGGCATGGTTACCCCTCCCTCCAACCGCACATGACGGCCTGCCGTACCGCTGGCAGGTACGCCCAACCGACGTCGACTGGTTGGTTCCTGCCTCGGCCGCCGTTCAGCCAGTGCTGGTCGCGTCGTTGAGCCGTCCGGCCAGCGGCGCACGACCGAGCCTCACCTGAGTAAGCCGCGCCTGCGCCGAGGATGCCCCGACCGCCCTCGGCGCAGGCGCACCCACGCCCAAATCGACCAAAGGGGGTGCCGATCATGGCTGACGGCCATAAGCCCGTCACGCAGCACGTGACGCACGTGCGCGAGATCCTGCCGCGGTCCGCCTCGATCATCGAGGCGTTCCGCGACACCACCAGCAAAGATCATCCGGGCCAACTCGTCCTGGACACGGCGAACGAGCTGGCGAACCACCATCAGCAGCAGTGGGACGCCGAGGATGCCAGCCGTACTCCCGGCGCGTCCGCCGGGGATATCGCAGCCAGCAAGCGGCTCATCGACGAACTCAACGCCCGGCGTGTCGCCCTGGTTGAACAGATCGACGAGTGGGTGGCGAGTCAGATCCACAGCCGCGCGGACGCCTCTCTGCACACCGAAACCCTCGGCTCGGTGATCGACCGCCTGGCGATCGCTTGGGTACGCGCGAACAGTCTGATCAACACCAACGACGCCCGAGATCGAGCCCGCTTGGCACTGCGGCAGCTCGCCGAACTGGCCGACGCCTACGACGATCTGATTCGTGATGTCGCCACCGGCCACCGCCGGCTTCCGGCGTGGCACCCGCTGAAGACCTACCGGAGCGCATCGTGACCGCGAGCACGAACCAGCACCTGTCGGTGTCGCTCAACGGCGTGGACAACGTGGGAAAGACAACGCAGCTCGCCTGGCTGCACCGCGGGATGCGAGACGCCCACCTCGTGGGCACCGTGGATGCATGGGATAACCGGTGGCGCGACGTCGCCGCGGGCGACTTCGCCCACTGGTGGTTCGTCGGCTCCACCACCGCCGAGCACGTCGGCCTGATGCTAGGCAGCCACGTCGCCCGCCGCGCCGCCAGCGGGCCGCTGGCACTGGAAGACCGGGGCTTACCCATGCTCCGGGCCGCGTGCGCCGCCACGGCCGCGCTCAAGGACGGTCTGTCACCAGCGAAGGCGCTGCGGTTGGTGGACCACTTGGCGGTGGAACTCCCGGCCGCCGTGCCTCGGCGCGAGGTGCACGTGCTGTTACGCCGGTCCGTCAACCACGCTCGGGAGGCTGCCGAGGCGCTGCGGCGCGAGCCGCAACCCGTCAACGAGCGGTACGCCACCTACCAGCGCATGCTCGCGGAGATCCTGTCCCTCCAAGTCGACCGCGGGGAGTACCACGCGGTGCTCGACCTTGGCGACGCCCCGATCCTGGACGTCCAGCGAAAGCTGCGGGGCTGCCTGTCTGACTTGAGTGTCGACGTGCAACCACTGCCGGACGACGTGCTGGACCGGCTGTGGGTGCTGGGCGGCATGTCCGAGAGCGGCAAGAGCACCGTCGGCGAACTGTTGCGCGACGAGCACGGCGTAACCCGGTTGAAGATCGGCTACCTGCTGGAGGTCGCCGCCATGCGGGCGGGGACCGTCGACCTGTACGAGCGCTGGTCGGAACGGGAACAGGCGGAACGGCTCACCGAGGAGATCCTGCGGTTCACCGAGACGACCAAGGCACGCACGATCAGTCTGGAAAGTGCCCACCGCCTCGAGGCGACCACACACCTCAAGCGGGTCTGGGGTGACCGTTGCCAGGTCGTGTACGTCGACGCGGACGCGACCGTCCGCATGAGCCGCGCGGCGGAAACCGAGACGCGGTTACGCGGCCGGGACGAGACCAAGCGCGAACGTGGAGCGGACCGCATCGCCGAGATCGCCGATCACATCATCGACAACTCCGGGCATCTGAGCGCTCTCAAGCTCGCAATCAACCGAATCGTGGCCACAGTGGAGCTGCCGAGAGTAGCGCTGCACCCGACCGGGCCGGTGACGCAGAGCGCCTGGCTGGGCCAGGCTACCGACCACCTGCGCGACGACCAGGTCGCGCTCGTGCTCGCGACCGGCAGCACGGGGACCGCAACCTGGCGGGACGGGTGGAGCGATCTGGACGTGCTCGTCGTTCGCGACACCGCACCCGCGACGTGGTTGCGCAACGTGGCCGGGACGCTCGCCGCGCCTGATGGCATCAAGGTCGGTCTCAGCGTCTTCACAACCGCCGATATCGACGCGCTGCGGATGCCACCACGCGTCGTGCAGTCGCTGCGCCGCGCCGCGCAGGGGGTCGGTGTGCTCTACCGGCGAGCGGGCTACCTGCTGCCGGTGCCAGTCACCGCCCACGGCGATCGCACCAGCAGGGGCGAACTGGGACTGGTGCTGATGACCACCCGACGCCTCATCGCCGCCGACCGACCGGACGTGCGCGCTGTGCACAAGCACTTGGTGCTACTGGCGAAGATCCTGCTGCGGGCCGACGGGCATGACTTCCACGACACCGACGACGTGCTCACGGCGTTTCACGAGCTGCACCCAGCAGCCGGATCCACACCTCCCGATCTTGCCGACCTCATCCGTCGCCCCCGCGACCCCGCCCTGTGCGAACAACTCGTCGACGCGACGGACCGGCTGTTGACCTACTTCGACCGACTCGACCACACCGTGAGGACCAGCGAATGACCACTGTTCCGGAAGACCTCACCTACCAGGCCCAGCGTGTCCGCCGTCTCGGCGTGCCCTCGCAGACTCGGGATGTCCGTATCGTGCACGAACTGGACGGCATCCTCGATCAGGTACACCCGTCGACGCTGCTGCGGACCGGCAGCGCCCTGTGGGAGACGTGGTCACGCCACGCGGAGTTCACGGCTCCGGACGTGCTGCTCGGCTTGGACGCGGGTGGCATCCTGCCCGCCGTCGCCGTCGCCCTGGCCAGCGACCTCCCGTACCGCCTGGCATGGAAGCTCGACCTCGACCTGCCCCAGAAGCGGCGCTTCACCGAACCCCACGCCCGCCGCACCGAGGTCTTCACCTACGGCGACCTCGCGGGCGCCCGCGTGCTCATCGTCGATGACGAGATCACCACCGGAAACACGCTGGCCAACCTGGTCACAGTGCTTCGTGACTCGGCCGTCGAGGTGACCGGCATCGCGTGCTTGATCGAGGACACCACCGGCAACGCGCGTCCGCTGTTGGAGTCGCTGGGAGTACCGCTGTGCACCCTCACGCAACTGTGAGCCCGTGGACGATCGAGCCGGTGACGCTGCAACGCGGCGGACCGGTCATCGTCCCGCGCCAGCACGCACCCCTGGCCCGCGCGCTGCCCTTCCGGCGCGCGGCCGGGGAACTCCCCTCCTACACCAGCGGCGTGGACGTGATCGGCCAACGCGGCTGGTCGGTGGTTCTGGGTGACCGTGGGCTCGGTGATGTTCTGCTCGCACTCGGACTCGTCCAAGCCCTCGCCGACGGGACTGGAAGCGACACCGAATTGCACTACCAGGGACCGCGCCCGCGCCTAATGCAACGCTGCCGACTGCCCCTGGGCACAAGCTTCGCCGACGGCCCGCACACCGTCCACGCGAGACACGCCACTGGGTTCACCTTCTACGCTGTCCCCGAAAGACCCCAGGCGTGGCTCGACATCCTGGACGACGAGCTCGTCGAGGTCCACGCGGCTCTGCCGATGCGGTACTACCTCGCCGCGGAGCAAACCCTCGGCGTCCGACTGCCCGCCGACCGTGCGCCGCTCCCGACGTTCGGGTCGAGCGAACGGGTACGGCCGTTCCACGTCGTGTTCATCTCGGCGACCAGCTGGCCGAGCCGGAAGGACTACGGCGCAAGCGGTTTCGCCCGTATCGCGGCCCTGCTCGCTGAGAGTTTCCCCGCGCCGTGGACGTTCACCCTGATAACCAGCACCGACGCCGAGTCGATGGTGTTCGACAGCATCGAGGTTCTGGCCGGTCTGGATGCCGTGGACTGCCTGGATGTCTTCGCATCGGCCGAGGTTGTGATCGGCAACGACACGGGATTGACTCACCTGGCCGCCCTCACCGAACGGCCGGACGGGACCGGCCCGCACGTCATCGGGCTCTACGGTCGCCACGCGCACACCAAGTGGACCACCGGGACCGCACGCCACCACGCCGTCGCAACCTCGTTTTCCCAGATGCTGGCGCTCGGCGACCGCTGCCCTGTGCGTGATCACCTGGACGACGCGCTGTGGTCGCAGTCGGCGAGCCTCGCCGACATCCCCACCCAGATCATCGCCGACTTCGCGAGTGAACTCGCTGGCTGGTGGTGATGCTCATGCTGCGGATTACCAACCACCGACGCTTCACTGCCAACCACACCTGGCACGTCGACTGGGCCGGACGCACTCTGTTCGTCAAGGCCAACCCGCACCACGATGAGGCTCGCGCCGAATGCGCCGGACACACCCGCCTCCGTGGCTTCTACCCGGTGCCGAGACTGCGGGGCGCGCGACGGGTCACCCGCTGGACCGTGCTCCTCTACGACCGGTGGCCGCACCTCGGCCGCGACAGCGGCCTGCTGCTCGACGAGATCACCCACGCCGACCTCACAGGTGACACGCGCCGCCTCGACGCCTGCCTGACCGCCGTATTTGGCCACTACCAACACGTCATCGGCAGCACGCTGCGGCACACGACCAACGTGGAGACGATCAGCAAGCTCTACGGTGACCGGGCCGCGCCTGATGGCCGCCTCGACCGGTACTACCGGCCCAACGCACCGTGGCCAATCACCAGCGGCACCCGGAGAATCCGCCCGCAGGATCTGGCGGACCTGCGGCTCGTCGTCAACGGGCGACAGCGCGCCGTGGACTTCGCCGACCTGGTGATCCGATTACGGATCCACTTCGCCCAGCACAGTCCGGTGTGGGCAGCGATCACCCAGGGCGACCCCACCGACATCAACATCGGCTGGTCGCCAGCGGGTGGACCGGTGTGGTTCGACTACGACACGGGCGGACTCAACGCGCTACCCGGCGAGTTCGCGTGTTTCCTGCTCTACCAACGCCTGCACGGCGCGTGGCTCACCCCGCACTACAACCGCGCCGCGTTCGGTGATCACCCGTCAGCGCTCGCCCCGGCCAGTCTCGCCGAGCCCGTGGTCCACGTCGAGCACAGCGGGTCGTCGCTGGTGATCGACTATCAGCACACGCCAAGCCCCGGCCGCCGACATGTCCTACGCCGCTACCTCGACGAGATCGTCCAGCCCATTGCTCGCTATCTCGGTATCGACGACCTGATGGCCTGGCTGCGGCCCTACCTGGTGATGAGGCTGCTCGCCGTCTACAACCTCACCGACCTCGAATCCCGCGACACGGCGCTCTCCCTGGCACTGCTGGCCCAAGTACTGGACCCAGCCACAGCGCTTCCGGACTTCCTCGCCCTCACATCTCGAACGGAGGTCAACTGACCGTGGCCCGTCCCGTCGCCATCGTCACCGGAGCCGGTTCCGGCATCGGCGCGGCCGTTGCCGCACGCCTCGCCGACCGCTACGACCTGATCCTCACTCACCTCCACGACGATCCAGACCTGCACAACGTGCTCGCCACGGTCGAACGACACGGCGCTGCCTCGGTGTCAGTCACGGGCGATCTCACCGACCCCCTGACGATCGAGGCGCTCGCACGCGAAGTCGAGCACGCCACCGACCGGCTGAAAGTCCTCGTGTCCAACGCCGGTGCCTACCCACGCATCCCGTGGAACACCCTCGACCTCGACACCTTCCGCCAGCAGATCGAGATCAACCTCGTCACCCACGCGGCCTGCGCCCAACTCGTCACCCCCGCGCTCACCGCACGCGGACACGGCCGCATCGTCACCGTGTCCTCGGTGCTCACCCAACTCGGTCGCGTGGACCTCGCCGCCTACATCGCCGCCAAGAGCGGCCTGGAAGGACTCGTCCGCGCACTGGCCCGAGAACTCGGACCACACGGCGTCACCGTCAACTGCGTCCGCGCGGGCTCCATCGAAGTGCCCGCTGAACGCACAGTTGTCCCCGACCACGCCGCGATGGTCGTCCGGCAACTCGACCGGCAGTGCGTCAAACACCGTGGCCGGCCCGACGACATCGCCGCCGCCGTGGACTTCCTCGCCTCGCCCGACGCCGGGTTCATCACCGGCCAATGCCTCACCATCGACGGGGGCTGGTGCATGACATGACACCGGCCGCGCTCTGGATGCGCCACGGCACCTGCGACGACGGGCTCTGCCGCCCTGACGCCCACGCCCGACCAAGCAGCCCTCTCACCATCGCGGGCACCGTCGAAGCCGAGCTAACCGCTGGCGAGCTGCACAAGCGCCGCTGGCAACCGGCGCTCATCGCGTCCAGCCCACTGCGCCGCGCCCGGCAGACCGCCTCCATCGTCGCCGACGCGCTGGACACCCGCCTCGCCGAACCGACCAGCGCTTTCGCCGAATGGCAAGCCCCGTACTGCGTCCTCGGCCTCGCCCCCAGCCAGTACCCACCCGACTACATCGCCTGGCGCGAACAGCGCGCTCGCAACCCGGACAGCGCCCTGCCCGGAGGGGAAAGCCTCCGGGCGTTCGCCGAACGTGCTCTCGAAGCCGCGACCTTCGCACATGACCTCGTTACCGAGCATGGTCCGGTGCTGATCGTGTCCCACCGGCTGCTCATCGGTGCCGTCGCCGCCATCCACCGCGGCCACCGCCACCCGGCCGACATCTTCGGCTACGCCAGCGACTTCCGCCTCGCCCCCGCTCACCTGTGGGCGGCACCACCCAGGGAGACGACGTGATCAACGATCAGACCAACGGCCGAATCCTGCCGCACGAGTCGGACCACGAGCGGACCGTCCGCCACCACCTTGCCCACCTGCTGGCAGGCACGCCCATCCCGCCCGAGGAACTGGTCAACAACCTGGCCCTGTACCTGCGCAGGCAGCCCTTGACCGACCTGCTCTCGCTGGACGCGCTCTATCGGATGATCCTCGACGTACCCGGCGTGATCATGGAGTTCGGCGTGCACCGCGGACGCCACCTCGCCGCCGTCACCGCCCTGCGGGGCGTCTACGAGCCGTACAACCCGCACCGCCGGATCGTCGGCTTCGACACCTTCACCGGCTTCCCGGACGTGACCGACATCGACACGACCAGTCCCAGCGCCGTCGCAGGCCGGTTCGCGCTCGCCGACAGCTACCCACGCCATCTGCGTGACGTGCTGGACGCACACGAGCTGGGAGAACACCTCGGCCACATCCGGCGAACCCTGATCGTCCAAGGCGACGTGCGCGAAACGCTCCCGCGCTACCTGGCGGACAACCCGCACACCGTCATCGCCCTGGCCTACTTCGACCTCGACCTCTACGAGCCGACCCGGGACACCATCGACGCCATCCGGCCATACCTCACCAAGGGCAGCGTGCTCGCCTTCGACGAACTCGCCCACGCCAAGTGGCCGGGAGAAACAGCAGCGCTGCGCGACACCCTCGGCACCGACCACGGCACCCTGCGCACGCTGCCCGGCCGCGCCACCCCCACGTACCTGCGGTGGGGCACGTAGCCGCAGCTCAGGCGGCTGCGCCCGCCTCGACCAGCAGCGCCTCGCGGTTGGCCAGGATGAACTCCTTCAACGCGGTCGGCTTCAAGTCGATCCCGACCAGATCGTCTCCCCGAAGGTCAACGCGGTCCAGCTCGTACCCGCCCCGCGACGGGTCACTGAACTCCGGGCCACTACGGGCGGACTCGTCCAGGCTCGCCAGCCGCGCCACGAAGAAGTGCTGCACCGCAACGCCCGCGTCCGACGGCGAGCTGAACAGGAATACCTGCGAGGCGTCCGCCGCCTCGGCACCCAGTTCCTCCGCCAGCTCCCGGTACAGTGCTGCCTCCGCCGAGGCGTCCGTGTCCTCAACACCGCCACCCGGCGCGGTCCAGTACGGCGCCTGCCCCGGCTTGGTCCGCTTGATCAACACCAGTCGGCCCAGATCATCGATCAAGATCGCCCGAGCCGCACGCCGCCCCACTGCCACCGTCAACTGCTTCGTCACGTGCCCCAGCTTACGACTGGCAGCTTGACCCGATTACGCAGCCCACGTGATCGAAGACCGTCCGTCACAGTGAGCAGGTCCGCCATTCCACGGCCGCCCGATGACTTCACGCGTCGATCTTGATCTGTCCTGCTCACCGGGAGAGTCCTGCGTGTCTGGTCGGGTCGGGCAGGGTGGTTTGGTGCGGTCGTGCCAGTGTGGTGTGGGAAAGCGGTGCCGGTCCTGGTTGAGCCGCAGGCCGAGGGGTCGTGGTAGTTGGCCGGCGAGGTCTTGGATGCTCGGATGGGACGTCATCGCGGGCCGGGTGCTGTTGCAGATCGGTGATTGCGGTGCCGAGCTGGTGGCGGGCGGCCTCGCGGATGGCGCGATGCTCGGCGACCGCGTGCAGGACCGTGATGATGCCCAGGACAGCGACCACGACCAAGGCCAGGATGACCGGGGTGGCATCGCGGGTGCGGGCGGCGATGCGGGCGGCGTCGCCCAGCAGCCGCAGCGCCTCCTGCGCGGTGATGACCGGGACCGACGACTGCTTGGCGCCCGGCGACGTAGCGGGGCTGGACGTTGGGACACGGTAGGGGATTTGGGCGGCGCGGGTCAGCTGGTCGTGGACTTGGTTTAGAAGCCGGTGCGGGTCGTGGGGCATGACTACGGCGACCAGATCGGCGGTGCGTTCGACGAGCAGGTGCCAGGTGCGCTGGTCCAGGTCCGGTGCAGGGGCGGTGCCCGCCGCGGCTTCCACAGCGGCGCGGGCTCGGTCCAGTTCCCGTCGCAGCATCTTCCAAGTCGGCCCGCCGGTATGGTCCTGCGGGCCGAAGGGCTGGTTGGCGGTGTCGCGCCACAGCACCTGCTGCCTGTCCGCGGGCAGCGGCCTGGCGTCGGTCCAGCGGGCGCGTAGCCGGGGCAGCGACAGGTCACGGCGCAGCGTCGACCCGGCGAACCACAGCGGCTCGGAATTCTCTGTGGGTGGCAGGGCGACCTTGTAGCCGGTGACCGGCCCGGTGTCAGGGCGGGCGGCGACCACCACGCCACGGCCGCGCAGTCCCAGCACAAACCCAACCTCGTTGGCGGCCTCTGCGGCCTCGGCCGTGACGAGGTCGCGCAGCCGATCCCGCCCTGTGCGCTGCCCGTCGGCGGCCGCGCGCACGAGTTCGGCGCGCGAGGTGGCCTTGGCCCGACCCTCACCGGCCGGGGCGGTGCGCATCCAGCCGCGTTCGTCCTCCACCCGTCGGCACCAGTCCCGCCACCGCAGGAAGTCGCGATGCAGGTTCGCCACCCGACCGTCACCGCGCACCACGTTGACCACGACGTGGACGTGGTCGTTGCCGGCGGTGGAGAGGCCGTGGTGGACCGCGACCCACCGGCAGCCGCCCTTTCCGTCGTCGTCGGCGCCCAGGCCCAGGGCGGCGATGCCGGACTTGACCAACTCCCGCCACACCGCATCCGGCAGCCGCCGCTGTGCGCCGCGCTCGCCTTGCGCGTCGGCGTGCACCTCCGGCTGGGGCGGGTGGCCGGCGGTGGCGACGTCGGCGGGCGGGATGGACAGGATCACGTGGTAGACGTGCCCGTCGGGCAGCGCCACCTGGTGCCCGGTCATCAGTGCGTCCAGTTGCTGTGCCAGTCGCGCACGTCCAGGGGCGGTGGTCCCGTCCTCGCCCCAGGTCCCGCCGCGTTCCCAGTCTGCGTCCCACGCCGCCACGATGTGCGGGTCGCGGTGCTCGTTGGCACGTCCCCTGCCGAACAGGTAGCGCAGCAGTCCCAGCGTGTTCGAGCCACGCTTGCCGCGGCCTGCGACCTCTGCGATCACCGCCCGCCCCGTCGATGTGGGTCCACCGCGTCGAGCGCCTGGTGTAGCTCGTCCAGAACCTGCTGGTGGTAGTTCAGCGCCGCCTGCAACTGCTGCTGGCCGACGACGTGGCCGCTGTTGGCTTGACGGGCGAGTTGGTTGAGCGAGCTGCCCGACCGGGACAGCTTCACCGCAGCGGCTTCCCACTCCGCCATCCAGTGCCGTTGCTGGTGCAGCGACCAGCCGTCGGGCTCACGCAGCCCGCACTCGACCAGGTACAGCGGCACCGACAACCCGGCCACCGCCGCCCGCGCTGCCAACGCGGCCCGCACCTCGATGGTGGTGCGGACGTTGATCCGGGTCTCGGCGCCTCCGAGCACACGCCGCTGCCGACGCACACCCTGCTTCCTCGTGCTCATCGTCCCCCCGAACGACGGGCGGGCTCCGTCTGAGCCCGCTCCTTCCCGTACCGAACGGCCGGCCAGGAAGTGGCCAGCCGGTGCTTCGCCGATCCGCGGTCTCGAAGCCGACACCGTCCGGTGCAGCACTCGTGGTTGCGAGCCCGCGCACGAGCCCACCCGGTCGGGACACCGACCTCACGTCCGGCGCCCGGCCGGGTCCGTCACCACACCGGCCACTGCGCAGCCCACGCACGCCGGCGGCGACACGGAGGTGTCGCGGTCAGCGCGGCGTGGGCCATGCGGTGGGCTGGTGGTCGAGTTGGTCAGGACGCCCTTCGGGTGTCCTGATCTCTAGCTTGCTACGGCTGTGGATGATGGTCTTCGTCCTGCGAAGAGCGCGCCTCGTCGGATTGATCCGCCGCACCCAACTGCCATCGAAGTCGGCCTTCTCGGAGCGGACTTCGGCTCTGGTCCGGCCCGCTTCAGGGTGTCTTTGGAGAAGCCGGCCCGGTGCCCTTCGGCCAGCAAATCCAGCACCGGGGCCTCACCGCCGCGCTCCATCAGGTAGTCGGTGAGCCATGCGGCAGCATCCGCCAACTCGTCCCCGTCGTCGTACGCGGAGCGCTGGAGGAGGTCGACGACCGAGGTCGCCGAGTGCCCTTGCCAGACGATCCGACCGACCGCGGTCTCGCCTCCGTCGTCGGCCATGACGGTGGCGAAGTCGGTCCTGCAGGACAGCGATGAGACGCCCGACACCGACACCGCGTTCGACTTGATGACCCCCGCTGTCGCCTTCCGGAAGTTGCCGATGCCCAGCATGGTCGTGCCCGTCTGCTGCGCCAGAAGCCTCAACTTCTCCAACTGCGGGCGCACGATGGAGTTGCCGTTGAGCTGTCCCGTGGTGAGCTTCGCGGCCAGGTCCACGACAATCGTGCTCTTTGCCAACGCCGGTTTTGCCGACCAGCAACGCGACCTCGCCGACGGGTAGGTAGCCCGCCAAGCGAACCGCGTCTGCCTGATGTCGACCTCGTGCACCGGCCTCACCCGCAGGCGCCGGGTCGGTGGTTCGTCGTGCACTCCAGGCGGAGTTTGTCCCCCGAACTCAGCCATGACGTCAGTCCCCTGCGGACAGTGCGCGGACGAGCGACTCGGTGATCACCATGATCCGGCCGCCGTACTTGGCCACCTTGGCAGGGAACTCGTCGCGGGCGACCAGGTCGTAAGCCTTACTGCGGCTCATCCCGAACGCTGTAGCCGCGGTCGGAACGTCCACGGATGGCGGCCACGTCGCCTTGATCTCCGCCAGAGTCGGACGCCGCTTGGCCTCCTGCCTACTCCCCATCGGACTCACCCCCTTGCCGCTCCCGCTCGACCAGGCGAGCAAGGAAGCCGTGGTACGCGGTGATGTTGCGACCACGAGGCAGCCGATTCCCCATCTCCCAGCGGTGCACAGTGGACGCCGTGACTTCGCAGTCCTGCGCGACCAGCGCTTGGCTGAGCCCGGCATCGACGCGGAGCCGTCGTGCTCTACCAGTGCGAATCCAGTTCTGAAGCTCGGCGGAGCGGTCCGCCAGAGTCTTCCCCCCGTTAGTCATACCGACCACGTTACTCGAACGGTCTTTACTCATGCCGTAGCCATGGCATACCTTGTTGGTCATCCAAGGCACTGACGGTGAAGGGGGTGCGTATCGTTCTGCCGTGCCTCGCCTACCGAAGAATTTCCGGATCGCCTGGGTGTCGGTCGACGTGTTGCCGCCCGACGGCTACCTGCCGCTGACGCCTGACAGCGCTATCCCGGTTCGCTTCCAAGCCAACTTCGTGCTGGAGGAGCCGGACGTCGCGGCAACGATGGAGCTGTTCGTCGGTCCCGACCTCCGGCCGGTCGTGCTGTCGGTGACGGTGAAGGGCAAGGCGGCGGCACCCGTCACGACGGGAGTCATGAGGCAGATCCTCATCGACCAGATGGCACGTGCGGCGGTCGAAAAGGCCACGGTGCCCGCATCCGTGCGGGATGAGTGGCTGGCGACCCTGCCGCCCGGGATCCAGCCGGTCGAGCAGCGTGAAGCCTCGTTGCCGAACGCGGATGAACGCATCCGCAACCAGGCCGATGACGATGCCCGGCGTGCGGCGCGGATCTACTCCGACGCCGTGGCAGCTGGCAACAGGGCACCCGCGGTGGCCGTGGCCAACGTGATGAACAGGTCTCGGACGCAGGCGGCGCGGTACATCCGCAGGGCCCGTGAACTCGGATTGCTGCCCCCTCTGGGCTCATCGGAGGGGGCCTGATCGAAGGAGCTACAAGCTCGTGGGGGACCCGATCAAGAAGATCGAGTTGAAGGACGGTACGACGAGGTACCGGTTTGTGATCGACATCGGGCGTGACCCGGCGACCGGCAAGCGTAGGCAGTTGACCAAGACCTACGACACCAAGAAGGAAGCACGCGCCGAGTACGCCAAGGTCAAGCATCAGACTGACGAGGGGATGTTCGTCGGGCCGGACAAGACCACCGTGTCGGCCTGGCTGGACACCTGGTTGAAGTCCACGACGGTCGACGTCGAGAAGGCGACCGCCGCGAATTACGCCGACGCGTTGCTGCCGGTGCGCGAGCGACTCGGCGGGAAGCGGCTTCAGGACGTCACCGAAGAGGACGTGGACGAGTTGGTCAGCTGGATGCTCACTTCCGGCCGGAAGCGCGGTGGGAAGGTCGGCAGCGGGCTCAGTGTCAGGTCGGTGCAGCTCACGCTGGGGCGCTTCAGGTCGTCCTTGAACGTGGCGATGCGGCGCAGGCTGGTGGTCCGCAACGTCGCCCAGTACACGCAGATCCCGCGCGAAGCGCGACGCAAGGCGGCAGCTATGGCGGCCCTACGGGTGCCCTGGAGTGAGACGGAGGTGAGACAGTTCCTCGCCTCGATCCGCGGCCATCGGCTCCACGCGCCCGTGCTCCTGGCGCTGATCGGGATGCGGCCCGCCGAGGTCTGTGGACTCAGGTGGAGCGCCGTTGACCTCGACGCAGGGACATTGTCGGTCGAGCTGACGCGCACGCTGGTCGAGGGTGAGGTGGAGGAGAAAGGGCCGAAGTCGGAGAAGGGCAAGCGCAAGCTGCCCCTGCCCAAGCCCCTGCATGCGGCACTCAGGGCGTTCAAAGCCCGGCAGGCGACGGAGGCGATCAGGGCTGGCGAGCTGTACGAGCGGTCCGGGTTCGTGCTGGTCGATGAGCTGGGTGTGGCCTGGAAGACCGACCGGTTCCGGCGGGCGATCCACAAGCTGATGGAGCAGGCCAAGGTGCGGAAGGTCCGGCCCTACGACGCTCGGCACGCCTGCCTGACCTACCTGGCGACCTCGGGCGTGCCCGACGTGATCGTCAGCGCCTGGGCGGGCCACGCGGACCTCAGCTTCACCAAGCGGGTGTATATCCACCCGAACGTCGAGCACCTGCGCCAAGCAGCCGACCAGCTCGATGAGCTGCTGGGCTGAAAGAAGCAGTACGAGCGTTCGTGAGAAATTGTGAGACGACGCGCCCTCAGACAGAATCAGGGCCTTGTCTCACCGTAGTGATCCAAGGCCCTGACCTGGGCTTTCGCCGTACTTCGACCGTCGGGACGACAGGATTTGAACCTGCGACCCCTTGACCCCCAGGCACTTCTCAGGGCCGATAGTCCAGCCTGGACAGTCACCGCGACCTGCATCGATTGTCCTGCAACGTCCACAGCCGTCCGACACGATGCCGCCAGGTTGTCACTCACTTAGTCACTCAGACACTCGCACCCATAGTCCACTATGGACAAGCCTTAAGCGGTGCGTAGTGTGTCCGCCGGTACCCAAAACAAGGGCCGTCGCGCGACGGCGCGGCTACGACCGTCTCAGGGCACGCTGAGCGCCGTTCTCCCGCTCACCGGCCCTACTCGGGCCGCTTGCCTCGCAACAGCTCCAAGATGGCGTCCAGCTTCGCCCCGTGCTCCACTTGGGCGTTCGCGATCTCAGCAAGCCGGTTGCCCTGCCGCTTCTGCGTGGCCTCGATCGTCGCCAGCATCTCGTAGATCGACTGAACGTCGTTGTCGAGCTGCCGCACCTTGCGCTCAAGCTCCGCCGGACTCGTCATAGCAGGCAAGCCTAGCCGCCTGCGGGCAGGCAAGGGCGAGCTGTAGCCGCAGGGGGCGCGGGGTGACGTTTGCGTCCCGGTCGCTTGCGTCACCGGCCGATCCCAGCGGGCAGACCAATGCTGGTCGATCGGTGGCATCCGGCCGCCTGTTCCTCAGAGCCGTAACAGCCGTAACCGCCGTAACCATGCAGGTCAGGCGGTTACGGCTCGCCTCCCACACCTGTAACTAGTTACGGCTCGACCAGACCCGGTTGCCCCCGTCACCAGCCACCCGTAACCGCCTGACCAGCGCGGTTACGGCCGTTACGGCTGTTACGGCCCTTGGAGAACAACCAGCCCTCACGCCAGACCAATGCCCGCTTCGGCTACAGCCGTCCTGCCGGGCCTGCCAACCAAGCAGCACTCAACGCGCGCACCTGACACAGGATCAAGTGACCAGCGCGCGTGGAGACGAAACCCAGCCAGCGAGGAAGCGTCACAGGCACAGGGCACCCGCACATGTGCCGCTTGGCCAACCACGTCCGGTCAGGTCGTCTTCCACCACGGCTGCCCGTCGGCACCTTCCTTCGCCGCCGGGCCAACGCGAACGGGCGCAGGCGGAGGCGCGGATGACGGATCGCCCACCACCTTGAGGCCGACACTCCGAATCGCCTCGATCCGCTGTAGCGCGATCCGACGTCCATCGCTGCTACGTTCCCGCCATTGCGCACTCTTGTGAGTTTGTCGGTCGTGAATCCGATAGAGCCACGTCGTTTCCGGCGAGTTATAGCCGTCCACACACTCGGACATGGCACTGAACATCATAATATCGTCGTCAACGGGCGTGCCTCCCCATCCGCCGAACGCGCGGACCAACTGGGCCCGCATCAAGAGACCAGCACAATGGATCGGCCAGTTGCCGTCATGCTTCATGGCCCACGTGTTGACCACACCAGCGGGAACGGGACCGAAAGGAAGCGCGGACTCATACGTTCGGCGAGAACCGTCACTGAGGTAGTCATCGGCCTGACCAACGACCCAGTGCACCGACGCGTCATCGAAGTACGGAAGAAGTTTCTCGAACGCCCCAGGCAACAAGACGTCATCGTGGTCAAGGACCTGCACGACGTCTCCGGTTGCACGCGTCAGCGCGAGATTGCGCGTGGCCGCGATTCCGGTATGAGCCCTGTTCGAGGCGTACTTAATGCCAGGAATACCAGCGACTCGCGCTTCCAAGCCCGGTACTTCGCCGTCCTCTTGGATAAGCCATTCTAGCTCCCACCCATCGGGCAGACGCTGCTGCTGAACGCTCTCCACAGTCTCGGAGAAGTAGTCGGCAAGAGGCGCGTACGCGGCAGTGATGATGGAGATACGGCGAGTCACTTCGTGGCGTCCCATCGCTCAAGCTGAGTATTGAAGGTAAGCATCGTCCGATCGGACGGAAATTGCGCGTCAGAAACTTCCACCACGCGACCGCTTGTGTCGATCGAGATTCTGCGCACCCAGAGGAGTGGCGTACCTTCCGCCAGGTTCCAAACGTCCATTTGCACGGTGGTAGGCATCGCGGCTGTCACATGGTCTATAACTTGCTCCACCTCGATACCGACAGTATAGAGCTGATGCATCGTCCCCCCCGGCCACTTCGCATTGGCAGGATCGGAGATGTCCGGGTTGCTACGGATAAGGTCCACCGGAAGCCACGACACGGACCAGGCAGCCAAAACGCCAGTCTTCTTCTCACTGTGCGTGAATTCACGTCGCAGCAATGACGTTCCGTCCGGCACGCCGAACGCATCGGACAGGTCAGCGTCAGCAGGCACTATCGAATACTTTGCCTCGAAGTCGAAGTCATCGAACGACGAGCCCATGTCGTTTTCGGCAAGCCCATTATTGCGTCGGACATCTTCCGACTGCAAGACAAGGTTCTTCTCGACCTGGTGACGTGCGGAGCTGCGCTCAACGCGCTTGGGACGCGGCCGAACCGTGAGAGGCTTGCCCCTTCCCCCGACAACCAAGCCTTGCTGCCTGAGTAGCCCCATCGCGGCGCGGGCGGTTCCCGTCGAACACCCGTACTCGCTGACCAGCTCGTGCAGGGGAGGCAGCGAGTCCCCCGACCGCAGCTTGCCGGTCTCGATGCGGATGCGGAGATCGTCCGCGATCTTGAGCGCCAACGGTTGCCGCGCCGTCGTCCTCTGAGGCTCCATACCGTCATCGTAGTGCATCTTTGCCAGTTTGCTGGCAAACCCTCTTGCGTGCCTCGCGGAACTGTGTGTAGCGTCCGGTTTGCAGGTTTGATAGCAAACTAGCGAACCGGAGTCGAGATGGACGAGCACAGGTTCAGCCCGGACGGGTTGACCGAAGACGCGATCGACGCGCTGATCGTGGAGGTGGCCGCCGAACTGGCGGACGAGTCTGCCGAGCTGTCCGCCGCCATGTTGGCGCTGGTGGACGGCACGACGCACAAGCGCCGGACGCGCCGCAAGGCGCACCGGGTGCTGACCGGCACGGTGCGAGCGCTGCGTGTGTACCCGCCGACGTCCGACGTCGTCCGGACGGAGGCCGCGTGATGGCGGTGACGCAGAACGACCTGGGTAGCCAGTCGAGCCGGTTCGTGGTGATGGACGGCCACCGTCTGCGGGTGGACTTCGCCGGGTTGACCGACGTGGTGCGAGAGATCGTGCAGCGCGAGGTGATGGCGGCACTGGCCGACGGGGAGCGTCGGGACGACTTCACCGCGTCCACCGGGTCGGAGGCCGCCTGATGAGCGTCCGACTCCACTTCCCGAACACCCTGGACCGGCGGCCGACTCCGGCCAAGAAGACACCGCCGGTCCTGGTCTCCAGCACCCATGAGAGCAGGCAGGAGAGCACAAGCATGTCGGACCTAGCCTCCGTACACCAACCGCCGCCCGTGCGGATCGTGTCGTTCGGCTACCTGCACGGCGAACCGCCCGCCGCTGACCTGGTGGTGGACGTGCGGCAGTTGCTGCGCGACCCCGCCCGCGCCCGCAACGGTGGGTTGCTGGACCTCGACGGCCGCAACTGGATGGTCCGCGACGCCGTGATGACGACCCCCGGCGCGGTGGAACTGGTCCACGGCCTCTACCACGGGGTGTTCCACCTCTGCGTGATCGCGTTCAAGCCGGTGACCGTCGCGTTCGGGTGCGCGGGTGGTCGGCACCGCTCCGTGGCGCTGGCCGAACACCTCGCGCACCTGCTGGCCACCGACCCGATGGGCAACGGCGGAAACCCCGTTCCGGCGCAGGTTGAGCACCTGCACGTCCATCTGCCCCGCGTGCTGCGCGACGGCGACGACAACCGGGAGGCGGGGCGATGACCGCCGAACTCGTCACCACCTACCCGTTGCCGTTCGCGCTGCTGGCCGTCGTCGTCCTCGTGGTGGCGGTGCTGTTGTGGCGGCTGGTCGTGTCGGCCGCGATGGGCGCGTGCGGTCTCTACACCCTGGTCGCGCACGGCGAGCACACCACCGCCGCGTTCACCGCGCTGTGTCTGCTGATCGCTGCCGCCGTGCTGGTGGCCCGTCCCCAGTCCGCCCCGCGTCGCTCGATGCGGATGCGCCGCCAGGAGGTGACCCGGTGAGCGTCACGACGCTGCCCGTACCCGGTCCCGACGACCACCGCGACGAGGTGGGCCAGGCGGTGGCCGAGGTGGTCCGCTACGTCGCCGCTCAGGCCCCGGCGCAGCCGGAAGACGAAACACAGCCGGCAGGGAAACGTCACGAGGTGCTCGTGCGCACGCGGCGGGTGCGGCGGCTGCGGGCGGAGGTGGACGAGGCGCACGCGCTGCTGAGCTTGCAGGGCGACACCGCGCCGTTGGCGGTGGATTCCCGCAAGGTCCGGCGCAGCCGCAAGCGCGCCATGCAGGCCGCGAGGTTGCACGCGTTGGCGCAGGACGCGGCGGCGCGAGCGTGGCAGGCGTCGCGGGTGCGGGCGGTGCTGACGCTGGTGGCCATGACGGCCCTGGTCGGCGCGCTGGCCTGGTCGACCACTGGGGTTCACCACACCCTGACCCTGAACACCCCGGCCTACAGCGCGGCGTGGTGGGGCGCGTGGGCGGTGGAGCCGGTAATTTCCGCCGTGCTGCTGGTCGTGGTGGCTGCCCGCGCCTACCTCGCCACCCGTGGACGGGTGCTCAACCACCCGCACCTCAACCGCGTGGAGCGCGGCGCGCTGGCGGTGACGCTGACGCTCAACGTCTGGCCGTACCTGCCGTTCGTGGCCGAGACGTTCGAGCCGATGACGTTGCTCGCGCACTCGATCGGCCCTCTGGTGGCGGTAGCCGCCGTGACCGTGATGCCGGTCATCTGGGCCGAGTTCGCCGGACTCGACCACGGTGACACCACCCCCACCGCCGACTCCGTCGCGGCGTCACCGGCCGAGGTGACGGAAGCGACCGGGACGGTTGCGTCACTGGCGGACCCGCCCCACTCCCCGGAGAACGACGAGATCGACCCGAGGATGCCTGACACCCCGATCGTTCAGGCACAACCGCTGCCCGTGCTGTCCAAGCGGGCGGGTGAGCTGCTGCCCCGCGTGCTGGCTGCGGTCACCGCTGGGACGCTGCCCCCGGTGCCGTCCGGCAGTGCGATTCGCGCCCACCTGCGGTGCGGCAGTGAGTACGCCCGTGAGATCCGTGAGTACCTGGCCGCCCGGCACGAGAGCGAGGTGACCCGGTGAGCACCACGACCGACTTCAACGGCCCCGCCTCCCCGGACGAGGTGCCGGACAACGTCCGCCCGCTGCGCCCCACCGGCACGACCGGTGCGGAGGTCGAGCCCACCCCGGTGGTGCTCGACGCGGAGATCGTGGACGACGACCACGACGACATCGGCGGGGAGGGTCGGCCGGTCACGCTGGTGGACTCCGACGAGCCTGCCGACGACTCGGACTGGGTGACCCGGCTGCGTCACCAGACCAGGCAGCCGATCGTCCCGCACTACCTGTCCAGCGCCGCCGAGATCCGCCAGACCGCCGGGTGGGTGCTCAAGCACTACGCTCACGCCACCGGCTACCACGCGGCACGGGTGCCGCTGTACGCGTGGCGGTTGGCCGCCCGCTCCCCGCGCGGCGCGCTGCTGCTCATGGCCGCCACCGGCCGGTGGGTGTCCGACGCGGAAGGGCGTCCGCTGCGGCGGGAGATGGCGCGGCAGGCGGAAGCGGAGAAGTACCTCAAGCTCACCGCCGAACGCAACGCCCGGGTCCGGCTGCGCACCATCCTGTTGCTGGTCGGGTCCGTGGTGGGTGTGACGCTGCTGATGCTGTTGCCGTCGTTGGCCCCGGCCTGGGTGATGTGGCTGTGCGGCACGGTCGCGCTGGGCATCCTCGGTACGCTGGGCTCCCCTGCCGACAAGCCGATCGCCAGCCGCGCCGTGGTGGGTGCGCACGTGGCCAAGCTGACCAGCGACAGCGTGGTGCGGGCGCTGGCCAGTCTGGGTATCTCCGGGATCAACGGGCCGTTGTCGAAGAACCCGGACGCGATCGGGTTCCTGGCCCCGATCCAGCACGACGGCCCCGGCTGGCGTGCCGAGATCGAGCTTCCCGGCGGGGTCACCGCCGCCGACGTGGTCGCCAGGCGGGAACGTCTCGCGTCGGGCCTGGGCCGTCCGCTGGGCTGCGTGTGGCCCGAACAGATGCCCGATGGCCACCCCGGTCAGTTGCTGCTGTGGGTGGGCATGCGGGACATGGCCAAGGCCAAGCAGCCTGCATGGCCGTTGCGGTCCGGCAAGCCGATCGACCTG
Source organism: Saccharothrix sp. CB00851 (assembly GCF_001905065.1). NCBI lineage: Bacteria > Bacillati > Actinomycetota > Actinomycetes > Pseudonocardiales > Pseudonocardiaceae > Saccharothrix > Saccharothrix sp. CB00851. The sequence continues at coordinate 52,354 of NZ_LWLC01000036.1, forward strand.
TTCGACCCTCAGCCGTTCGGCACCGACCCGCGCGGCCGGTGGGTGTCGTTCGCGCTGATGTTCGTCGCCGGGATCATCGGTGCCATCCCGCGCATGGGCAAGACGTTCGCGTTGCGCGAGCTGCTGCTCATCGCCGCGCTCGACCCGCGCTCCCAGATCCACGCCTACGACCTCAAGGGCACTGGCGACCTGTCCCCGCTGGCCGTCGTCTCGCACCGCTACCGCGCCGGTGACGACCCCGAAGACATCGGCTACGCCCTGGCCGCGCTGCGGGAGCTGCGCGAGGAGATGCGGCGCCGCACGAAGGTGATCCGGGAGCTTCCCCGCGACCTGTGCCCGGAAAGCAAGGTCACCACCGAGTTGGCGTCGCGCAAGTCGTTGGGGCTGCACCCGATCGTGGTCGGGGTGGACGAGTGCCAGGTGTGGTTCGAGCACCCCGAACACGGCAAGGAGCTTGAGGAGATCTGCACCGACCTGGTCAAGCGCGGCCCCGCCACCGGCATCGTGCTGCTGCTGGCCACCCAGCGGCCCGACTCCAAGTCGATCCCCACCCAGATCAGCGACAACGCCACCCTGCGCTACTGCCTGCGCACCACCGGCCAGGTGGCCAACGACATGGTGTTGGGCACCTCGTCCTACCAGAACGGCGAGCGCACCAACCAGTTCGCGTTCTCCGACAAGGGCATCGGGCTGCTCAAGGGCGTGGTCGACCAGACCACCACCGTCCGCTCCGTCTACATCGACGGCCCCACCGCCGAGGCCATCACCGCCCAGGCGCGTGCGCACCGCGCCGCCGCCGGTCTGCTGTCCGGCTACGCGGCCGGACTCGACGTGACCGCCGCCGACGTGGACGCCACCGACACCCTGTTGCCCGACATCGCCGCCGTCATGGGCGAGGCCGACAAGATGTGGTCGGAGTCCATCGTGGACAAGCTCGCAGAGCTGCGTCCGGACCGGTACCGCGCCTGGGCCGTGACCCCGGACGGCGACGACCGTGACGGCAAGGACAAGGCCAAGACCCTCGCCGCCGCCCTCAAGCCCTACCGGGTGCTCACCGAGCAGGTCTGGGGCACCGACCCCGGCACCGGCAAGGGAGCCAACCGGCGCGGCGTCACCTACGCCGCCATCACGGACGCCATCACCGAACGTGACAGCAAGTAGGCCACCGGCCTAGCCGCGCGGAGCGCTGGGCCTAGCGGCAAGCCCCGCTAGACCTAGCGCCCCCGCTAGCACCACATCTCCCACCTGATCAGCGCCCTAGCTCCTAGCGGCGTCGGTGCCGCACACCCGAAAACAGCCTGAAAGGCCACCTCGTGACCCCCTCACGCGTCGCGTTCGCCACCCTCCTGCTGTTCACCCTCAGTGACAACCCGTCCGTCAAGCCGATCGGCATCGTTGGCCTGGTCCTGCTGGCCGTCGTCCACATCGGCCTCTACGCCGCCTACCCGTTCAAGCCCTGCCGCACCTGTAAGGGAGCGGGCAAGCACCGCGCCCCGCTCGCACTGGCCTACCGGCCGTGCCGCCGCTGCGGCGGCAGCGGACTGCGGCTGCGCACCGGCCGCAGGGCGTGGAACGCGTTCACCCGCACCCGCCGCAACCGCCGCGCCGCCGCCAACAACCGCCGCCACCTCGGCAACTGACCGCCACCGTCCACAGGAGACAGAACATGAGCACTAGGACACGTCGCCCGTTCTGCGACCCGGACGGCACCCGCCCGTGGAACCGCGCACCCCGGTTCGACCCGGCCGCCGTCCGACAGTGGGCCGAACCGCTGTTGCACCGCGCCTACGCCGCCGCGCCCCGCCGACCCCTCACCGGCCCGCACAGCCTCATCCCGCTCGCCGGTAGCCCTGAGTGGATCGCGCTGGACGACCGCGACCCGCGCAAGCCCGCCGCCGTGGTACTGGCCGCGCTGGCACGGCTGGAGGAGTCCACCCCGCACGCCATCGCCCGCCAGGTCGCCGCCGACTGGGCCGACGCCCAGATCGGCCACCGCGAACGCGCACGGGCCGCCGCCACCGCGCCCGACCAACTCCCCCACATCGCTGGACACCAGCCGTTCTGCTTGACCGCCAAGCGGAAGCTCGTCAGCGACCTGCCGTGCGCACATCCCGGTTGCGGAACGCTCGTGCGGTTCGTGCACCCGATGGCCGACGAGTTGGCCGCGCGTCTGCCCGACACGTCATGGGTCCGCTGCACCCGTCACGACAGCACCACGTCGTTGGCGGTGGCCGCATGACCGCCGCGCTCCGCGTCGTCCCGGCAACTTCGCCGTTGCCCGGTCACGTCGTACTCGACCAGGTCCGTGACTTCGTCGCGCGATTCTCCGCGTTCCCGCACGAGCACTGCGCACCGATGCTCGCGCTCTGGTACGCCCACACCTGGGTCGCCGACGCCTTCTACAGCACACCCCGACTCATCCTGTCCTCACCCGAACCCGGATCGGGAAAGACGCGCGTGCTGGAGATCGCGCAACACCTGACCAGGGAACCGGAGATGACCGCAGGCGGTTCGGCTGCCTCGCTCGTGCGCATGGTCGCGGCCGGACCGATCACCATCCTGATGGACGAGGTAGACACCATCTTCGGCACGGGCGGAGCGGGCAACGAAGAGGTCCGACAGATGCTCAACCTCGGCTACAAACGAACCGCCACCGTGCCCAAGACCAAGGGCGACCCGGCAACCGGATTCACGGTGGAACGCCTTCCGATCTTCGCACCCACCGCCTTGGCCGGACTCGCCGGAAGGATGCCCGACACCATCACCACCCGCGCCATCACGATCCACCTGCGCCGCCGCCGTCATGACGAGCACGTGGAGCCTTACCGGGAAGCGAAGGTCATCCGGCAGGTCGATCCGATCCGTGAAGCGCTGAGCACCTGGGCCACCAGCATCGGGGAACGGCTGGTCGAAGCGGAACCCGACATGCCGCCCGGTGTGGATGACCGACCGGCCGAAATCTGGGAACCGCTACTGGCCATTGCCGAGGAAGCGGGCGGACACTGGCCGACCACCGCGCGTGCCGCGTGCAGTCACTTCGTGTTCGGCCAGAAGACCACCCCGTCACTCGGTGTCCGACTGCTGGCCGATCTCCGCGCACTGTTCACCGCCGAACGCACCGACCGGATGCACAGCGCCGAAATCGTGGCACGTCTCCGCGCGATCGACGACGCCCCGTGGTCCGACGTGAACGGAAAACCGCTCGACGCGCAACGACTCGCGAAGGAACTGAGCGTCTACCACGTCGCTCCGATGACGTTCAAGCACAACAACACCAACGCCAAGGGCTACGTCATCCACCCCACCAACACCCAGGTCGAGCAAGTGGGCTTGGCGGACGCCTGGGCTCGATACCTGCCAGCCGCCGACAACCGATCCGACGAGGGGGAGCGGTGAACGACACAACCACGGGTACGGGATTGGCCAAGTATCTCTACCGGGTGCCGGAAGCAATGAAGCTGCTGTCCCTCAGCCGCAGCACCTTTTACGAGCAGATGCGGGCCGGACGGATCAAGTTCGTCAAGCAGGGCAGCGCCACGCTCATCCCGTCGTCCGCGATCCGGGCCTACGTCGCGCTGTTGGAGCAGGAATCGGGGGTGCAGTATGGCGAAACGGCGTAGTCGCGGGGATGGTGGCCTGCACTGGGACGAGAAGCGGCAACGGTGGATCGCCACCGCCACCATCGGGTACAACGCCAAGGGCAAGCGGATCACCCGCAAGGCCAGCGGCAAGACCAAGACCGAAGCCAAGGACAAGCTCAAGGAAATCCTGCGCGACCTGGACGACGGGTTGGCCATCACGCCGCACGGCTACACCGTCAAGGATGCCGTCACCACGTGGTTGGACTACGGGTTGCGCGGACGCGATCCGGAAACGGTGAAGAACTACCGCTATCAGGCCGAAGGGCACATCATCCCGAACTTGGGAGCCCGGAAGCTACGCGAATTGACCGCCGACGATGTGGACGAGTTCTTGGCCGAACTGTCGTTGACGCTGTCCACGCGGACGCTGCGACTGGTGTACTCGATCCTCAACCGGTCGGTACGGATGGCGCAGGCGCGAGACAAGGTCAAGCGCAACGTGGTGCCGCTGTGCGAGGTACCGACCGGGCAGGCCGGACGTCCGTCGAAAGCGCTCACGCTCGACCAGGTGGCCACGGTGCTGGACGCGTCGGAGAACACGCCGCTGTACGCCTACGTGGTGCTGTCCCTGCTCATCGGCGCGCGCACCGAGGAACTGCGCGCGTTGACGTGGGGACACGTGGACCTTGAGGGCAAGCCGAACGCCGATCCAGTCGTCTTGCCGTCCATCTCCGTGTGGCGGTCGGTTCGCCAGGACGGCGACACCAAGACCCGCAAGTCACGGCGGACGCTGGCCATGCCGACGCGGTGCGTGGACGCGCTCAAGGCGCACCGCGTCTACCAGGAGGCCCGGCGCGAACTGGCAGGCAAGCGCTGGCAGGAACACGGACTGGTGTTCGCCTCGCAGGTCGGGACCGAGCTGGACTCCCACAACGTCCGGCGCGCGTTCCGGCGGGTGGTCAAGGCCGCTGGGCTCAACCCGAAGGACTGGACGCCTCGGGAGATGCGGCACAGCTTCGTGTCCGTCCTGTCCGCGTCCGGCGTGCGACTGGAGGACATCGCGCGCCTGGTGGGCCACAGCGGCACGGCCGTCACCGAAGCGGTCTACCGGCACCAGATCGTGCCCGTGATGGTCGAGGGGGCGACCGCGATGGACCGGATCTTCCCCAAGGCCAGTTAGACCGTAGTCGCTCAGTTAGACACTCACCCGCCGCGTGAGACGACAGCAAGATCAAACCGAAGATCGAACCTCTGAACGGAAAGAGCCCGCTGACCAGGTGTTTCACCTGAATCAGCGGGCTCTTTCGGCCGTCGGGACGACAGGATTTGAACCTGCGACCCCTTGACCCCCAGTCAAGTGCGCTACCAAACTGCGCCACGTCCCGGCCGCATCCCGTTGTGGGGTGCGCGGATAGCTTAGCGCACTCGCAACAGGCCCCCGACACGGCCCCCCGGGTTGGGAGATCACGGCGTCTACCTGCGAATATGGCAGGGGCCCGCAGGTGGCGGGCCCCTGGTCCCCTCGGTCGTGACCGGATCCCCCCGGGTCAGGCCTCGGGGGTAACTATGCGTTCGCCGGGTTTCGTGCACTACCGCCGAAAGTCGAGTCATCTGTGTCAACTTTCGACGGACCCGCCGGTAGGGTCGCGTCGACGGTGAAGCCGCCGTCGGGGTTTGCGGTGGCGGTCAGGGTGCCGCCGGCTTGGGCCACGCGTTCCCTCAGGCCGTGGAGGCCGTGGCCGCCTTGGTCGGGCGGTGGGGTGGTGGTGGGTCGGCTGTTGGTGATCGTCACGCGCAGCCTTCCGTCCTGTTTCGACAGTCGCACGTGGACGGTGGAGTCGCGGGCGTGTTTGGTGACGTTGGTCAGGGCTTCCTGGACTACGCGGTACGCGGCTCGGCCGGTGGCGGGTGGTGGTGGTGGGGTTCCGCTTTGGTCTTCGTAGTGGACGGTCAGGCCGGCTGATCTCGCTCGGTCGACCAGGGACGGGAGGCCTTCGAAACCCGGGGTCGGCTCGGTGTTGAGCAGGCCGAGGGCCGCGCGCATCTCCGCTAGGGCTTCCTTGGCCAACGCGCGCAGGCGCAGCGCGGTGTCGCGGGTCCTGGCGTCCTCGGTGGTGGCGGCCAGCGCGGCCGACTCCACGGCGATGAGGGTGGCGTGATGGCCCACCGCGTCGTGGATCTCGCGGGCGATTCGGGCACGTTCCGCGGCACGCGCGCCGTCCTCACGCGCCTCCACCTCGGCCGTCCTCGCCCGGGACGCTTCGGCGAGGCTCGCGGTCAGTTCGCGTCTCGTCGTGATCAAAGCGCCGAGCGCGGCGGGGGCACCGGCCATGAACAGGCTGAACGCGAACGTCAGCAGCGCGGCACCCGGCGCCAGGCCCTGGCTGACGACCACCAGCGTGGACGGCAGCGCGGTCGCCAGCGCGACCCACGTGATCATCACCGGCACGGTGCACTTGCGGCCCACCCGGTACAGCGCGACGACGGTCGGTGGCCAGCCCAGGCCGCCGATCAGGCCCGGCAGGCACACCAGCGCGGCGATCGAGGGCCGCCAGCGGCGCACCGGCAGCAGCGCGCACGCCGCCAGTGCCGTCGGGATCGACCACGAGTACGGGACGTGGTCGGCCAGCAGGACCATCGCGGCGGGCACCACGACGGCCAGGAGCTCCAGGAAGATCACCACGTGCCCACCTGGTGCGCGACGAGGGCCGCTTGGACGCGGTTCTCCACGCCGAGCTTGGTGAGCACCGTGGACACGTAGCTCTTCACCGTCGCCTCGCTGAGGCCGAGGGACGCGGCGATGGCGCTGTTCGGCTGACCGCCGGCCAGCAGTTCGAGCACTTGGCGTTCCCGCGCGCTCAGGCCGTCGAGCTGCGGGCTGCGCCGCAACCGGGCGGCACGCATCTTCGGCAGCAGCCGGGCGGTGATGCGCGGGTCGAGGACGGCTCCCCCGGCGGCCAGGTCGAGCACGGCGCGCACCAGGGCGTCGGGCTCGGCGTCCTTGAGCAGGAAGCCCTGGGCGCCGAGCTCCAACGCCGTGGCCACGTAGTCGTCCAGGTCGAACGTCGTCAGCACGGCCAGTGCGGGCGGGTCGGGCCAGGCCAGCACCGCCCGCAGCGCGGACAGCCCGTCCATGCCGGGCATCTGCACGTCGACCAGCGCCACGTCCGGCCGGAACCGGCGGACGACCTCCAGCAGGCCGGCGCCGTCCGCGGCTTCCGCCACGACCTCGACCCGGCCGTCCGCTTCGAGCAGCACCTTCAGCCCTCGACGGAGCAGCGCTTCGTCGTCGGCGAGGACCAATCGCACCGGCACGACGCCAGGCAACCGCATTCCGCCTGCCGGAGCAACCGGTCACGACGAACCGGGGTCACTTCTTCGGGCGCTTCTCCCGCACCCGCACCGAGATGCGCACCGGGCTGCCCTGGAAGCCGAACTCCTCACGCAGCTTGCGTTCGATGAACCGCCGGTAGCCCGCCTCCAGGAAACCGGTCGTGAACAGCACGAACGTCGGCGGTCGGGTACTGGCCTGGGTGGCGAACAGCACCTTCGGCTGCTTGCCGCTGCGCACCGGCGGCGGGGTGGCGGCGATCAGGTCGGTCAGCCACGAGTTCAGCTGACCGGTCGACACGCGGGTGTCCCACGACTTCAGCGCCGTCCGCAGCGCGGGCGCGAGCTTGCGCACCGCACGTCCCGTCAACGCCGAGATGTTCACCTTCTCGGCCCACGGCACCCGGACCAGCCCGCGCTCCAGCTCGCGCACCATCGCGTGGCGCCGGTCCTCGTCCACGAGGTCCCACTTGTTGAACGCCAGCACGCACGCCCGCCCGGAGTCCACGACCATGGTCAGCACCCGCAGGTCCTGCTCGCTGATCGGCTCGGACGCGTCCAGCAGCACGATCGCGACCTCGGCGGACTCGATCGCGGCCTTGGTGCGCAGCGACGCGTAGTACTCCGCGCCGGACGCGAAGTTGACCCGCTTGCGCAGGCCGGCGGTGTCGACGAACCGCCACAGCTCGTCGTCCAGCTCGACCAGTGAGTCGACCGGGTCGACGGTGGTGCCCGCGACGTCGTGCACGACCGACCGGTTCTCCCCGGTCAGGCGGTTGAGCAGGGACGACTTGCCGACGTTCGGCCGGCCGACCAGGGCAACCCGGCGCGGCCCGCCGCGCACCGCCTCGTAGGTCTCGCGGGGTGTCTCGGGCAGGGCCTTGAGGATCGCGTCGAGCATGTCGCCGGAACCGCGCCCGTGCAGGCCGGACACCGGGATCGGCTCGCCCAGGCCCAATGACCACAGGGACGCGACCTCGGACATCAGCCGCTCGTCGTCGACCTTGTTCGCGACCAGCAGCACGGGCCGCTTGGACCGGCGCAGCAGCTTGACCGCGGCCTCGTCGGTGGTGGTCGCGCCGACCGCGGCGTCGACCACGAACAGGATCGCGTCGGCGGTGGCCATGGCCAGTTCGGCCTGCGCGGCGACCGACGCCATCATGCCGGTGGCGTCGGGCTCCCAGCCGCCGGTGTCGACCACGGTGAACTTGCGGCCGTTCCACAGCGCGTCGTAGGCGACCCGGTCGCGGGTCACGCCCGGCACGTCCTGCACGACCGCTTCGCGGCGGCCGATGATGCGGTTGACCAGCGTCGACTTGCCGACGTTCGGCCGGCCGACGACGGCCAGCACGGGCATCGGCGGCGTGCCCGCCTCCTCGCCCTCCACCGTCTCGTCGAACGCGGTCCAGTCGGACTCGTCCGCCCAGGTGCCGTCCAAGTCCGTCACTTCACTTCTCCTCGCTGGCTGTCGAGCTCGGCCACCAGCGTGGCCAAGCGGTCGCGGACCTGCTCGGTGGCCTTCACGAGCGCCTGACGACCCCTGTCGTTCGGCAGCTCGAACGGCTCACCCACGAGCACGTCCACCACGGGCCGGAACCGCCGTCGGGTTCCGGCCGGGCGCAAGGTGCCCCGGCACGCGACGGGCACGACGACCGCGCCGGTCGAGCGGGCGAGCCACGCCGCGCCCGCCTGCGCCTCGGCCACGTCACCCGTGCCGCGGGTGCCCTCGGGGAACACCCCGACCACGCCACCGGCCCGCAGCACCCGCTGCGCGGCGAGCAGTGGCGCCCGGTCGGGCGCGCCGCGCCGCACGGCCAGTTGGCCGATCTTGCGCAGCAGCGTGCCCACCACGCCCTTGAACATCTCCTGCTTGATCAAGAAGACCACACGCCGGGGCAGGACGCCGAACAGGATCGGCCCGTCCGCCATCGAGCTGTGGTTGGCCACGACGACCACGGGGCCTTCGAGCGGGATGCGCGAGACGCCGCGCGCCCGGACGCGGAACCCCGCCCGGAGCGGTCCGCGCGAGATCCACCGGCCGACGTCGTGCAGCCAGGGCGCCGACCCCTCGGGGAGCTGGTCGGTCACCCGCGCACCCGTCCGCTCGGCTGGGCCAGCAGCCCGTGGGCGTCCACGAGTTCGAGCAACGCGGCCAGCGTGCCCGGCAGGTCGAGCGTGGTCGTGTCGAGCACGACCGCGTCCTCGGCGGCCCGCAACGGCGACACCGCCCGTGACGAGTCGTAGGCGTCGCGCCGCTGCACGTCGGCGAGCGTGGCGTCCAGCGTGGCCTTGCGGCCGGACGCGCTGTCCTGCTTGGCGCGGCGCTGGGCGCGGGCTTCGGCGTCGGCGGTCAGGTAGACCTTGAGCGGCGCGTCGGGCACGACGGCGGTGCCGATGTCCCGGCCTTCCACCACGATGCCACCCGCCTCGTCCAACGCCTCCGCGATGATCCGGCGCTGCTCGGCGACCAGCAGTTCGCGGACCGCGGGCACGGCCGACACCGGTGACACGGCCAGCGTCACCTCCGGGCCGCGGATCTCCGTCCCGACGTCGTCGCCGTCGAGGAAGGTGGTCGAGCGGTCCGGGTCGGTGCCCTGGACGACCAGTGCGCTGCCCGCGACCTCGGCGACCTTGGCCGCGTCGGCGAGGTCGACGCCCGCGCGCAGCACAGCGAGCGTGACCGCGCGGTACATCGCCCCGGTGTCGAGGTAGCGCGCGCCCAGAGTGGCCGCGAGGCGGCGGGCTGCGGAGGACTTGCCGGTGCCGGAGGGGCCGTCGAGGGCCACCACGCCACGCAGCTCACCGTGTCCCACGGGGTTTTCCTCCTCAACGCGACGACGGTCGTCAACCTCCAATTGTGCCTGGTGCGGCCCGTCACACCCGCATCAGGGCCAGTCTTCGCCCCCGTCGACGAGCAACTCCCGCCCGGTCACGGCGGCGCCGCCGGTCGGGCGGGAAAGATCACGGCCGCGCCCGCGTCTTCCGGCGTGATCAGGCGACGCTGCGGCGTGCGGGCCACGGCTTGGCGCAGCCGTCAGGCTCGGTACCGCGATCAGGCTCGGCAGCACCACGTCGACCATGACACCGGACGGGGTTGACCGTGACGCCGGACAGGCCGATGTCCTGGGCGGGTCCGCGCGCTGTACCAGGCGGCCGTGGCCGTGCCTCTGACCCCGCGTGTCATCGATGCGCCACGCTGCGCAGGGGTCCTCGCCAAGGGGACCCCTGCTTTTATCCTGCCACGACGGTCTGACGGTGTGGGCGCTCGCGAGGTCGGCTGTGGACTACTCGCGAACGGGTCGGGAGGCTGTGGACTACTCGGCGGCGTCCGGTTGACGGCGAGCCCGGTCGACTGCGTCGGCGGAGGCGTTGTCGCCCTCGGCGCGCAACCCGGCGACCACGCCGTCGACGTCGGCGGCGGGCCGGTTCTGGCTGAGCTTCCACTTGGCCTCGACCCTGGTGATGGCCACCTCGACCCCCACCACGGCGCGCAACTGGCCGTCGATGAACTTCCCCGGCGCGTCGTCCACCGCCCAGGGCCGCTCCCGACCGGCTTCGTGCTTCGCGGTCAACTCCCGCACCACCCGCCCGACCCAGTCGGGATCGTCGTGGAAGGTGACCTGCCCGTAGACGTGCGCGGTGATGTAGTTCCACGTCGGCACGACCCGCCCGTGCTCGGCCTTGCCCGCGTACCAGGACGGCGAGACGTAGGCGTCCGGCCCGCGCACGATGACCATCCCCTCCCCCACCACGGGAAGCCGCCACTGCTCGTTGTTGCGGGCCAGGTGCCCTCGCAGCACCCTGGCCTCGTCGTCGTGGACGAACGGCAGGAACGTGGCGACCAACCCCTGATCGGTTGCGGTGATCAGGTCGGCCGCGCCGTGCCGCCGGAGCAGGTCACGGACGGAGTCGTCGTCGGGCGCGAAATGAGCGGGCACGTACACGCCACCAGCGTGATCCTCGAAGTGGCATCAGAGAATGGCCACTCACAGTCAAACTGAGAGTGCCACTTGCACCCGTCGTCAGCCCAGGTCCGCGAGCAGCAGCCCGCTGCGCGGCTTCGGCGTGAAGTAGGTGCTCTTGCGCGGCATCCGACCACCCGCCTCGTGCACGGCCAGCACGTCCGCCAGCGGCACGGGCGCGATCAGCAGCACGGCGTCGACCCCCTCGGCGGGCAGGTCACCGGTCACCGGCCGCACGTGCGGGCTCTCCGGGTCCAGTCCGAGCGCCTTGTCCAACAGCACGGCCTCGACGAACGCGTGGTCCACGCCGGCCGACGGCAGCTCGACCCGCACTGCGGTCGACCCCGCCACCGCGACCACCACACCGGGTGACGGCCGGGTCGCGGCGCCCACCGGTGTCACGACCAGCCCGAGCGCACGCCACGCGGTCACCATGTCCGCCAACGACAGCCCGGAGCCGGCCACGGCGCGGTTGATCGGCCCGATCCGCAGGTCAGGGCCGGCCGTGACCAGCGCCAACAGGCCGGACAGCCCGGCCGATGCCGCTACCCGGTGGTTGCCGTCGGCCACCATCAGGGGGTGTTCGCCGGCGGCGGAGAGCAGAGCGTCCTGGCGAGAGCCCGGACCCACGAGCCACAGCCAGTGCCGCCGCCCACCCGGATCGACCACGGACACCGCGGGCTCGTCGTCGACCTCCGCCACCAGCCGGGTCAACCGCACCTCGCGGGCCACCGGCACCAGCATCGCCGCACTGGTCACGCAGCCCAGGCCGGACAGCACACGCGCCCGTTCGGCGACCACGTCGGGGTACACCTCCTCGGTGTGCCCGACCGCCGCCGGGTCGACCAGGCACAGCAGCCCGTACGCGGTGCCGTCCGGGCCGTCCACCCGGTACGGCGCGACGACGTCCCGCACCTCGCGGTAGGCGTTGCGGCGCAGGTGGGCGAGTTCGGCGACGGCGTGCGGCAGGGCGTCGAGCAGCGACGACCCGGCGGCCAGCGCGGCGGGTGTGCGGTGCGGGTGCTGCACGGCGAGCAACGTGCCGGGACGGGCGCGGGCCAGGGCGGCGACGATCCGCTCCGGCTCGGCGAACTCGTCCACGTCCGGTCCGGGCACCCGGTCGCGGACCACCCATCCCCGGCTGATCGCCCGAACACGTGTACTCACTCGTCTAGGATCACATGGTGTGAACGTCGAGGTGACGCCGCTTCCGGGGATCGGCACCCGTCAGGACTTCATGATCCGCGCGGGCCGACGGATCGGGGTGATCACCCACCGTGACGGCAAGTTCGAGCTGATCGTCTCGTCCCTGGACGACCCCGACGATTGCACGGCGTCGATAGCCCTCACGGCCGCCGAGGCGAGCACGCTGGCCGGGCTGCTCGGCTCGCCGCAGCTGGTCGCGCACCTGCAGGAGCAGCAGCGCGAGGTCGCGGGCATCTCCACCAAGCAGTTCCCGATCCCGCCCGGCTCCCGGTTCGACGGCAGCCCGCTGGCCGAGACGGAGCTGCGCACCCGCACCGGCGCGTCCATCGTGGCCGTCGTGCGCGCGGGTTCGGTGCACCCGTCGCCGCGCCCGGACTTCGTCTTCGCGGGCGGCGACCTCGTCGTCGTGGTCGGCACGGCGGACGGCCTGAGCGCCGCGGCCGAGTTGCTGGGCGGTGGCTGAGCACCTTGCACAGCACCGCAGTCGCACTGATCCAACTCGGCGCGGTTTTCTTCGGGCTGGGCCTGCTCGGCAAGATGGCGTGGCGGGTCGGCATCTCCCCCATCCCGCTCTACCTGATCGGCGGCCTGGCCTTCGGGCAGGGCGGCCTGGTGCCGCTGCACGGCATCGAGGACTTCACGCACCTGTCCAGCGAGATCGGCGTCATCCTCCTGCTGCTCCTGCTCGGCCTGGAGTACTCGGCCGCCGAGCTGATGACCGGGCTCAAGCGGTCGTGGACCGCGGGTCTGATGGACATCGTGCTGAACGCGACGCCGGGCGTGCTCGCGGCGTTGATCCTGGGCTGGGGCCCGGTGGGCGCGCTGGCGATGGGCGGCGTCACCTACATCTCGTCGTCCGGGATCATCGCCAAGGTGCTCGGTGACCTGGGCCGGCTGGGCAACCGGGAGACACCGGTGGTGCTGTCGGTGCTGGTGTTCGAGGACCTGGCGATGGCGGTCTACCTGCCGATCCTGACCGCCGTGCTGGCGGGCGTGAGCTTCCTCGGCGGGTTGAGCGCGGTGGGCATCTCGCTGGCCGCCATCACCGTGGTCCTGGTCATCGCGCTGAAGTTCGGCCGGTACGTGTCGGCGGTGGTGGACAGCCCCGACCCGGAGGTGTTCCTGCTCAAGGTGCTGGGCGCGGCGCTGCTGGTCGCGGGCGTGGCGTCGCAGCTGCAGGTGTCGGCGGCGGTGGGCGCGTTCCTGCTGGGCATCGCGATCTCCGGGTCGACGGCGGAGAACGCGACCCGGATGCTGGAGCCGTTGCGCGACCTGTTCGCGGCGATGTTCTTCGTGGTGTTCGGCCTGAACACCGATCCGGCGTCGATCCCGCCGGTGCTGGGGCTGGCGGTGGCGCTGGCCGCGGTGACGACGGCGACGAAGGTGGCCACCGGGTGGTGGGCCGCGCGGCGGCAGGGCATCGGGCGGATGGGCCGGGCCCGGGCGGGCGCGGCGCTGGTGGCGCGCGGCGAGTTCTCGATCGTGATCGCGTCGCTGACGGTGGCGTCCGGCGCGGTGGACGGTGAGCTGGCGGCGCTGGCGACGGCCTACGTGCTGTTGATGGCGGTCCTGGGACCGGTCGCGGCACGCGTGGTGGAGCCGTTGGCCAAGAAGTTCACCCGAAAGCGTGGTAGCGCTCCGGCAACCGCCTGACCTGTATCTCTTCCGGTCCCGACGGCTCCACTACGGCATACGACCACGTTCGCGCCGACGGCCAACACTTCCGGTCGATTGAGCACGCGCGTGCGTTCGCGTTACACCTGACTGCCGTCCCACCCCGAAGGGGGTCGTCAATGTCACAGCCAACGGACGTCGAGACCACTGGTCGCTACCTCGTGCTCCTCGACGACAAGTCGGTCGCGGCCGGTGCGCGGGAGATGAACCGGGTCGCCGGGATCAGCGCCGCGAGCACCGCGGACTCCGCGACCAGAGCGGAGCTCGCCGCGGCCGACGGCGTCATCTTCCAAGACCTCGGCGTGGCCGTCGTCAACGCGACGCCGGACCAGGTCCAGCAGCTCACCCGGGCCGCCGAGGCGCCGGGCCCGATCTCCGTGGTCGAGGCCGAACGCGTCGTGCACGCCTACACCGCGCCACCGGACACCGACGAGGCCGCCGCGGTGGACGAGTCCGTGTTCACCTGGGGCCTGCAGGCCGTGGGCGCGAACATCAGCTCGGCCACCGGCAAGGGCGTGCGCGTCGCCGTGCTCGACACCGGTTTCACGGTCGCGCACCCGGACTTCGCGGGCCGCGCCGTGATCACGCAGTCGTTCATCAAGGGTGAGACGGTGGACGACGCGCACGGCCACGGCACGCACTGCATCGGTTCCGCGGCGGGTCCGCGCCAGGCCGCCAGCGGCGGGCCGGGCTACGGGGTCGCGTTCGAGGCGGAGATCTACGCGGGCAAGGTGCTGTCGAACCAGGGCAGCGGCACCGACAGCGGCATCCTGGCCGGTATCGAGTGGGCCATCGCCAACGGCTGCGCGGTCGTCTCGATGTCGCTGGGCGCGGCCGTGCGGCCGGGCACGCCGCACTCGCAGATCTTCGAGCAGGCCGCCACGCGCGCGATGGCGAAGGGCACGTTGATCATCGCGGCGGCGGGCAACGAGAGCAACCGGCCGGGCAAGGTCGCGCCGGTCGGCCACCCGGCGAACTGCCCGTCGATCCTCTCGGTGGGCGCGGTGGACGTGAAGCGCGCCATCGCGTTCTTCTCCTGCGGGACGGTGGACACCGTCGGCCAGGTCGACATCGTCGGTCCCGGCGTGGACGTCTACTCCAGCTGGAACTCCGAGGACGGTGGCCTGGGCATGCACAAGCGCATCCAGGGCACCAGCATGGCGACGCCGCACGTGGCGGGCGTCGCGGCGCTCCTCGCGGAGGAGCACAACGCGCGCGGGTGGGAGCTGTGGGCGAGGCTGGCGCAGACCGCTCGTCGGCTGGGCTTGCCTTCCACCGATGTGGGTGCAGGATTGGTGCAAGCTCCCTGAGGCCTGACGGAGGCGCCCGTGGACAAGGTCGTGGTCTCGGTCGCCGACGGCAGCCTGGCCGACCTGCCCACCGTCGTGGCGGCGCTGTGTGACGCCGGGATGGTGGTGGAGGACGTGCTGGAGGGGTTGGGCGTGGTCACCGGGTCGGTCGCCCCGGGAGTGGGCGACCTGCTCGGTGCCGTGCCCGGCGTCTCGCACGTCGAAGTGGACCGCACGGTGCGGTTGCCGCCCGAGGTCTGACCTGTTGGCGTCACCCGTTCGACGGACCGAGGTTTGACTTGGCCACCTCGGGTAACCGGTTGCTTGAGACGAACCGGTCGTCCGAGGAGGTCGAAGACGATGAAAGCCCTGCTCGCCGCGCAGACGGTGCAGGCTCAAGGCATCGGTGACGCCACCGGTGACGCCCTGCGCTCCGTGGTGACCTTCGTGCCGAAGCTCGTCGGGTTCCTCGTCGTGCTGCTGATCGGGTGGATCGTCGCCCGGTTGCTGCGCACGGCGGTGAACAAAGTGCTGGAACGCGTCCACTTCGACCGCGCCGTGCAGCGCGGTGGGATCGGTGACGCGCTGGCGCGGTCGAAATTCGACGCCTCGGGTCTCGTCGCGCAGATCGTGTACTACGCGGTGCTGCTGATCGCGTTGCAGATCGCGTTCGGCGTGTTCGGGCCGAACCCGGTGAGCGCGCTGCTGACCGACATCGTGGCCTGGCTGCCGCGGGCGATCGTCGCGATCATCATCATCGTGGTCGCCGCCGCCATCGCGCGTGCCGTGCAGGACATCACCTCGCGTGCGCTCGGCGGCCTGTCCTACGGTCCGACGCTCGGCAAGATCGCCGCTTGGTTCATCATCGCGCTCGGCGTGATCGCGGCGCTGAACCAGATCGGCGTCGCCACCACCGTCACCACCCCGATCCTGATCACCATCCTGGCGACCGTCGGCGGTATCGCCGTCGTGGGCGTGGGCGGTGGCCTGATCAAGCCCATGCAGCAGCGCTGGGAGGGTTGGTTGACGAAGGCGGAGAACGAGGCGCCGCAGGCCAAGGCGCAGGCCGAGGCCTACCAGCGCGGCCGTGAGGACGTGCAGCGGACCGCGACGGCGACGCAGGGCGTTTCGCCTGCCGAGCAGACGACCAGGATCACCGAGACGCCGGCCCACGCGTCCAGCATGCCGACCCCGCCGGTGGGCCAGCCTGCCCCGCCGACCCGTCCGGTCCAGCCGCACCCGGGCCAGTACCCGCCGGGTGAGCAGCGCTGACCACGATCGCTGCGCAGGGGTCCCCGCCAGGGGACCCCTGCTTTTATTCTGCCGGCGGGCACTGACGAGAACGAGCCGCCGGCGCCAGCATGTGGATAACTCGCCGGCGCGGGGCCTCGGGGGTAAGAGCGTCGTCGCCGGAGGTGGTCAGGCGAGGACTTGCCCTTGAATGCCCGCTAACCCTCGAGAGCCGGTTCGTCACGTCGGGCCAGGTGGCAGACGGCGACGAGTCTCAGCGTCAGCCAGTCCGCGCTCGCCCAGTCCACGATCGCGGGCAGTTCCCAGCCTTGCGCCTTGGCCTCGTCCAGCACGCCCTTGGCGTACCCGGCCAGCAACACCGCGCCCGCCGCCACCGCCGCCGCAGGCACGCCGAACGCGAGGATGTCGCGCACCGCCGCACCGTGCTGGTCGATCGCCGCCAGCACCCCGGGCGCCAGGACGCCAGGCGCCAGCACCGCCGCAATACCGAGTTCGTCGCTCAACCGGTCCAAGAACCGGCGAGCGGAGAAGTCCCTCCAACCGCTCACAAGGCCGACACCCTACGCTGTGCGGGGCAATCGACCCACCATCGAACACGTGTTCTATGATCACGCCGGGTCGAGCCGGATGCGCAGAGAGGACGACGAGAACGTGCAGGCGGACACGCTCGTGGAGCAGGAAGAGACGGTGGACGCCGAGGCGCCCGCCGCACCCGTGCAGCAGGAGGTCGCACCCGTGGCACAGGCAGAGCAGGCCGCAGCAGCCGAGGCCAAGCCCGTGGAGGCCGAGGCCAAGCCCGCGAAGCGGCCCAAGTCGACGGCCAAGAAGACCCGCACGGTCGAGCTGACGCTGACCGTCACCGGGACCGCCGACGGCGAGTGGCAGGCGGACCTGGTGCACGGCACCAAGCGTGTCGTGCAGGGTCTCCCGATCTCGGCCGCGGCGGTGTCGCGGGCGGCCAAGGAGCTGCACGACGACATCGCGGGCGGCATCGACGAGGTCATCGAAGCGGCCCGCGCCCAGCACCGCACGCGGATGGAGGAGCTGGAGGCCGAGCTCGCGAAGGTCAAGGCCGCGCTGGCCGAGCTGAGCGACTGAACCACCGGAGCGGGGGGCCGTCGTGCACGATCACGGCGGCGCCCGTTCCGCGACGCGTCCCGGTGACGGGCCGTGTCACCAGCCACGATCCCGAGCGGGTAGGCGCGTCAGCTTTCCGGGCCGAGAACGACCGCCATGCGCTGGAGAAGGTAACCCGCGCACCACCGCGCCTCGGTGTCCTTCGGGTCGACGGCTTCCTTGGCCAACTTGGTCGCGAGCCGCCGGGGTTCCGGCGCGCCGGCGGGGTCGTCCGCGACCGCCAGGGCGACCTCCCAGGCGCACTGAGTCAGCCGGGACACTTCCGACGCCAGGCACAGCCGCCGCACGACATCGTCGGTCTCCAGCACGCTGACCACGACGTCGGCGTTCTCCCTGCCCGGCAGGGAACCCAGGATGCTGACCGCGTTGGCCCGCAGCGTCGACGTCTTCCCGCTGACGGCCCATCGCCGGAAATGCCCGACCGCACTCGGCCCCAGCACGGGAGCCACGGCCGCGTCGATGGAACTGGACGTCGGTCCCTGAGCGAAGATGTCCGGATCGCCGCTCTCCACGGCCTCCTGAACGTGCCGCAAGTGTTCGGGGCTTTCGATCTTCCGCAGTCTCGGGTGGTTGATGTCCGCTCGATACACGCCGACCCCTAATGCTCGTTCGTACGCGTCGGCACCAGGATCCCGGAACTACGCCGGTTGGCCGGGGCGTTCACCCTCAGCTGATCGACGCACGCGCCGGAGCCCTCCCCGGGGAAACGGTGAGGGCTCCGGCGATTCAGCGTGACGGGTCCAGGATGAGTTTTCCGGTGGTTCGGCGGGAGCGCAGGTCTTCATGTGCCCGGCGGACCTCGGACAGGCCGTACTCGCCGCCCGGGACGGCGCGCAGGTCGCCCGACAGGACCAGGTCGAACAGCTCGCCCATCGCCCGGTGCACGACGCGGCCCGGCAGCTTGAACGCGTGGGGCAGCCACATGCCCGCGATCGCCTTCGACCCGACCAGGAGCTTGCCCGGCGCGACCGGTGTCGGTTGTTCGCGGCTCGCCATTCCGTAGAACGCCAGCCGGCCGAACGGGGCGAGGGCGGCGATGCTCTGGTCGGTCACCGCGCCACCCGTCATGTCCAGGACGATGTCGACGCGACGTCCGCCGTTGGCCTCGCGCAGCACCTCGGTCATGTTCTCGGCGGTCGAGTCGACGGCGACGTCGGCACCCAGGTCGAGCGCGAGCTTGCGCTTGTCCTCGCTGCTCGCGGTGGCGATGACGCGGCCGGCGCCCCACTTCTTCGCCAGCTGCACGGCCAGCGAACCGACCCCGCCGGCGGCGGCGTGGACGACGACGCTCTCGCCGGGCTCCAGATGGGCACTGCGACGAAGCAGCAGCCAAGCCGTCGTACCCTGCACGACCAGGCTCAACGCGGTCAGGTCGTCCACGCCGTCCGGCACGTCGAACGCGGTCGCCTCGGGCACCACGGCCTTCTCCGCGTACCCGCCGAAGTTGGTCAGGCCGACCACGCGCCGGTCACCGGCCGTGCCGACGACCTCGCCGCCGGGCACCAGGGGCAGCTCCATCTTCGACAGGTAGGAGTTCTCGGCCTGGTGGGTGTCGGCGTAGTTGAGGCCCGCACGGCTGACCTCGACGAGCAGTTCGCCCGGCTTCGCGACGGGATCGGGCAGCTCGACCTCGGTGAGGACCTCGGGTCCGCCGAACTCGGTGATCTGGATGGCGCGCACGGGTGTCAGTTCTCCTCGGTGATCAGCGGGTCGTGGTCGAGCTTGACGCGTTCGCCGGTGGCGGTGCGCGGGCCGGGCGGGTTGGGGAAGGTGAACGGCGCGCTGGGGCGGCCGGACTGCACGAACCAGCATTCCCCCGGTTTGCCGTCGCGCAACACGGAGACGAACGCGTCGACCACGTCGTCCACGCTCATCACCGGCATCCCCGCCGACTCCAGAGCCGACTTGATGTCGGTGATGATCGAGGTGTCGGCGAACGACGGGCAGACGGCGTTGACGGTGATGCCGTCCGCGGCGGCCACCGGGCCGAGGCCGCGGACCAGGCCGACGACGGCGGCCTTGTTCGCGCCGTAGAGGGGGTCCATGGGCATCGCCATCAGGCCTGCCATGCTCGCGGTGGCGACGATGTGCCCGCCGCCGCGCTTGCGCAGCTCGGGCAGCGCCGCGTGCACGCCGTACACGACACCGTCGAGGTTGATGCCCATGACCGTGCGGTACCGCTCCACGTCGAAGTCGTCACCCAGCCCGAACCCGGTGGCGATGCCCGCGTTCAGCACGGCGATGTCGAGGCCGCCGAACCGCTCCACCGCCGTCGCGACCGCCGCCTCGCTGTGCCGCGGATCCCGCACGTCGCAGTGCGCGAACACGCCACCCACCTCGTCGGCCACGGCTTTGCCGCGCACGTCGTCCACGTCGGCGACGACGACGGACGCGCCCGCGGCGGCCAGTCGGCGCGCCACCCCCGCGCCGATGCCGTTCGCGGCCCCGGTGACCAGTGCGACCTTGCCCGAGAACTCCACCGCGCCTCCTGAACTTTCCGCGCCGGCGTGCCGGCGGACATTCCGACCAGTCGGTATGGTTCTCCTGACTCGCCCTGGCGTCAAGGCGACGTCGCCAGGTACGTTACTAAGCGGTTGCTTAGGCCCGCAGATCAAGGAGGATTGACCGTGGCCGAGACGGACGCACGGGTGGCCATCGTCACCGGTGCCGCACGTGGCATCGGCGCCGCCGTTGCCACGCGGCTCGCGCAGGACGGCATGGCCGTCGCGCTGCTCGACCTCAGCGAGGACAGCTGCGCGGAGGCCATGGAGAAGATCAAGGCCTCCGGCGGGACCGCGATCGCGGTGGGTGTCGACGTCAGCGACAGCGCGGCGGTCGACGCGGCCGTCCAGCGGGTCGCCGACGAACTCGGCGCACCGACCGTCCTGGTCAACAACGCGGGCATCCTGCGGGACAACCTGCTGTTCAAGATGACCGACGACGACTGGGACGCGGTGATCAACGTCCACCTGCGCGGGTCGTTCCTGATGAGCCGCGCGGTGCAGAAGTTCCAGACGGCGGCCAAGTGGGGCCGGATCGTCAACCTGTCCAGCACGTCCGCGCTGGGCAACCGCGGTCAGGCGAACTACTCGGCGGCCAAGGCGGGCCTGCAGGGGTTCACCAAGACGCTGGCGATCGAGCTGGGCAAGTTCGGCGTGACGGTGAACGCGATCGCGCCGGGGTTCATCGCGACCGAGATGACCGCCGCGACGGCGGCCCGCGTCGGCGTCGACTTCGAGGAGTTCAAGAAGGGCGCGGCGGCAGCGATCCCGGTGCAGCGCGTCGGCACGCCCGAGGACATCGCGCACACGGCGTCGTTCCTGGTCAGCGAGGGTGCCGGGTTCGTGTCCGGTCAGGTCGTCTACGTCGCCGGCGGACCGAAGGACTGACGATGCGGGTATTCGCGAACCTCGACGAGCTGGCCGCCGCGAAGGGCGAGCACCTCGGCCACGGCGAGTGGCACGAGATCACGCAGGCCGAGATCAACCTGTTCGCCGACGCCACCGGCGACCACCAGTGGATCCACGTGGACCTGGAGAAGGCCGCCGCCGGGCCGTTCGGCGCGCCGGTCGCGCACGGCTACCTGACGTTGTCGCTGATCCCGCTGCTGGTCCGGGACATCTACACGGTGCAGGGGCTGGCGATGGGCGTGAACTACGGGCTGAACAAGGTGCGCTTCCCGAGCCCGGTGACCGTCGGCTCGCGGGTCCGGGCCGGCGCCGAGCTGGCCGAGGTCACGGACGTGGCGCAGGGCAAGCAGGCCGTGGTGAGGGTGACCGTCGAGATCGAGGGCAACCCGAAGCCCGCGTGCGTGGCGGAGACCGTCGTGCTGCTGGTCCCGGCCGCCTGACCCCGACAGACCCGACGGGCACGGCACTCCCCCGACGAGTGCCGTGCCCGTCGTCTTCGCGGAGGGTCAGGACGTGACGAGCGTGGGCTCGCCGACCTCCAGCCCACCGCCGTAGCTGTCCTTGACGTGACCAGGCACCGTCCACTGCTTGCCTTCGTCCTCGAACGTGCAGGTGAACGTCGTACCTTCCCGGATGGCGACGTATCCCGGGCAGGGCGCGTTGTTCGGGCCACCGCTCCAGCCGCTGACCCCCCAGCCGGGGTAGCGGTCCCGCGCGAGGTCGTACACCGCGGAGGACAGCTCCATGCGGTCGAACGTCCGCAGGTTGTCCACCCGCACAGTCGCGTTGCCCGAGACCACGACGACCGCCACGACCACGGCACAGACCGCGGTCACCACGGCCGACGCGGCCGTCACTGCGCGCAAGAGCATCTGCATGGGGACTCTCTAGCCGACGCTGACGGCCGCCACGTGCGCTTTCGCCGGATTGTGGCGCGAACGATCAGCCCTGTGCCTCGCGGGCGACGCGTTCCAGCTTCGCGCGGTAGTTCTGCCAGTCCACCGAGGGCAGGTTGTCGTTGTCGGGGCGCAGGCCGGCGGCGCCGTCGACCAGCTCGCGGACGATGTCGGCGTGACCCGCGTGCCGGTTGGTCTCCGCGATCATGTGGATCAGGATCAGGTGCAGGGTGACCGACCTGCGCTCCTCCGACCACCACAGCACGGTGCCCGACGCGTCCAGGTCCAGCGCCTCGATCGTGTCGTCCGCGTGGGCGCACGCACGGCGGTAGAGGTCGGCGATGTCCTCACAGGACTCCTCGGCCGTCGCCCACATGTCCGCGTTGGGCTCGGCGTCCTCGCCCATCCACTCGAACCGCTCGGGGAACGGGCGGCCGAACGTGTCGGCGAAGTAGGCGATCTCCATCGCGGCCAGGTGCTTGACCAGGCCCAGCAGGTTCGTGCCGGTCGGCGTCAACGGGCGGCGCACGTCGTAGGGCGACAAGCCCTCCAGCTTCCACAGCAGCGCCTCGCGCGCCGTCCGCAGGTAGCGGTGCAGGTCGGACTTCACGGGGAATCCTCCGGAACAGGACGCAGGGACGCCAGCAGCAGGTCCGCGAAGTGGCGCCCGACCTGCTTGGCCGACAACGGCCCGTCCGCGCTGTACCACTGGCCCAGGTGGTGCACCGTGCCGAAGAAGTAGTGCACGGTCAGGTCCGCGGGCACGTCGGTCCGGAACACGCCCGAGGCCTGCCCCTCCTCGATCAGCGACCGGAAGCGCTCGTGGTAGCGCCGCCGTTCCGCGCGCATCTCCCGCCGCTTGTCCTCGGCCAGGTGGTCGGCCGACCGGAAGTACACCTTGGCCTGGTCGAAGTTGTCCACCGACGTGACCACCACGTCCACCGCCGCCGCGTGCAGCCGCTCGGCCACCGGCGCGGACCCGGACGCGAAGTGGTCCAGGCGCTCGGTCTGCATCCGCAGCAGGCTGCCGTAGATCTCGTGCAGCAGGTCGTCCTTGGACCCGAAGTAGTGGTACATGGCGCCCTTGGTGACGCCCGCGAGGTCCACGATGTCCTGCACCGCGACCCGGTCGAAGCCCTTGGCGGCGAACAACCGCGTCGCGGCGTCGATCAGCCGTTCCGGTACCGATGCCATGGGCCAAGCATCGCACGCCCGATCACTGGAACATCGCGATCGGCAGGATGACGAGCTCCCGGGTGTCCTCCTGCCACGACTGCACCTTGCCCAGGCAATGGACGTTGAAGGTCCCTCCGGGCACCGAGTCGCCCAGCAGCCAGCGGTCGCCGCACTCCAGCCGCACTTGTGGACCGTCCTCGTCCGGGTCGCCGACCGGGGCGAGGAACACCGTCGTGCCGTTGCTCTGGGACGTCATCCGGCACACGCCCTCCAGCCACACGTACCGGGTGACCCGCCGGAGCCTGAGCGGGCCGGTCGCCGTCCCCCACGAGGCCAGCAGCCGCTCGAGAGCCGTGTTCCGCAGCACGGTGCGCTCGTTCAGGTCCACGTACAGGACGTCATCCCTGTTCTCCAGGCCCTTGACCAGGTCGCCGACCAGGTCGACCGGCTGGAAGACCTCCTCGGAGACCCTGGTCTCCTCCCGGGTGGAGGTCAGGGCGCCGTCGCCGAGCCCCGGAATGGCGATCTTGCCGTCCTGGGTGAGCGTCGCCCGGGAGGTGACGTTGGCCGGGAACCGCGGGATGCCGATCAACGCGATGATGCTCGACACCATCTCACCGTCGACGTAGACGGGCGGGCCCGGTGTCGGTGACAGAACGGACTTGCGCGCGGCGCGCCAGGCGAGCACCGCCACCGCGACCGCCGCGACGAGCGCCAGGACGGTCACGATCCACACGAGCAGCCACGGCCACCACACCGACCACCACAGTTCCCTACCGACAGCCACGGATCTCCTTCACCGCCTCCAGCAGCGACCCGGTGGTGGCGTCCACCACCCGCCCGCCGGTCGCGCGCGCCACCCGGTCCAGTTCCACCGGGTCGGCCTCGCCGAACCGGATCGCGTACGTGCGCGCGGGCGGGTCCGGCCAGTTGGCCAGGAACTCGTCCGCGCTCATCCCCGCGTTGTTCTCGCCGTCGGTCATCAACACCACCGTGCCGTCGCCGACGGTCCGGTAGGCGTGGTCGAGCGCCGACCAGATCGCGGTGCCGTCGTCGGCCAACTCGGCCGACGCCAACGCGCCGGCCAGCACTTCGAGGTCCGCTGCCTGTCGCACCACGACGGTGCGTTCCTCCATCACGGTTCCCGCGAACCGCACGAGGACGACCGTCTCCCCCACCCGGAACCGGTCGAACCCGCCCGCACGGCCCAGCGTCGCGAACGCCTCCCGCAGGCCGGCGATCCGCGGGCCCGCCATGGACGTCGAGTGGTCGAGCACGAACACCACCCGGCCCGGCTCACCGGCCCGGTCGTAGGCGGCCAGCAGGCTGTTCAAGACCTCCTGCGTGCCGGGGAAGTACAGCGCGGTGCCGAGGGGCTCGCGCAACTCCTCGGTCCGCTGGACCTGGGGGTCCACGGGCCGGCGCGAGGTCCGTTCCATGATGGCCCGTTGCGCGGACGGCGAGCGCAGCCACTCGACGGCCCGGTCGTACGCGGCCCGCTTGTCCGGCTTGAGCAGCATCAACGGGTAGTCGGACAGCACGATGCCGTCCTTCGGGTACACGACCTCCAACGGCTCGCGGAGCCGCCCGGACGCGTTCAGCGACAACACGGTCGACTCGTACGCGACCACGGCGTCCACGTCGTCCTGCCGCCGCACGTACTCGTCGCCGACCTCGGCCGCGCCGGACGCGCCGAACGCCTGGCCGGTGAGGAAGCCCTGGAGCTTGTCGCAGGTGACGTCCTCGGGCCGCAGCGCCGCACCGGTGCCCGCCGCGGCCGTCGCCACGCCGATCAACGCCGCCATCCCGCTGCCGGACACCCGCGGGTCGGCCAGGCCGAACCGCAGCTCCCCCGCCGCCGCACGGCTCGCGACGTCGGCCCACGAGGCGCCGCGCAACGCCTCCGCCTTGCCCGCCTTCACGCCCAGCACGAGCGGCGAGAGCATCGTGGGGGTGGACAGCGGCAGGTCCACGCCCTTCAGCGCCAGGTACCGGTTCGTGGACAGCCACGCCAGGTCGTGGTCCGCGCCGCCCGCCGCCAGCTCCTCGGCGGCCCGGATGGTGCCCCTGCGGTCGAGCTTCAGCTCCACCCCGGTGTCCCGGCGCAGGTCGGCCAGCAACGGCTCCAGGTCCGCCAGTTCGGAACTGGCCAGCACGGTCAGCGCGGCCGGTTCGGGCGTGCCGGTGGTGCAGCCGCCGAGGACCGCCGCGGCCACCAGGAGCAGGACGGGCAACCTCATATCGGCACCCGGATTTCTGGGCAGTCGCCGACCTCCCTGATCATGGCCTCCAGGTTGTCCGGCCTGGGCAGCAGACCTTCCGTGCTGCTCAAAGCGGGCTCCGGCAGACCGCGTTCCTTCAACAGGTGGGGCAGGGCGGTCGGGTCCTTGTTGTCCAGCCGGAACCCCAGTTCCAGGGCACGTCGGCGCAGACCGGGGTCGTCGCGCACCAGGTCGCCGACCAGCTCCCCGGCCGGGCTGAACGCGATGAGCCGCGGCTCGGTGCGGTGGTGCGCGTCGGGGTAGAGCAGCACCCGGTCGGTGTCGGGCGCACCGGTCCGCGCCACCGCGGTGAACTGGTGCGCGATGTACTGGTGCTCGTACATGACGCCGACCGGGGCGCTGGTGCGGCCGTCGGGGTGGAAGAACGAAGTGCCGATGCCGGAGCCGTGCAGGCCCTCGATCTCGAACACCGGCTTGATCCTCTCCGCCACCTCCGGCGCGCTGCGCTCGTTGGGCGGGACGGAGTTGTTGGCCGCGAACGCGACCAGCCCGAGCCAGGCCGAGCCGGAGTAGGAGTCGCACGGGTTCGGGGTCTGCGCGACGACCTGGTTGCGGTTGTCGACGCGCGAGTCCACCTGCGCCCAGGTCTTCGTCGGCTCACCGTTCCCGGGGAGGGACAGCTCGTTGACGAAGATGTCCAGCTTGAGGGTGTAGTAGAGGCCGAGATTCTTCTCGTCGTCCTGCTTCACCGCCGCGCCGGCACGCACCAGGGCTTCCGCGTACTCCCTGAACGCGCCCAGCACGAGGGGGCTCGCGAACGGGTAGTAGGCGCGACCGCCGAACCGCTCGTGGATCAACTCGGCCGAGGCCTGACCGGACGGCATCACGAAGTCGAACTCGTGAACCCGGTCCTGCCGGTCTCTGATGAGCTGCCGCGAGCCGCCCGAGTCGGTGACCTGCACGTCGATGCCGCGGGACATCAGGATCCGGCGGACCTCGGGATCCTGGAAGTACACGATCTTGGACGCCATCATGGCGCGCACCACCGTGATGCCCCGGAACGGCAGCGCGATCGTGCCGGACGTGAGCATCGCGATCACACCGGCGAGCGCGACCGCCACCGATACGCCAAACGGCAGCAGATAGCGCTTGCGCAGGTAGATCGCTCGGGTCTTCGGCCTGCGAATGGCGAAGGTCGGCTCTGCGGTGGAACGGTTCGCGACCACGGAACTCCCCCGTGCGGACGGCGATCTCCCCTCCTCACCAGGCTAGATCGCCGCGCCGCCGCGGTGGGTCACAAATCGGGAATTCCACCCGCGGACGATCAGCCGCCGATCGTCACGCCGCCGTCCACCACGAACGTCTGGCCGGTGGTGTAGCCGCCCGCCGCCGACGCCAGGAACACGACCGCCGCCGCCAGCTCCTCGGGGTCGCCCACCCGGCCCATCGGCAGCTTCGCGATGTGCGCTTCGAGGTAGCCCTCGGGGTACTGGTCGGTCATCTCGGAGGCGAAGTAGCCGGGGGCGATCGCGTTGACCCGGATGCCCTTGCGGCCGGTCCACTGCTGCGCCAGGTCGCGGGTCAGGCCGATCACGCCCGCCTTCGACGCCGAGTACGCGGCCTGCGGCAGCCCGCCGGAGACCAGGCCGAGCACGCTGGAGATGTTGATGATCGACCCGCCGCCGGTCATCACGGCCGCCGCCGCCTGCGCCATCCAGTACGTGCCGTTGAGGTTGACGTCCATGACGCCGAGGAACTGCTCGGGCGTCTCCCGGGACGCGGGCACGGCCGACGCCACACCGGCGTTGTTCACCAGCACGTGAACCGGGCCGAACTCCGCCGCCGCACGGGCCACCTCACGGCAGTCGTCCGGCTGCGCCACGTCCGCCTGCACGATCAGCGCGCGCCGACCGGTGCTCTCCACCAGCCGCGCGGTGTCCTTGAGCCGTTCCACCCGCCGTGCGGCGAGCACCACGTCCGCACCGGCCTCGGCGAGGCCCTTGGCGAACGCCACGCCCAAGCCGGACGACGCGCCGGTGACGATCGCGACCTGCCCGTCCAGCCGGAACTTGTCCAGGATTCCCATTCAGCTCAACCTCTCCAGGATGATCGCCATGCCCTGACCGCCGCCGACGCACATGGTCTCCAGGCCGAACTGCGCGTCACGGGCGCGCATCCCGTTGATCAGGGTGGTCATGATGCGGGCGCCGGTGGAGCCGAACGGGTGGCCGAGGGCGATCGCGCCGCCGTGCACGTTCAGCTTGTCCATGTCGATGCCGAGCGCGCGCTGGCTGCCCAGCACCTGCACCGCGAACGCCTCGTTGATCTCGACCAGGTCGATGTCGCCGATGGTGAGGTTCGCGTGCGCCAGCGCCTGCTTGGTGGCATCGACCGGGCCGAGGCCCATGATCTCCGGCGAGAGGCCGGACACGCCGGTGGACACGATGCGCGCCAACGGGGTCAGGCCCAGTTCCTTCGCCCTGGTGTCGCTCATGACGACCACGGCCGCCGCGCCGTCGTTGAGGGGGCAGCAGTTGCCGGGCGTGACGGTCCCTTGTGGACGGAACGACGGGTTGAGCGCCGACACGGCGTCGTAGGTGACGCCCTTGCGCGGGCCGTCGTCGGTGGAGACGACCGTGCCGTCCGGGAGGGTGACCGGGGTGATCTCGCGGGCGAAGAAGCCGTCCGCGATGGCCTTCTCGGCGAGGTTGTGCGAGCGGACGCCGAACTCGTCCTGGTCGCGGCGGCTGATGCCGAGCACCGTGGCGACGTTCTCGGCGGTCTGGCCCATCGCGATGTAGTAGTCCGGCAGCAGGCCGTCCTCGCGCGGGTCGTGCCACGGCTCGTTGGTCTCGGCGGTGCGCTGGGTGCGTTCGCGCGCGGCGTCGAACAGCGGGTTGAAGTGCGGGTCACCGTGCCGGTAGCGGGAAACGCACTCCACGCCGGCACTGACGAACGCGTGGCCCTCGCCGGCCTTGATGGCGTGGAACGCCATCCGCGCGGTCTGCACCGACGAGGCGCAGAACCGGTTGACCGTGGTACCGGGCAGGGTGTCCAGGCCGAGCTGCACGGCGATGCGGCGGGCCACGTTCTGGCCGTGCTCGTCCTGCGGCTCGGCACAACCCAGGTGCAGGTCGGTGATCTCGCCGCGGTCCAGTTCCGGCACCTGGTCCAGCGCGGCGGCGACGACCTGCGCGGCCAGGTCGTCCGGGCGCAGGTCGACCAGGGAACCCTTGCGCGCCCGACCGATCGGGGAACGCGAGGTGGCGACGATGACAGCCTCGGGCATGGCGGTGTCTCCTGCGGTCTAGTAGCGTGTCGCTGCTTAGTTGTGATGCCAGTGGCTGGGAGGCTGTTGTCCGGCAGGGCCGTTCCCTGCCGGACAAGGACTGGTGTGATGGTGTCGCAGTTGAAGCGGCCGGTCAGGTTGTCGGCGCGGGATCGTGAAGAGTTGATCCG
>NZ_LWLC01000037.1:0-80910 GCF_001905065.1 Saccharothrix sp. CB00851
GCGCCCGCCAAGCCTGCCCGGCTTCGACCAGCCTAAAGCACCCGAACCCCATGTGAAATCGGGCCTCTGTGGTGCTGTTGCGGGTCCGCCGGCCGTTCAGCCCAACGCGGCCAGGAAGCGGGCGGAGGCGTCCACGGCCGGGGCGGAGCTGTTGGTGCCCAGGACCAGGGTCGCGAACGCCACGTCGCCCCGGTAGCCGACGAACCAGCCGTGGGAGTTCGTGCCGTCGCCGAACTGCGCCGTGCCCGTCTTGCCCCGCACGTCCCCGTACGGCTTGAGCTGCGGCGCGGTGCCGGATTCGACGACTTCCCGCATCATCGCCCGCAACGGCCCCAGCACGGCGGGCGCGGGTGGGGTCGGGGTGCGGTCGACCTTCGTCTCACGGCCCTTCAGCAGCGTCGGCACCGGCATCTCGCCCGCCGCCGTCGTCGCCGCCACCACCGCCATGCCGAACGGGCTGGCCAGCAGCTTGCCCTGGCCGAAGCCGTCCTCCGCCCGCTCCACCACGTCGGTGGCGGGCGGCACGGAACCGGTGATCGTGGTGATCGCCGGGATCTCGAAGTCGACGCC
The DNA here is from genome assembly GCF_001905065.1 of Saccharothrix sp. CB00851. Lineage (NCBI taxonomy): Bacteria > Bacillati > Actinomycetota > Actinomycetes > Pseudonocardiales > Pseudonocardiaceae > Saccharothrix > Saccharothrix sp. CB00851. Next base: position 571 of record NZ_LWLC01000037.1, read on the forward strand.
CAGGCCGAACGACTCCGCCGCCTTGGTCAGCGCGTCCGGCGCCATCCCCGCCGCGAGCTGCGCGAACGTCGTGTTGCACGAGAACGCGAACGCCGAGTGCAGCGGGATCGTGCCCTTGTCGAACTCGCGGTCGTTCGGCACCACCCGGCGACCGTCGATGACCGCCTTGCCGGGGCACGGCAGCGGGCTGTCCGCCGTCGCCTGCCCGGACGACATCGCCGCCGCCGCCGTCACGATCTTGAACGTCGACCCGGGCGGGTAGCGGCCGGTCAACGCCATCGGCCCCTCCGCGTCGGCCGGGCCGTTCTGCGCCACCGCCAGCACCTCGCCGGTCGACGCCTGCAGCGCCACCAGCATCGCCGCCTGCGGCACGGGCTCCAGCGCGTCCTCCGCCGCCGCCTGCACGGTCCGGCTCAACGCGGTCGAGATCGCCTGCGCCGGTTCCGGCGCCTGCTCGTGCAGGGTCTCCACCTCGTCACCGGCCGCGTTCACGGTGTAGACGCGCAGCCCGGCCCGACCGGCGATCTCCTCCTCGACCGCCTTGCGCACGGCGGGCAGCACCTGCGACCCGAACGTGCGCGACGGCGCGAGCAGGTTCGTCTGCGTGGTGAACCGCACCCCCGGCAGCTCGTAGATCGCGGGCTTCACGGTCTGGTAGTCCGCGTCACGCAGCGCGGCCACCTGGTAGACCTGCCCGGCGGGCACCTTCGACACGCCTGCCACGATCGAGGCCTGGGTGATCGCGGCGTCGATCGGGTTCAGGGCGGTGGCCAGCGCGGCGGCCACCGTGTTCACGTCGCCCGCCTCCTTGGCGTCGAGCAGGATCGACACGACCAGCTCCGGCGCGAGCAGCGGCGTGCCGTCCCGGTCCAGCACCGGCGCCAGCGCGGGCTTCACCTGGGCCACGCCCAACGTCTGCTGCACGGCCAGCTTCGGGTGCACGACCGAAGGCGCCCAGTGCACCTTCCAGTCGTCCTCTTCGCGGCGCAGGTCGAACTCGGTCCGGTAGCTCCACGCGTGGTCGTGCCCGAGGTCCCAGTCCAGCTGCGCGGTCGCGTCGGCGGTGGTCGACTCGCCCGCCGAGCGCACCTGCTCGACCCTGGCGCTCAGGCCCTCGGGCTTGAGCACCTCGCGGACCTTGCCCAGCACCTCCTTGGCGCCGCCCGGGTCGTCGGTCAGCCCGGCCGCGCCGTCGACGTCACCGGCGGCGAGCTCGGTCAGGAAGTCCCCGGCCACCTGGTCCGGACCGGGACGGGAGGAGAAGAGGCCGCAGCCGCTGACGAGCAGCAGGACCACCCCGAAGAGGGCCACCTTGCGCGCGATCACGGCGCCGAGTATGCCCGGTGTCGCCCGCGACACACCGCGACGGTGTCAGAACAGGACGGTCGCGTACTGGCCGACCTGGGAGAACCCGATCTTGCGGTACGCCGCCTTGGCCACGTCGTTGTAGGAGTTCACGTACAGCGACGCGGTCCGGCCCAGGCCTCTGACCAGGCGTTCGGCCACCGCCGCGGTACCCGCCGCGCCGATGCCCTGGCCGCGGCGGTCCGGCCGCACCCACACGCCCTGGATCTGGCCGACCTTCGCCGACATGGCCCCGATCTCGGCCTTGAACACCACGTCGCCGCCCTCGAACCGGGCGAACGCCCGCCCGCCCGCGATGAGCTCGGCCACCCGTGCCCGGTACGACGCGCCGCCGTCCTCGGCGCACGGGTCGACGCCGACCTCCTCGATGAACATGGCGATCGCGGCGGGCAGGTACCGGTCCAGCTCGTCCGGTCGAACGGGTCGGACGAGCGGGTCCAGCGGGATCGACGGGCTGCCGCCCAACGCCATCAGCGGCTGGTCGGCGCGCACCTCACGGGCCGGCCCCCAGTCGGGTGCCAGTTCCTCCCACAGGCCCAGCACCTGCTCGGCGGGCCCGACCAGCGACGAGCACATGCGGCCGCGGCGGCGGGCGCGGTCGGCGAAACCGCGCAGCGCGGTCGGGTTGCCACGCAGCGGGATCAGGTTCGGCCCGGCGAAGCACAGCGCGTCGACCCGGCCGCCGCGCAGCGACCGGTGGTCGTACGCCCACACCTCGCCGCCGAGCCGCCACGGGTCGAGGCCCGCGACCTCGACCCGGGCGGCGACCATGCAGGACGCCACCGGGTCGGCCGCGAGCACGGCGAGGACCTCCGACAGGTCCCGCTCGTCGAGCAACCGCGCGCCAGCCAACCTCAGCACGTCGTCAAGCCTGCCAGATGGACACCGTTACCCGCGCGTCTGCCACCCGCTCAGCCGACTCCCGACCCGCCTCAGCCGACCGTCACGACGGGTTCGCCGCCGTCGACGGTCTCGCCCATCTCCTCGGCGAGGCGCATGGCCTCCTCGATCAGGGTCTCCACGATCTGGTGCTCGGGCACGGTCTTGATCACCTGGCCCTTGACGAAGATCTGACCCTTGCCGTTGCCCGAGGCCACGCCCAGGTCCGCCTCACGCGCCTCGCCCGGCCCGTTCACCACGCAGCCCATGACGGCGACCCGCAGCGGCACCTCCATGCCCTCCAGGCCCGCCGTGACCTGCTCCGCCAGCGTGTAGACGTCCACCTGCGCACGCCCGCAGGACGGGCACGAGACGATCTCCAGCTTGCGCGGCCGCAGGTTGAGCGACTGCAGGATCTGGTGCCCGACCTTGACCTCTTCGACGGGCGGCGCGGACAGCGAGACGCGGATCGTGTCGCCGATGCCCTGCCGCAGCAGCGCGCCGAAGGCGACCGCCGACTTGATCGTGCCCTGGAACGCCGGGCCGGCCTCCGTCACACCCAGGTGCAGCGGGTAGTCGCACTGCTCGGCCAGCAGCTCGTACGCCCGGATCATCACCACCGGGTCGTTGTGCTTCACCGAGATCTTCAAGTCGTGGAAGTCGTGCTCGGCGAACAGCGACGCCTCCCACAGCGCCGACTCCGCCAGCGCCTCCGGCGTCGCCTTGCCGTACTTCGCCATCAGGCGCGGGTCGAGCGAGCCCGCGTTCACGCCGATCCGGATCGGGGTGTTGTGGTCACGGGCCGCCTGCGCGATCTCCTTGACCTTGTCGTCGAACTTCTTGATGTTGCCCGGGTTCACCCGCACCGCCGCGCACCCGGCCTCGATCGCCGCGAACACGTACTTCGGCTGGAAGTGGATGTCCGCGATGACCGGGATCTGCGACTTCTTCGCGATCGCCGCCAGCGCGTCCGCGTCGTCCTGCGACGGGCACGCCACCCGCACGATGTCGCAGCCCGCCGCGGTCAGCTCCGCGATCTGCTGCAACGTCGCGTTCACGTCCGCCGTGACGGTGGTCGTCATCGACTGCACCGAGACGGGGAACTCGCTGCCGACGCCGACCGAACCCACCATGAGCTGGCGGGTCTTGCGCCGCTCCGACAACACCGGAGGAGGCATCGCCGGAAGACCGAGCATGACGCCGTCACTCATGAACTGGCACCTCTCACTGGGATCACTGGAAGAGCTTGATGGGGTTGACGATGTCGGCGGTGATCGTCAGTAGCGTGACCGACCCGCCGACGAAGATCACGAAGTAGGTCAGCGGCAATAGTCGCAGGTAGTTGACCGGTGCGCCGGCCGGGAGCCCGCGCAGCTTCCGGATCCAGTTTCGCACCCGTTCGTAGAGGTTGACGGCGATGTGACCACCGTCAAGCGGCAGCAGCGGCAGGAGGTTGAACACACCCACGAAGAAGTTCAGGCCCGCCAGCATCAGCCAGAACAGCTGCCACAGGCCCCGGTCGACCGCCTCGCCGCCGAGCCTGCTCGCGCCGACCACGCTGACCGGGCTGTCGATGTCGCGCTCGCCACCGCCGATGGCCTCGATCACGGCCGGGATCTTCTGCGGGAAGGCGATCAGGCCGCGCCAGGTGTTCTCGAACATCGTGCCGGTGAACTGGGTGGCGCCACCGATCGCGGTGATCGCGTTGTACTCGAAGTTGCGCTGCTGGATGACGCCGATCGCGCCGACCTCTTCGGTGTAGCGCGTGCCGTCCTTGCGCTGCATCTCGCGTTCGACCCGGGCGACGTCGGCGGTGAGGGTCAGCTCCTCACCGTCGCGGAGCACCTTGAACTCGGTCGTGCCGGTCCGCTCGCGGGTCTTGGTCAGCACGTCCGCCCAGGTCGGGGTGGCCGCGCCACCCACCGCCACGATCTCGTCACCGACCTGGAAGCCCGCGTCCTTGGCCGGCGAGGGCGCACCGGGCGCGCACTCGGCCTCGGTGCTGCTCTGCACGCACGGGGCCACCTCGGCGATCAGCGCGGAGTCGCGCAGGTTCGGAATGCCCATGGTGAAGGCCATGAAGTACAGGATGATGAAGCCCACGATGAAGTGGGTGATGGAGCCCGCGGACAGCACCACCACGCGCTTCCAGGTCTTCTGCTTGTTGAAGGCGCGGTGCCGGTCCTCCGGCGCGACCTCCTCCAGCGCGGTCATGCCGGTGATCTCGCAGAAGCCACCCGCCGGGATGGCCTTGATGCCGTACTCGGTCTCACCGCGGCGGAAGGACCAGATCTTCGGTCCGAACCCGATGAAGTACCGGGTCACCTTCATCCCGAACATCTTCGCCGTGGCCAGGTGGCCGAGCTCGTGCAGCGCGATGGAGACGCCGATGAGCAGGGCGAACAGCAGAATGCCCAGAAAAACGAGCACGTCAGTCCCTTCCAGACCCCACCGAAGTGGCCACGAGTTCCCGCGCCCGCGCCCGGGCCCATTGCTCCGCCGCGAGGACTTCGTCGACGTCGACCGGCTCGTGCGCCCAGCCGTCCGCCTCCGCGAGCACCCGTTCGACAGTGTCCACGATGGAGGTGAACGACGTGCCGCCGCCGAGGAAGACCGCGACCGCTTCCTCGTTCGCCGCGTTGTAGACCGCGGGCAGGCAGCCACCGCCGGAGCCCGCCTGCCTGGCCAGCCGCACCGCCGGGAACGTCTCGTCGTCCAGCGGCTCGAACGTCCACGCCGTCGCCACGTCGAAAGTACACGCGGCGGCGGCGCCGGGGACGCGGTCGGGCCAGCCCAGGGCCAGCGCGATCGGCAGCTTCATGTCCGGCGGGCTGGCCTGGGCGAGCGTGGAGCCGTCGGTGAACGTGACCATCGAGTGCACGATGGACTGCGGGTGCACGACCACGTCGATGCTCTCGTAGGGCACGCCGAACAGCAGCTGCGCCTCGATCAGCTCCAGGCCCTTGTTGACCAGGGTGGCCGAGTTGATGGTGATGACCGGGCCCATCGACCACGTGGGGTGCGCCATGGCCTCACGCGCGGTGACGTCGGCGAGGTCGGCGCGGGTGCGGCCGCGGAACGGGCCGCCGGAGGCGGTGAGCACGAGCTTGGCGACCTCGTCGGCCCGGCCGCCGCGCAGGCACTGGGCCAGGGCGGAGTGCTCGGAGTCGACCGGCACGAGCTGGCCCGGCTTGGCCGCCTTGAGCACCAGCGGACCGCCCGCGATCAGCGATTCCTTGTTGGCCAGGGCGAGCGTGGCGCCCGTCTTGAGGGCGTGCAGCGTCGGCGCCAGCCCGATGGAGCCGGTGATGCCGTTGAGCACCACGTCGGCGGGGGTGGAGTCGACCAGGTCGGTCATGGCGGTCGGGCCCGCGAGGATGCGCGGCAGCTTGAACGCGCCCTGCGGGTAGCCGCGCTTCTGCGCCTCGGCGTAGAGGGCGAGCGTGACGTCCTCGACCGCGGTGGCCCGGGCGACGGCCACGGCCTGAACGCCGAACTCGACGGCCTGGGCGGCGAGGGCGGCCGGGTCCGCGCCGCCCGCGGCGAGGCCGACCACGGTGAACCGGTCGCGGTTGGCGGCGATGACGTCGAGGGCCTGGGTGCCGACCGACCCGGTCGACCCGAGGACCAGGACGGTGCGTGGTGTGCTCATCACCACCCATTGTGGCCGAACCATCCTGATAGCCCGCACAGCGGTACTTCGATAACGGAACGGTAACGAGCGCGTGGTCTCACCCGAACGTGGGCATTCCTCGATCAAGCGCCCGACGGATCCGCCCGTCGCGGCCATCAGGAAGGAGAGCCCCCGTGGGCATCTTGGGTTGGATCGTCCTCGGCCTCATCGCGGGTGCCATCGCCAAGGCCATCATGCCAGGTCGGGACCCCGGCGGCATCATCATCACGATGCTGCTCGGCATTGTCGGCGCCATCATCGGTGGTTTCGTCGGCCGGGCCATCTTCGGGACCGACATCAACACGTTCTTCGACCTGAGCACCTGGCTGCTCGCCATCCTCGGCTCGCTGATCGTGCTGGGCATCTACCGCATGGTGACCGGTTCCCGAGCCAGGGCATGACGACAGGAACAAGCAACCACTCAGGGTGTGCCCCGTCGAGAAATCGGCGGGGCACACTCGCGTCCGGGCTAATTCGCCAGGCCCGCGTCCCGCGCCAGCAGGGCCGCCTGCACCCGGTTGGTGAGCCCGAGCTTGGCCAGCAGCCTGCTCACGTAGGTCTTCACGGTCGCCTCGCTCATGTGCAACCGCTGCCCGACGTCGGCGTTCGACATGCCGAGCCCGAGCAGCGACAACACCTCGACCTCGCGTTCGGTCAGCCCTTCGACCTGGCGCATCGCCTCCTGGCGGCGCGGCTGGCCCACCTGCGCCACCATCCCCACCACCCGGCTCGTGACCATGGGTGACAGATATGCCTCGCCCGAGTGAACGGCGCGCACCGCGCGTAGCAGCTCCTCCGGGGCGGAGTCCTTGAGCAGGAAGCCCGCGGCGCCGTCGGACAGCGCCCGGACGATGTTGTCGTCCTCGCCGAACGTGGTGAGCATCACCACCCGCACAGAGGGCGCGACGGTGCGCAACTCGCGTGCCGCGGCCAGGCCGTCCAGGCGGGGCATCCGGATGTCGAGCACGGCGACGTCCACCCGCCGTTCCAGCGCGATGCGCACGGCTTCCCGGCCGTCACCGGCCTCCGCGACCAGCTCGATGTCGTCGGCGGTGCCGAGGATGGCCTTGATGCCCGCGCGCATCAGCGGCTCGTCGTCGGCGATGAGGACCCGGATCACGTTCACATCCCCTGCAGGTGGGTGTTCTTCTCGACCAGGGTGCCGTTCGCGAAGCAGAACCGCACGATCTTGGTCGCACGCGAGGAGTACGTCTGCACGTCGGCCACGCGGTACTCGCACTCCGCGCCGGGAGGCTCCGGCGCGGCGTCGGACGTGATGTCGCCCAGCGGCGGCTCGGCACCGCCCGGGAGCCTGGCCATCACCTCGGCCTGCGACTGCCCGACCGACACCGAGTCGTACAACTGCTCGGACACCACCTTGGTGACGGGCTGCGACCCGATCCACGTGTAGCCGCCGACCACCACCAGCACCACGATCCCGGCCAGCACGATCGAGCCGACGCCCGCCCACTTGCGGATGCCGGTCGGCTTGGCGGGCTCGGGCTGCTCCTCGTCGGACGGCTCGTCGCCCGCCGCCGCGGTGTCCTCGTACGGCAGCACGGCCGCGATCCGGAACCCGCCGGTCGGCAACTCCCCGACGTGCAGCATGCCGCCCGCCAGCCGCACCCGCTCACCCAGCCCGATCAGGCCGAACCCGCCGCCGCTCGGCAGCTTCGTGCGGGGCGGGTTGTTGCGCACCTCCACCACCAGCGCGTCCGGCTCGTACTTCACGGTCACCTGCACGCTCGCGCCCGGCGCGTGCTTGTTGGCGTTGGTCAGGCCCTCCTGCGCGATGCGGTACGCCGCGTGGCTGACCTTCGCGGGCAGCGGCACGGGCTGGCCACCGCGGACGAGGCTGACCCGCACACCGGCCCGCCGAGCGCCGTCGACCAGTTCGTCGATCGCGTCCACCGTCCGGTTGTCGGTTCCACCGACGGTCGTCCGGCGGGCCTGGTCCTCCTCGGGCTCCTCGTCACGCCGCAGCACGCCGATGACGCCGCGCAGCTCTTCCATCGCCGTCAGGGCCGCGCTGCGCAGCACCTGCACCGCCTCGCGCTGCCGTTCGCCGAGGCCGGAGTCCAGGGCCAGCGCGCCCGCGTGCACGGAGATGAGGCTGAGCCGGTGGCCGAGGCTGTCGTGCATGTCCTGGGCGATCCGGTTGCGCTCGCGCAGCCTGACCTGGCGCGACACCATCCGCCGCTCGCGCACCACCCGTTCCTCGCGCTCCTGCAGCGCCGCGACCAGGGCGTTGCGCTGGGCCGCGTACCGGCCGACCAGGAACGGCAGTGCCACGACCATGCCGTAGACGGTCAGCATCACGAACTGGCCGAACGGCCCGGAGAGGCCGGGCGTCGACACACCCCAGGCGAACATGTGCAGGGCGAGCGCGAGGACCGCGGTGAGCAGCGAGCGCTGCCACGGCGCGATCCGGTAACCGGCGGAGTAGGCCAGCATGACCACCATCGCCACGCCGCCGTGCTCGGCGCTGAAGACGACCCAGGTGCCGATCAGCAGGGCCAGCGCGGGGAACAGCAGCCTGGTCAGGAAGATCGCCACGTACCCGACACCGAGCGCGATCAGCTCCCAGCCGGACAGCCGCCAGTTGCTCGCGACCCAGCCGGGGAACACGTCCAGGCCGAGCAGCAGGGCGATGGCCAGCACCTCACGCCCCACCCGCCAGGGCGTGACCTGGCCGAGGCGTTCGGCGTGGGTGCGCAGGAACGCGGCGGGCGCCTCCCGGAGGTCCGGCAGGACGGGCCGCAGCCGCTGAACGACAGACGTCACAGGGCACCACGGTAGGAGACCTACCCGCCGGTCGGCCGCGTTCCTTGGTCTCGACCGCTGCCGACGAAAGTTGACGCAGGTGACGCGCGCCGGGCGCGCCAGGCGACGACGAGCACGCCCGCGATCAGCACGGCCGCGCTGACCGCCACCATCAGCGTCGACAACGCGACGATCTCCGGCGACACGCCCCGGCGGCCGGCTTGGGCGTAGACGAACACGGGCAGCGTGGTGGAGCCGACACCGGTCAGGTAGCTGGACGTCACCACGTCGTCGAACGACAGCAGGAACGCGAACGCCGCCCCGGCCGCCACCGCGGGCGCGACCAGCGGCAACGTGACGGTGCGGAACGCCACCAGCGGGCTCGCGCCGAGGTCGGCGGCGGCCTCCTCGAGGCGGGGGTCCAGCCCGGCCACCCGGGCGCGCACCACGACCACCACGAAGCTCAGCGAGAACGCCACGTGCGCGGCCAGCAGCGCGCCGAACCCGAGCGGGATGCCCGCCAGCTTCACGCAGAACCCGAGCAGCGCCACCCCCAGCACCACCTCGGGCACCACGAGCGGCAGGCTCAACAGGACCGTCCACACGCCCCGGCCGGGGAACGCGCGGCGCAACCCGAACGCGGCGAGCGTGCCGATGGCGGTGGCGACCACGGCGCTCGTCGCGGCCAGCCGCAGGCTCAGCCCCAGCGCGTCGAGCACGCGCGCGTCGCCGAACAGCTCGACGTACCAGCGCGTCGACAGCCCGGTGACGCGGCTCAGCGACCGCGAGTCGTTGAACGAGACCAGCGCCAGCCACCCGATCGGCGCGTAGAGGAACCCGAACACCAGCGCGGCGACCACGCCCAGCGCCCACGGCCGCCGGCTCACAGCACGTCCTCGCCGCGCCGGCCGCGCAGCACCAGCACGACCGCCACCAGCACCAGCAGCACCACCGCCATCGCCGACCCGAGCGGCCAGTTGTTGCCGCCGCGGAACTGGTCGTCGATCACGCTGCCGAACGTCGACTGGCCCACCCCGCCGAGCAGCTTCGGCGTCACGAAATCACCCGCCGACGGCACGAAGACCAGCAACGACCCGGCCAGCACCCCCGGGAACACGCCGGGCAGCACCACCCGCAGGAACGTCGACGCCCGGCCGTGCCCCAGGTCGTAGGACGCCTCCACCTGCCGGTGGTCGAACCGCTCGCACGCCACGTACAGGGGCAGCACCATGAACGGCAGGAACCCGTACGTCAGCCCCACCACCACCGCGCCGTGCGTCAACAGGAACCCGCCGTCGCGGTCGAGCCCCACGGCGCCCAGCAGCAGGTTGACCAGGCCGTCACCGTCCAGCAGCGCCTTCCACGCGTAGATCCGGGCCAGGTAGCTCGACCAGAACGGCACCAGCACCGCCACCAGCAGCGCGGTCCGCAGCCGGCCGCCGTGCCGGGCGATGAACCACGCCAGCGGGAAGCCCAGGAGCAGGCACAACGCCGTGGTCGCGCCCGCGTAGGCCAGCGTGCGGCCGAAGATCGGCAGGAACGCCGGGTCCAGCGCGGTCGCGTACGCCCGCAGCGTCCACGGCAGCACGGCGCGCGCCACGCCGGTGTCACGGGTGGCGAAGCTGAACTGCACCACCAGCGCCAGCGGCGCGATCAGGAACAGGCCGAGCCACACCCCGGTCGGCGCGAGCAGACCCGTGGCGACCAGCCACCGCGGCCGGACCGTCAACCGGTCTTCACCCTGGTCCACGCGTCGGCGTAGCGGGCTTCCACGTCCGCGCCGAGGTCCTTGGTGAACGGCAGCTTCGCCAACTGCTCGTCCGACGGGTAGACCAGCGGGTCGTCGAGCAGCTCGGGGTCGATCATCGGCTTGGCGGCCTCGTTCGGGCTGCCGTAGCGGATCGCGTTGGCCAGCGCGGCGCCGACCGACGGCTCCAGCACGTAGTCGATGAACTTGTGCGCGTTCTCCGCGTGCGGCGCGTCCTTCGGCACGCACAGCAGGTCGACGTAGGACAGGCCGCCCTCGACCGGGATGGCGTAGGCCAGGTCCTCGTTCGCCTCGCGGGCCTGGAACGCGTCACCGGAGTACGCCTGGGCCAGCGGCACCTGACCGGAGGTGAGCGGCTCGATCACGTCCGAGGTGATCTGGCCGAGCTTCTTCTTCAGCTCCAGCAGGACTTCCACGGCTTCGGCGAGCTGCTTCTCGTCGGTGGTGTTCGGGTCGTGGCCGAGCTTGAGCAGGCCGAGCGCCATCGCGTCGCGCGCCTCGTCCAGGATCGTGCCGCGGCCCTGCGCGGCGGCCAGGTCGTAGGCCGAGAACCCGGTCACCTCGCCGAGCTGCGACTTCGAGTACGCCAGGCCCGTCGTGCCCCACGCCCACGGCACCGAGTGGGCGTGACCCGGGTCGTAGTCGGCCTCGGTGAACCGCTTGCCCACGTTCTTCAGGTTCGGCAGGAGGTCGTGGTCCAGCGGGGAGAGCAGCCCAGAGCGCAGGAACCGGCGCAGGAAGTTGTCGCTGGGCACCACGAGGTCGTACCCGGCCGCGCCGGAGGCGATCTTGGCTTCCATCTCGTCGTTGGAGCTGAAGTTGTCGTAGGTGACGTCGATGCCCGAGGCGTCGGTGAAGCCGGACAGCGTGTCGGGCGCGATGTAGTCGGTCCAGTTGTAGAAGTTGAGCTTCGGCTCGACGACCGCGTTGGTCGCCTTGGTGCTCGACGCGGGCGTCGTGCTGCTGGTGGCGGTCGACGGTGCCTCCCCCACCCCGCACGCCCCGGTGGCGGCCAGTGCGAAGAACGCCGTCGACCGCAGCATCGTCCGGCGGGTCACTCGCGGGTTCCCGGTGTCCCAGAGGCGGGCGATCCGGAGGTGCTTCTCACTCATCGACGCTCCCCAGCAGCACGGTGAAGTCGGGATCCCAGGCCATCCGCACGGCCTGGCCCGGCGAGCCCGCGTCGGCGACGCGGCGGGTGTTCTGGACGAACGCGACCAGCTCCGCGCCGCCCGGCACGTCCACCACGTACTGCGTGGACACGCCCGCGTACACGACGTCGCGGACCGTGCCGGTGAGCACGCACCAGCCGGTGGGCGGCTCGTCGGCGAGGTCGTGCAGGTGCACCTTCTCCGGGCGCACGGTCGCCGCGACGCGCTGCCCGTGGCGGATGACGTGGCCGTTCAGCGGTGCTCGGAGGCCGGTGACGCCCGGCGCGTCCAGCACCGCCCAGCGACCGTCCACACCGGACACTCGCGCGTCCAGGATGTTGGACGTGCCGATGAACCCGGCGACGAACCGGGTGGCCGGGCGCTCGTAGACGTCCTCCGGGTAGCCGACCTGCGCCAGCCGGCCCGCGTTCATCACGGCGACGCGGTGGGACAGCACCAGCGCTTCCTCCTGGTCGTGCGTGACGTAGAGGAAGGTGGTGCCGACCTCGCGCTGGATGCGCATCAGCTCGATCTGCAACTCCTTGCGCAGCACCGCGTCCAACGCGCCCAGCGGCTCGTCCAGCAGCAACAGCCGCGGCCCGGCCGCCAGCGCGCGGGCGATCGCGACGCGTTGCTGCTGGCCGCCGGACAGCTGCGCGGGCCGCCGCTTGGCGTACCGGTCGAGTCGGACCAGCTCCAGGTGCTCGCCCACCACCTGCTTCAGCCGCGCACCGCGCACACCCTTGCGCTTGACGCCGTAGGCGACGTTGTCCCACACCGACAGGTGCGGGAACAGGGCGTAGGACTGGAAGACGGTGTTCACGTCACGCCGGTAGGGCGGCACGCCGACGACGTCCACCCCGTCCAGCTCGATCCGGCCCGCGGTCGGGTCCTCGAACCCGGCGATCATGCGCAGCAACGTCGTCTTGCCGCAGCCGGACGGGCCGAGGACGGAGAAGAACTCGCCTTCGTGGATCCGCAACGTGACGTCGTCCACCGCGGTCTGGTCGGCGAAGCGCTTGGTGACGCCGTGCAGGCCGACTTCGACCGGCGCGAACGTGTCCGGCATGCGGCCTTCGGCCGGGTGGAAGCCTGCTACCGGCTGTTCGGTCAACCTCGTCGCCTTTCTGGGCAGTCGGGTGCCCGTTCCGGCCTGGCGGGGTGCGGCGAACACGCGGCGAACTCGCGCGCGGGCCGAGGGTAGACGTCACAGCGGTGCCGCGCACCTCACGTCTCGTGCGGGACGGGCGTGTGCGACGATGGCGCAGTTGGTGAACGTGATCGGGCAGGAAGGTCGTGCGGCTGTGTCTTCGTCCTCGGAACTGGACAAGCGTCCGGCGGTCGACCCCCACGAAGAGCCGTCGGCCGAGTGGGGTTGGCACGGCGGGTTCCCCAAGGGCATCAAGATCGCGGGCTGGCTCTCCACCCTGGCTGTGTTCTCGTTGCTGATCGGCAACCACCACGGCCGAACCGAAGACCTCTGGGTCGTCCTCACGGGCCTCACCATGGCCGCCCTGCTGATCTGGGACCAGGTCCGCAGCCGCACCTCCTGGCGCCGCTAGCCCGAGGCCGCCTGGCGGCGACGCGCGGGCTCAGCGCGGCCGGTACACGTCGGCGCGGTGTTCGACGCGCAGCACGGTGACCTCGCGCCGTTCGTCGTCGATCTCGTAGAGCACCCGGAAGGCTCCACGCCGAGCCGAGTGGACGCCCTCCAGCTCGTAGCGCAGCGGCTTTCCGACGCGGTGAGGGTTGTCCAGCAACGTGTGCGTGATGAACTCGATCACGGCCGAGGCCACGCCCTCGGGCAGCTTGTCCTGGATGGTTCGCGCGGCACTGGTCGAGACTTGGAGTTCGTACGGTCGGTTCACGAGCGAGGCCGCAGCGCTCGAACGGCCTCCACTCCGCGAACCACGTCGCCACGAGCTACCTCGTCGCGGCTCTGCCTGATCGCCGCCATGGCGTTCGGGTCACTGAGGACTTCCAGCGTCTCCTCCAGCGCGGCCAGGTCGTCGTAGCCGATCAGCACGGCCGCGGGTCGTCCGTTCCGAGTGACCACCACGCGCTCGTGCTCGCGCTCGGCCCGATCCACGAAGTCCGACAAGTGGTCGCGCACCGATCGCAACGGTTCAACGGTCATGGCCACAATTGTGGCACGCCGGACGGCGAGCTTCCAGCGTCAGCCCCGGCGACGAGCCGGCCGGGCATCACGACGTTGGTGTCGAGGACGATCACTCCGGGAACTCCGCCGCTCGCGCTCGCTCCGCGCGCTGCGGAAGCTCGATCGGCTGGTCACCCACGCCGCTGAACCGCCGCCGAATCCTCGACCCCATCCCCGGGCCGGGTGTCGGTTCGGTCAACGCCGAGGCCAGCGGTCGCTCAGCCCTCGGCGGCGAGTTGGCCGCAGGCGGCCGCGATCTCCTGGCCGCGCGTGTCACGGACGGTGCACGCGACGCCCTGGTCGTTGACCCGGCGCACGAACTCCCGCTCCACCGGCTTCGGCGACGCGTCCCACTTCGAGCCCGGTGTCGGGTTCAGCGGGATGACGTTCACGTGCACCAACTGGCCCAAGTGCTTGCGCAGCAGCTTGCCCAGCATGTCCGCACGCCACGGCTGGTCGTTGATGTCGCGGATCAGGGCGTACTCGATCGACACCCGGCGACCCGTGCGGTCGGCGTAACCACGCGCCGCCTCCAGCACCTCGGCGACCTTCCACCGCGTGTTCACCGGCACCAACGTGTCCCGCAGCTCGTCGTCCGGCGTGTGCAGCGACACGGCCAGCCGCACCTGGAGGTTCTCCTCCGTCAGCTTCCGGATCGCGGGCACCAGGCCCACCGTCGACACCGTCACCGAGCGCTGCGAGATGCCCAACCCGTCCGGCGCGGGGTCGCAGATCCGGTGCACCGACTCGACCACGCGCTTGTAGTTGGCCAGCGGCTCGCCCATGCCCATGAACACGATGTTGGACAGCCGCCCCGGCCCGCCCGGCAGCTCGCCGTCACGCATGGCCGCCGCGCCGCGCCGCACCTGGTCCACGATCTCCGCCGTCGACAGGTTCCGGGTCAGGCCGCCCTGCCCCGTGGCGCAGAACGGGCACGCCATGCCGCAGCCCGCCTGCGACGAGATGCACAGCGTGGCGCGGTCGGGGTAGCGCATCAGGACGCTCTCGACCAACGTGCCGTCGTGCGCGCGCAGCAACGTCTTGCGCGTCGTGCCGCCATCGGCCTCGACGCTGCGCAGCTCCGTCCACAACGGCGGCATCAGGTCGGTGACCAGGCGTCCCCTGGCGGCGGCGGGGATGTCGGTCATCGCGTCGGGGTCGACGGTCAACCGGCCGAAGTAGTGGTTCGACAGCTGCGCGGCGCGGAACGGCTTCTCACCGAGCGCGGCGACCGCCTCTCGACGCTGGTCGGCGGAGAGGTCGGCGAGGTGGCGCGGCGGCAGGCCGCGCTTGGGCGCGTCGAAGACGAGGGGGAGGGCAGTCATAGCGCCCTCCAGTGTCCCACGCGCGCCGAGTGCGCAGGACCACGCCGACCGCGACCGTCGTCACCGTTGCATCACGATACGTTCCGATATATCGTCAACATGTCGCAACCGATCGACAGAAGGGGCAAGACGATGTTCTTCCAAGAACCCGGACGCCGCGAGCACCGGCACCACCACCCGCGCAGGCACCACCGCGACCGCGACTTCGGCGACCCGAGGCACGGTTTCGGCGGCGGGGGCCCGTTCCCCGGCCCTCCCCTCCCGCCCGAACCGCCGGGCTTCTTCGGCCACGGTCGGGGAAGGGGTCGGGGCCGTGGCGGAAGGCAGCGCAGGGGCAACGTCCGCGCGGCCGTCCTGACGCTGCTGGCCGAACGGCCCATGCACGGCTACGAGATGATCCAGGAGATCGGCCGCCGCACCGACGGCCTCTGGCGGCCCAGCCCGGGCTCGGTCTACCCGACCCTGCAACTGCTGGCCGACGAGGGCCTGGTCGCCTCCGCCGAGGAAGCGGGCGGCAAGAAGTTGTTCACGCTGACCGAGACCGGTCAGGCGGAAGCCGCGAAGCTCGAAGGCGCGCCGCCCTGGCAGCAGGTCAACGACGACCTCGACGCGCACGCGGCGAAACTGCGCACGGCCGCACGCCACCTCGGCGCGGCCATGCAGCAGATGGCGCACGCGGGCACGCGGGAACAGCAGGCGCGGGCCGTCGAAGTGCTCGGCGAGGCCCGCCGCAAGCTGTACGCGATCCTCGGCGAGCTCGACGTCGAGGAAGATGACCCGGAAGAGTGATCTACCAGCGGTCGTGGACCAGCGGCCGGATCAGCGAGTCGTACACCGCGCGCACCTCGTCCTGCGCCTGCGCCGACAACGGCGCCAGGTCCGCGGCGGCCGAGTTGGCCCTGGCCTGCTCGCCGTTGCGCGCGCCGGGGATGACCACGGTGACGCCGGGCTGGTCCACGATCCACCGCAGCGCGAACTGCGCCATGGTCGCACCGGACGGCACGAGTGGCCGCAGCCGCTCCACCGCCTCCAAACCGACCTCGAACGGCACGCCGGAGAACGTCTCGCCGACGTCGAACGCGTCACCGTTGCGGTTGTAGTTGCGGTGGTCGTCGGCGGAGAACGTGGTCGACGCCGTGTACTTGCCGGACAGCAGCCCCGAGGCGAGCGGAACGCGGGCGATGATCGCCACGCCCGCCTCCGCCGCCGCGGGCAGCACCCGCTCCAGCGGCTTGTGGCGCAGCGCGTTCAGGATGATCTGGACGCTCGCGACACCCGGCCGGGCGATCGCGGTCAGCGCCTCCTCGACGGTCTCCACGCTCACGCCGTACGCGGCGATCCGCTCGGCCTGCACCATCTCGTCGAGGGTGTCGAACACCTCGTCGGTGGAGTAGACCGGGGTCGGCGGGCAGTGCAACTGGACCAGGTCGAGCGTGTCGACGCCGAGGTTGGCGCGCGACCGGTCGTTCCAGGCCAGGAAGTTCTCCCTGCTGTAGTTCTCCGGCGTCTGCTCGACCCGGCGGCCCATCTTGGTGGCCACCGTGATGCCGGTGTCGCCGCGCTCGCGGAGGAACTTGCCGATCAGCGTCTCGCTGCGGCCGTCGCCGTAGACGTCGGCGGTGTCGAAGAAGTTCACGCCGGTGTCGGCGGCGGCGTGCAGCACGGCCAGCGCGTCGGACTCCTCGACCTGGCCCCAGTCCGCGCCGAGTTGCCAGCAGCCCAGACCGATGACGCCGATCTGCCGACCCAACCTGCCCGCGTTCCTGTTCTCCACGGTACGGATCCTAGGTGAGCGCTCTCATGGCAGCACAATCCCGGCCGGCTTGCGCCTGACGTGCAGGCGGTAGCCGACCTCGAACGACAGGCCGGGCGTGCGCGCGATGGCCTTCGCCGCGACCGCCTCGGAGAACTCGATCCGCAGCACGGCTTCGAGGTCCTCACGACGTTCGAACCGCCACAGCGCGCGCACGCGGCGCAAAGAGAAGCCCTGATCGGCGAAGAACCGCTCCACGTCAACGGGGTTGTAGCGGGGCTCGTCGGCGCACAGCCACGGCCCGTACGGCTCGGCGAAGCCGTCGAGGTCCACGATCGCCAGCGCGCCGCCGGGTCTGAGCACCCGCTCGGCTTCGCGCAGGCCCGGCTCGCAGCCGGGACCGAAGAAGTACGCCGTGCGGGCGTGCACGAGGTCCGCGGTCGCGTCGCGCAACGGCAGCCGTTGCGCGGGCCCGGCCACCGCCTCGGCGTTCGGCACGTCCGCCACCCGTGCCCGGGCGCGCCGCACCAGCGGTGGGTGCGGCTCGACCCCGATCACCGAACGCGCGTCCCGGGCGAACACCGGCAGGTGGAACCCGTCACCGCAGCCGACGTCGACCACGTCCCGCCCGGCCCAGTCGAACTCCTCGCGCAGCGCGCTCCAGATGGCGCCGTCCACGTCCTGCGCGCGGTTCTCGACCTCGTAGACCTCGGGCCAGTGCCAGATGTTCGGGCTGGGCAGGACGTCTACCGGCCGTACGGCGGCCAAGGCGGCGCGGACGAATCCCTTCACGGGACGACTCTAGAGCCGTAGCGTGATCGAATAGACGGCTTGCAGGAGGTACGCGGTGTCGATCGTCCCGAATTCTCCCGCTTTGGCCGAGTTGCACCACGGTGCACCGTGCTGGGTCGACATCGCGACCACGGACCTCCAGGCCACGACCGACTTCTACGCGGGGCTGTTCGGCTGGAACTTCGCCGACGCACCCGGCAACGCGATCGCGCTGGTCGACGGCGTGCCGGTGGCCGAGCTGGTGGCCGCCGCCGAGCCGAGCGCGTGGACGCTGTACCTGAACACGCCCCACGCCCGCGCCACCGCCGAGAAGGCGTTCGCGCTGGGCGGGCACGTGCTCGGGGAGCCTTCGGACACGGTCACCGTGATCGCCGACCCGACCGGCGCGGTGGTGGGGTTCCGGCACGTGCCACCCGATTGGTTGTTCGGCACCGATGGCCACGGCGCGTACGCGTGGGCCGAGCTGAACACGCGTGACGGGCAGGTGGCGGACGAGTACTTCGGCGAGCTGTGCGGGTACGAGATCACCCAGATCGGTGACGGCCAGGCGGTGGACTACACGCTGTGGGGCGTGCAGGGGCACACCGTGCTGGGTCGTCAGCGGATGGGCCGGGCGTTCGCGCCGGACACCCCGCCGCACTGGATGGTGTACTTCACCGCGGCGCCGGAGATCGGCACGGACTCCGCCGCCTCCCGGGTGCTGGAGCTGGGCGGACGCGTCACCGTGGAGCCGTACGACACGCCGTTCGGCCGGATCACGGTCGTCGCCGACCACACGGGCGCGGTGTTCTCGGTGATCGACCCGTCCCGGACCACTCCCCTGCCGGAGGAAGAGGCCACCGAGAGCCGCGTGGACGACCCGTACGACGACTAACCCGGCACAAACACGTGCAGGAGCAGCCAGGCGACGACGGCCGACGGCAGCAGTGAGTCCATCCGGTCCATCAGGCCGCCGTGACCGGGCAGCAGCGTGCCCATGTCCTTGATCCCGAGGTCGCGCTTGATCAGCGACTCGACCAGGTCGCCCGCCGTCGCGGTGACGACCAGGGCCGCGCCGAACAGCACGCCCTGCCACCACTGGCCGTCCAGCATCAGGCCGACGGTGAGCGCGCCACCGACCATGCCCGCCACCATCGAGCCCGCGAAACCCTCCCAGGACTTCTTCGGGCTGATGGTGGGGGCCATCGGGTGCTTGCCGAACAGCACACCGGCCACGTAGCCGCCGGTGTCGGACAGCACGACGCCGATCAGGAACGCCAGGACGCGGAACACGCCGTCGTCCGGCACCACCAGCATGACCGCGAAAGCCGCGAACACGGCCACGTACGCGACCGTGAAGATGGACGCGGTGACGTCGCGCAGGTAGCCCTCCGCGCCGTCCTTGAGCCGCCAGAGCAGGCACACCAGGATCGTCACCACGAACGCGCTGAGCACGCCGCCGCGCTCGTACGGCCAGGCCAGCCACACCACCGCCTGACCGCCCAGCAGCACGGGCACCAGCGCCACCCGGATGCCCGCGCCGCGCTTCAGCGCACCCGCCAGCTCGTACATCGACACCGCGACGGCCACGGCGACGACACCGACGAACAGCTCGCGCACCGTCAGCAGGGCGACGAGGATGACCGCGCCCAGACCGACACCCACGGCGATGGCCGCGGGCAGGTTGCGCCCGGCGCGCGACGCGCTCTTCTCCGGCGCGCCCTGGTCACCGCCGCCTGACACCTGTTGTGCTCCTATCACGGCCGTCCACCGACCGAAGCGCGCGGACTGCTGACCCGACCCGTCGACCCCGTCGTGATCACCTAGACCTCGAGCAGCTCGGCTTCCTTGTGCTTGACCAGCTCGTCGATCTGGGCGACGTAGCGGTGGGTGACGTTCTCCAGTTCCTTCTCGGCCCTGGTGCCCTCGTCCTCGCCGACCTCGCCGTCCTTGACCAGGCGGTCCAGCTCTTCCTTCGCCTTGCGGCGGATGTTGCGGACGGACACCTTGGCGTCCTCGCCCTTGCCCTTGGCGACCTTCACCATCTCGCGACGGCGTTCCTCGGACAGCTGCGGGATCACCACGCGGATGACCGAACCGTCGTTGCTGGGGTTCACGCCCAGGTCGGAGTCGCGGATGGCCTTCTCGACCGCGTTGAGCTGGCTGGTGTCGTAGGGCTTGATCACCGCCATGCGCGCCTCCGGGATGGCGACGCTGGCCAGCTGGTTCAGCGGGGTGGGCGAGCCGTAGTACTCGACCACGATGCGGGAGAACATCGAGGGGTTGGCACGGCCGGTGCGCACGGAGGCCAGGTCCTCCTTCGCCACGGACACCGCTTTTTCCATCTTCTCCTCGGCGTCGAGGAGGGTCTCGTCAATCACGACTGACTCCCTTGGTGTGCGCAGTTCGGCTCGAATCCCAGCAGGTCTAGAAGGACGGGCGACCACCGGGGGTGCTCACCAGTGTGCCGATCTTCTCACCACGCACGGCTC
The DNA here is from genome assembly GCF_001905065.1 of Saccharothrix sp. CB00851. NCBI lineage: Bacteria > Bacillati > Actinomycetota > Actinomycetes > Pseudonocardiales > Pseudonocardiaceae > Saccharothrix > Saccharothrix sp. CB00851. The sequence goes on from NZ_LWLC01000037.1 coordinate 20,669, forward strand.
GCGCGATGTTCCCCTCGGTGAGCAGGTTGAAGACCATGATCGGCATGTTGTTGTCCATGCACAGGCTGAACGCGGTCGCGTCCGCGACGTTCAGGCCGCGTTCGAGCACTTCCCGGTGGGTGATGTTGTCGAACATCAGCGCGTCCGGGTCGGTCTTGGGGTCAGCGGTGTAGACGCCGTCCACGGCCTTGGCCATCAGCACGACCTCGCAGCCGATCTCCAGCGCGCGCTGCGCGGCCGTCGTGTCGGTGGAGAAGTACGGCATGCCGGCGCCGCCGCCGAAGATGACCACGCGCCCCTTGTCGAGGTGCCGCATGGCCCGGCGGGGGATGTAGGACTCGGCGATCTGGCCCATGGTGATGGCGGTCTGCACGCGGGTCTCGATGCCGTGCTCGCGTTCCAGGAAGTCCTGCAAGGCGAGGCAGTTCATCACGGTGCCCAGCATGCCCATGTAGTCGGCGCGGCTGCGGTCCATGCCGCGCTGCTGCAGCTCGGCGCCGCGGAAGAAGTTGCCGCCGCCGATGACGACCGCGACCTGCACCCCGGTCCGGACGACCGCGGCGATCTGGCGTGAGACGGTCTGCACGACGTCGGGGTCGACGCCGACACCACCACCGCCGAACATCTCGCCGCCCAGCTTGAGCATCACCCGGCGGTAGCCGTGGATGGGCTCGTCGTCGGCTTGCTCCGCTTTCGCGTGGTCTACCTCTGCGCTCACAGGTACTCCTCTGGACACGGCAAGGGCGGGGTCGCGACGTCTGCGCGCAACCCCGCCCTCACGCGAATCAGGCCTGGCCGACCTCGAACCGGGCGAAGCGGGTCACGGTGATCCCGGCCTCGTCCAGCACGGCCTTGACGGTCTTCTTCGACTCCGTCACGGAAGCCTGCTCCAGGAGCACGACGTCCTTGAAGAAGCCGTTCACGCGACCCTCGACGATCTTGGGCAGCGCCGCTTCCGGCTTGCCCTCCTCGCGGGAGGTCTCCTCGGCGATGCGGCGCTCCTGGGCCACCACGTCCGCGGGGACCTCGTCGCGGGTGAGGTAGAGGGGGCGCATCGCGGCGATCTGCATGGCGGCGCCACGGGCCGCTTCCTCGTTGTCGCCGGTGTACTCGACCACCACGCCGACGGCGGGCGGCAGGTCGGCGGCACGGCGGTGCAGGTAGGTGGTCACGGTGCCGTCGAAGACGGCGACCTTGGCCAGCTCCAGCTTCTCGCCGATCTTGGCGGAGAACTCCTGGACCACCGCGTCGACGGCCTTGCCGTCGAGGTCGGTGGCCTTGAGGACCTCGACGTCCGCCGGGCGGGTGGCCTTGGCGACCGCGACGATCCGGGAGGCCAGCTCCTGGAAGTCGGCGTTCTTGGCGACGAAGTCCGTCTCGCAGCGCAGCTCGATCATCACGCCGTCCTCGGCCACGACCAGGCCGTTGGAGGTCGTGCGCTCGGCGCGCTTGCCGACGTCCTTGGCGCCCTTGATGCGCAGGATCTCGACCGCCTTGTCGAAGTCGCCGTCGGCTTCCTCGAGCGCCTTCTTGCAGTCCATCATGCCTGCGGCGGTCAGCTCGCGGAGGCGCTTCACGTCAGCGGCGGTGTAGTTCGCCATCGTGCGATTTCCGTTCCTTCTGCGGTCTGATCGTCGGCTTCGCTCGCCGACGCGTGGTACGCGCTGGGTGTGGTGCTGTTCGAGCTGTTGTGGCTGTTCAGTGCCGGTGCTGTGCGCACGCCGCGCCCGCCGTGGTCAGGGCAGGCGCGGCGTGCGAGCAGCTCAGGACTGGACGGCCTCGGTGCCCTCGGCCGGGGTCGCGGCCGGCTTGTCGGTCGCCTCGGCGCCGACCAGCAGCTCCTGCTCCCACTCGGCCAGCGGCTCGTCGGTGGCGACGCCCGGCTCGGGCTTGTCGGCACCGTCGGCGGCCTGGGTGCGGGCGCCGGAGCGCGCCATCAGACCGGCGGCGGCGGCCTCGGCCACGACCTTGGTCAGCAGCGCGGCGGACCGGATCGCGTCGTCGTTGCCCGGGATCGGGTAGTCGACCTCGTCCGGGTCGCAGTTCGTGTCGAGGATCGCCACGATCGGGATGTTCAGCTTGCGCGCCTCGCCGACGGCGATGTGCTCCTTCTTGGTGTCCACGATCCACACGGCGCTGGGCACCTTGGACATGTCGCGGATACCGCCGAGCGTGCGCTCCAGCTTGTCCTTCTCGCGGTTCATCATCAGGATTTCCTTCTTGGTGAAACCCTGGAAACCGCCGGTCTGCTCCATCGACTCCAGCTCCTTGAGCCGCTGGAGGCGCTTGTGCACCGTGGAGAAGTTGGTGAGCATGCCGCCCAGCCAGCGCTGGTTCACGAAGGGCATGCCGACGCGGAGGGCCTCGTTGGCGATGGCCTCCTGCGCCTGCTTCTTGGTGCCGATGAACAGGATCGACCCGCCGTGCGCGACCGTTTCCTTCACGAACTCGTAAGCCCGGTCGATGTAGGTCAGCGTCTGCTGCAGGTCGATGATGTAGATGCCGTTGCGCTCGGTGAAGATGTAGCGCTTCATCTTCGGGTTCCAGCGACGGGTCTGGTGCCCGAAGTGCACGCCGCTGTCGAGCAGCTGCTTCATGGTGACGACGGCCATGGCCGGGTTCGCACCTCTTCGTTCAGGCGCGCCTGGCGGTGGGCCGGCGCGCGTTCCGGTTGGTCGCGGCGGGCCTGGTCGGACCGCCGCCCTGGTGCCCCTGCCGCCGTCCGAACCAGAGGCGTCTCACCTCAGGACCGCCGGACGCCGTGACTCGACCACAGCCAAACTCGGTCGGGTCTGCATTGGCACGCGAAGTCGCCCCGCACTCACACGGGCCGCGGACCGAGTGTACGCCGGGAGGCCGGGGGACCACGAACCGGGCCTCGAGTTGTCCACAGGGCGTCGAGTTGTCCACAGGCGGGACGAAGCCACTGGTAGCCCCCGGTCCCCGCCGGAACCCTGGACCCATGACTCCCACGATGCGAACGCTGCTGGTCCTGGCCTTGACAGCCGTCGTCACCCTACCCGCGGCCCACCCGTCCCCCGCCCGCGCCGCCCGCCCACCGCGCTTCGCCTGGCCGCTGGCGCCACCGCACCAGGTGGTCCGCGCCTTCGACCCGCCGGCGACCCAGTACGCCGCCGGCCACCGCGGCGTGGACCTGGCCGCCCCGCCGGGCACCCCGATCCTGGCCGCCGCCGATGGCGTGGTCCTGCACGCGGGCCCGGTCGCCGAGCGGACCGTGGTGTCGTTGCTGCACGCGGGCGGCCTGCGCACCACCTACGAACCGATCACCCCGACCGTTCGCCGAGGCCAACACGTAGGTCGAGGCTCCCCCATCGGCACCCTCGCCCCGGGCCACGAGGGCTGCCCGGTGGCAGCCTGCCTCCACTGGGGCGCGGTCCGCATCACCCCACCCCGCTCCCGCACCTACCTGGACCCGGTGCGCCTACTGGCCAACGGCCGAGTCCGCCTCCTGCCGAGGTCGGCCGCCACTGACCGATCCGCTACGAGGCGACCAACCCACTGGCTCCCAGCCTGCGACGGCCGGCCGAACCCGCTGGCCGCCAGCCTGCAGTCCCCGCCCCACCAACTGGCCCCCGGCCTCCTGGCACCTGGCTTGCGATGGCCCACCCAACCCACCGGCCCTCGACCTGCGACGGCCGGCCGGACCCACTGGCCGCCGGCCTGCGGTTCCCGCCCCACCGACTGGCCCCCGGCCTGCGGTGGCCCATCCAGCCCCCTGGCACCTGACCGCAGTGGCGCCGGTGAACCCCACTGCCCCTCCGACCAGCGGTGGCCCGCCAACCCGTTGGCCCCTTGGCCTGCGGTGGCCCGCCGAGTCCGCTGAGCAGCCCACGGTGCCCAACGCCGGCCCTCGTGGAGTACTCGGCCAGGAAGCCGCCTCCGACCCGGAAACGCTCGCCGGGCCACCGGAAACGCTCGCCGGGCCACCGATGCGGAAGCGTTCGGCCGGATTCCACAGCCCGCGCGAGCCCTCCCCGGATCCGCACCTGCGGGATTGACCCGTGCCCGTACCGGCGTTCGATCCGGGCGATCGACGTGTGTGGCCGGAGGTCGGCGGGTGTGCCGGGTCAGGCCTCCAGCTGCTCGTTCAGCTTGGTGCGCAGCCGCAGCACCGCCCGGGTGTGCAGTTGGCACACGCGGGATTCCGTGACGCCCAGGACCTTGCCGATCTCGGCCAGCGTCAGGTTCTCGAAGTAGTACAGGGTGACCACGACGCGGTCGCGTTCGGCGAGTTGGGCGATCGCGTCGGCGAGTTGGCGGCGGCTGTCCTGGTCGACCAGGGTGGCGATCGGGTCCTCGGCGCCCTCGTCGGGCAGGGACTCGGCCAGGGACGAGCCCGCGCCACCGGTGCTGCGGCCGGCGGCGATCAGCTCGTCCAGGGCGACCACGCTGGTGAGCTGGAGCTGCGCGTAGAGCTCGCGCAGCTCACCGAGGCCGATCTTCAGCTCGACGGCGAGCTCGCGGTCGGTCGGGGTGCGTTGAAGGCGGCCGCCGAGGCGTTCCAGGGCACGCTCGACGTCACGGGCACGGCTGCGGACCGAGCGCGGGACCCAGTCCTGTGAGCGCAGGTCGTCGAGGATCGCGCCGCGGATGCGCTGCATCGCGTACGTCTCGAACTTCAGGCCGCGCTCGGGCTCGAACTTCTCGATCGCGTCGACCAGGCCGAAGATGCCCGACTGGATCAGGTCCGCCACGTCGACGTGCGCGGGCAGGCCGGTGCCGACCCGGCCGGCGACGTACTTCACCAGCGGCGCGTAGTGCAGCACCAGGCGGTCGCGCAGGCCCTGCTCGCGGGACTCGCCGTACGTGTGCCACAGCGCGATGATCCCGGCTTCCACGTCATCGGCGGTGCGCGACTCGGACGCGGCGTGCGCGGGCCTGCCGACGACGGCGGGTAGCGCGTGCCCGTTCGCGTGCAGCGGCTCGCCGTCGACGTGGTGACCGTTCGTCCCAGTCGCGGTGCGCGCCGCCGACGAGTTCCCGACGTGCGCGGCGGAGGGAGAGGTCACGGTTGCGGTCCGCGAACCTCCCCCTGCGACGTCAGGAGCGGGGGTGGGTTCGGTCATGGATCGCCTTCAGCCGTTCGACGGTGACGTGTGTGTAGAGCTGAGTCGTTGCGAGCGTAGCGTGACCAAGAAGCTCTTGGACGGTGCGCAGGTCCGCTCCCCCTTCCAGCAGGTGCGTGGCCGCGGAGTGGCGAAGGCCGTGGGGCCCGGTGTCGGCCGTCTCAGGTACCGCACCCACTACATCGTGGACAACCCTCCTGGCAGTACGCGGGTCGAGCCGACCGCCACGCGCGCCCAACAGCAACGCGCGTTGTGAACGGTCGTTGACCAGGGCGGATCGGCCGTATTCCACCCAGCGCCGGATAGCCCGTTCGGCCGGAACGCCGAACGGCACGGTGCGTTCGCGACTACCCTTGCCCAGAACCCGAATCACCCTTTGGGAGTAGTCCACGTCGTCGAGGTCGAGACCGCACAACTCGGCGACCCGGACACCTGTTGCGTACAGCAACTCCACCACGGCTTGGTCACGCAGCGCAACCGGATCGCCTTGTTCCGCACCGAGTTCGGCAACTGCCATGGCGGCGCCGGCTTGGTCGGGCCGCAGGACCGCGGGGAGGGTCCGGTGGGGGCGGGGCGCGCTGAGGCGCGGGCCCGGGTCGACGGTGAGCAGACCGTTGCGGGCGGCCCAGGCGGTGAAGGTTCGGGCGGACGCGGCACGCCTGGCCATCGTCGTCCGGCTCGCGCCGGCGGAGTGCTGCGAAGCCAGCCAGGACCGCAGTCCGGTCAGGTCGATGGCTTCCACGGTGGCGTTGTCGGGCGTGCCGTCGGCTAAGTGGACCAGCAGGGCGACCACGTCCCCGAGGTACGCGCGCACCGTGTGCGGTGACAGTCCGCGTTCCATCGCGAGGTGCCGTTCGTAGCGGTCCAGGGCCGCCGCGACGTCCGCGGGCAGCGCGCGACGCAGGCGAACCAGGTCGACACGACGTGTCCGAGCGGGCGGCGGCGGGGACATAGCCCCTGACGCTGCGCCCTCAAGCGCTCTTGGTCAAGTATCGCCACGCGAACTCCCGTCCTGGGAGCGCTTCCAACCGCTTTCCACGCGTTCGGCGAGACTGGCCAGTTCCAGTTGCGGCAGCAAGGCGCGCACCCGGGCCAGCTCGACACCGGACTCCACCGAGATCGCCTCCGGGCTGTGCCCGGACGTCAGGCCCAGCGCTTCGAAGACCCGCATCGCGTCGCCCTGCGGAGGTCCGGTGTCGGTGTTCTTGGTGGCCTCGACCAGGTCGACGCCGAGCCGCCCGGTCGACTCGATGATCTCGGCGACGCTGGTCACCGGCAGCGCGATCCCCGACCTCAGCAGCTCGTGGCAGCCGGCCGAGTTGACCGAGGTGATCGGCCCGGGTACGGCCATGAGCACCCGGCCGAGCGCCGCCGTGGACGCCGCGGTGTTCTTGGCCCCGCTGCGCCGTCCCGCTTCGACCACCACGGTGCCCTCCGCGAGCGCCGCGATGAGGCGGTTCCGCGTCAGGAACCGGTGACGCGCGGGCGTGTGCGACGGCGGGTACTCGCTCACCAGCAGACCTTGGCTGGGGATGCGTTCCAGCAGGGCCCGGTGGCCCGACGGGTACGCGACGTCGATCCCGCAGGCCAACACGGCGATCGTCAGCCCGCCGGCCGTGATCGCGCCCCGGTGGGCGGCGCCATCGATGCCGAAGGCGGCCCCGGACACCACGGTGACCCCGGCCTCGGCCAACCCGAACCCGAACTCGCCGGCGACGTACTCCCCGTACCCCGTCGCCGACCGACTGCCCACCACCGCGACCGCCCGTTCGGTGATCTCGGCGAGGTTCGCCTCGCCCCGCACCCACAACGCCAACGGCTCCAACCCGCACCGCAGGCCGTTGGCGGCGGCGATGACCAAGGCGTTGAAGGGCCAGCGAGGCCATTCGTCGTCCTCGGGCACCACCAGCCGCCCGCCGACCTTCGCCGCCGCCTCCAGGTCCCGCTCGGCCCGGTCCAACGCCCGCCGCGCGGAGGTTTGGCTGTCGACCCCGGCGGGCACCTCGCCGGCCCGGACCAGCTCGGCCGCCCGGACCGGCCCCACCTCGGCGACGAACCGGGTCAGCGCCGCGGCGGGCGGCTCGGCGACCCGGGACAGGTACGCCCGCGCCAACCGGATCTCGTCGGTGCTCATGGCCGGACCCACCACTCGACGGCCGACCTCGGCACCCGGAACTCGACCTGCCCGCTGCCCCGACCGCCGTCGAGGCCGGAATGCGACTTGCCGGGCCCACACCCGATGTCGGCGGGCAGTTGTGGGACGTGCGCGGATATGTCGGTGACCGTCGGGTTCGGCCGCGTCCAGTGCCTGTTCATGCCTTCCTGCGCTCTCGGAATTCCAGGGCGGCCGCCACGTGGTCCGCGGTGGGTCGGTCGACTTCCGCCAAGTCGGCGAGGGTCCAGGCGACTCGTACACACCTGTCCGCCCCTCGGCCCGTCAGCGCACCGGTGGCAAGTGCGCGGTCCACGCTTGAAGTGGTCTCCCGAGGAAGGGCGAACTCCCTCCTCAGGACCGCGCCGGGGACTTCCGCGTTGGTCGACCAGCCGTGCTCGGCCCAGCGCTCCACCGCTCTCGTCCTGGCCTTCCGCACACGTTCGCGAACGGTCGCGGTCGGTTCGGTCTCAGCCACGAACTCGCGACTCATCGCGGTCAGCGGGCGCATCGGCACCCTGAGGTCGACCCGGTCGAGCAGCGGACCGGACAGCTTGGCCTCGTACCGCCGCCTGGCGGCAGGCACGCAGATGCAGTCGATGTCCTTCGGCGGGGCACACGGGCACGGGTTCGTGGCCATCACGAGCTGGAACCGAGCGGGATAGCGGGTGATGCCGTCACGCCGGGCGATGCGGACCTCGCCTTCTTCGAGGGCCGTGCGCAAGGCCTCCAGCTTGCCCACGCCGAACTCACGGGCCTCGTCCAGGAACAGCACTCCTCGATGGGCTCGACTCAGGGCACCGGGTTTGGCCAGGCCGGCTCCTCCGCCGATCAGGGCCGCGGTGGACGTCGAGTGGTGCACGGAGACGAACGGGGGTGTCGTGACCAGCGGCGCGTCGGGGCTGAGGAGCCCGGCGATCGAGTGCACGGCCGTGACTCCCAGCGCCTCCTCCATCGACAGCGGCGGGAGGAGGCCGGACAGCCGCTGGGCCAGCATGGTCTTGCCGGTGCCGGGCGGGCCGGTCAGGAGGAGGTGGTGACCGCCGGCGGCGGCCACTTCGAGGGCCCACCTCGCTTCCGGTTGGCCGATCACATCCGCCAGGTCCGGGCCGTCCGAGGGCAGGGCGGTGACGGGTGGACTGGTCGACTCCAGCGTTCCTTCGCCGGTCAGCCAGGCCAGCACCTGCGTCAGGGTGGTCGCGCCGTGCACGGTCAGGCCGTCGACCAGGGCCGCTTCCGCGAGCGTGGAAGTCGGCACGACGGCCTGGGCGAGGCCCGCCCGCTTCGCGGCCAGCAGCGCGGGCAGGACACCGCGGACGGCGCGGACGCGGCCGTCCAGGGCCAGCTCGCCCAGCAGGACGGTCTCGGCCAGGCGGTCGCCCGGGATCGCCTTCGCGGCGGCCAGGACGACGCACGCGATGGCCAGGTCGTAGCCGGAGCCGTTCTTCGGCAGGGTGGCCGGGGACAGGCCCAGCGTCACCCGTTGGGACGGCCAGTCGTGCCCGCTGTTGCGCACGGCCGCCTTCACGCGGTCCTTCGACTCGTGCAGCGCGGCGTCCGGGAGGCCCAGGAGCTGGGTCTGCACGGTGCCCACACCGACGTCTGCCTCGATCTCCACCGGGACACCGTCCACGCCGAACAACGCCACCGACCACGTGCGCGCGAGCGGCATCACACACCCCGCAGGTGGTGCAGGCGGACCTGGCCCTCGGGCGGCCACTCGATCGCGATCACGTCGAACCGGATCTCCACCCGGCCGATCCGGTGTGCGCTCAGCCAGCGCAGCGCCGCCTTCCGGACCCGCTCGACCTTGTCCGGCGTCACGGCCTCCAGCGGCGTACCCCTGGTGGTGCCCGAACGACACTTCACCTCGACCACCACCAGCCGCGTGCCATCGGTGGCCACGACGTCCAGCTCACCGTCGTCGCACCGCCAGTTGCGCGCCAGGATCGACAGGCCCTCGTGCTCCAGGTACTGGCACGCCGCGTCCTCGCCACGCCTGCCCAGGTCGGTCGCCGTGTTCATGTTCCCACCCCTCCGGAATCGGTCTTGGTTTCGACCTTGCCGGGACGGTGGCGGGCCCGCGATGGCGAGTTCGCCGGCTGTGGACAACTTCAGGGGCTGTGGACAGAGCCGGTCGAACTGTCGGTATCGCGTGGTATGGGCGGCCACCCGTGAGGACGGTGGGAAAGACGCAAAGGGGCCCGCCCGGTCGGGCAGGCCCCTGCGACTGGAGCGGGTATCAGGAGTTGAACGGGCCGTCCTCGGGCAGCCTGAGGTCGGGTTTGTCCAGCTCCTCGACGTTGACGTCCTTGAAGGTGATCACACGGACGTTCTTCACGAACCGGGCGGGGCGGTACATGTCCCACACCCACGCGTCGGACATCCGCACCTCGAAGTAGACCTCGCCGTCCGCGTTGCGGACCTGCACGTCCACCGAGTTGGCCAGGTAGAACCGCCGCTCGGTCTCCACGACGAACGAGAACTGGCTGACGATGTCGCGGTACTCCTTGTACAGCGACAACTCCATCTCGGTCTCGTACTTCTCGAGATCCTCTGCACTCATTACGCCTCCGCGCGGGTAATCATCGAATCCGCGCCCCTCCTCGTCGCGAGCCTGCCACCGCTGGTCTGCGGGGTTGTCCCATTCTGGACCACGGCGGTGGCGACCACGTCGCGCGCCACACGGTGCGGCGGTTCCAGTCCGTGCCGTCGCGCCGCAGCTGCCACGTTCGCATACGACCAGCGGTGTTGCGCACTCGGGCCGTGCTCGGTCAGCGCCGCCGTGTGCTCGGGTGTGCTGTAGCCCTTGTGCACGTCGAACCCGTAGACGGGGAACTCCTCGTGCAGGCCGGTCATGATCCGGTCCCGGGTGACCTTGGCCAGCACGGACGCCGCCGCGACGCACGCGGCCACCCGGTCGCCCTTGACCACCGGCATGTTCGGCGCCGTGAGCCCCGGCACCGGGAAGCCGTCCGTCAGCACGTACCCCGGATGTGCACCCAGTTGGGCGACCGCACGCCGCATGCCCTCGATGTTGGCCACGTGCACGCCGATCAGGTCGACCTCAGCGGTCGGGATCACGATCACCGCGTAGTCCAACGCGCGCTTGAGCACCAGGTCGTACATCCGGTCCCGCGCGACCGAGGTGAGCAGCTTCGAGTCCGTCAGCCCGTCGAGCTTCGCCGCGTCACCCGGTTTGAGCACGCACGACGCCACCACCAGCGGTCCGGCGCAGGCGCCCCGACCGGCTTCGTCCACGCCGGCCACCGGGCCGAACCCGCGCCGGCCCAACGCGGCTTCGAACGCCCAGATGCCCGCGGTCTGCCGAACCTGGACGCGAGGCGGCTTGCGGATCACCCCTCGACCCTATCTCAGCCGCGAACCCCGGAACTTCGACCTCACCCGCCTGCCCAGCAGCAGCACGGGCCACGCCGCCGCGAGGCCGACACCGGCGGGCAGCGCGTCCTGCCACGCGGGTGCGCCGATGGCCACGACCTGCGGGTTGTGGTCGCCGACACCCTGCCAGCGGGCCGGCGGCAGCACGATCGCCCGCGCCTTGCCCACCACGTTGTCCACCGGCACGAGACCGCCCTCGCGGCCGTCGCCCTGGCACCGCGAGTCGCACGAGTCGTTGCGGTTGTCACCCAGCACGAACAGGTAGCCCTCGGGGATCTTCAGCTCGGCGAACGACTCCTGCACGGTGCTGCGGCCCGGCGCCCAGTACACGTACGGCTCGTCCAGCGGCTTGCCGTCGACCACGACCCGGTTGCGGTCGTCGCAGCACTGCACGGTCTGCCCGCCGACCGCGATGACCCGCTTGACGAAGTCCTCCTCGTTCGGCGCCGGGAACCCCATCAGCGACCCGAGCCCCTGCAGCGCCCTGACCACCGGGTTCGTCGGCTCGGGCGTCACGAAGTCCTGGTTTATCCAGGTGTCCGGGCCGTGGAAGACGACCACGTCACCGGGCTCGGGCTCGCTGAAGTCGTAGGTCAGCTTGTCGACCAGCACCCGGTCGCCGAAGCAGTTGTCGGAGCAGCCGTGCAGCGTCTGCTCCATCGACTCCGACGGGATCATGTAGACCTTCGCCAGGAACGACTGGATCAGCACCGCGAGCACCACCGCGACCCCGATCAGGATCGGCAGCTCTTTCCAGAACGAGCCCTTGCGCTTGGCCGTTTTGCGCGCGCGGGCACGCCACTGCTCGACCTTCTCCTCGTGCCCCGGGTCCCCCTCGTCGGAGGACCCGCGCGACGATGCGACGTCTACCACCCGGTCAGCGTACCGATCAGGGCTGTGAGGCCCTGGTCAACCGCTTGCGGACCTTCCGGCCGAAGAACACCACCGGCCACGCCGCGGCCAGGCCGGCACCCGCCGGGATGGCGCCCTGCCACGCGGGCGCGCCCAGCGCGAGGGACTGCGGGTTGTGGTCGCCGATGCCCTGCCAGCGCGACGGCGGCAGCACGATGACCCGCGCCTTGCCGATGACGTTGTCCTCCGGCACGGTGCCCGCCACGCCGCCACCGCCCTGCTTGCGGGAGTCGGTGGAGTTCGTGCGGTTGTCACCCATCACCCAGAGGTGGCCATCGGGGACCTTGACCGGCTCGAACGGGTCGTGGTTCTCCGGTGACGTGCCGGGCTGCCAGTAGATGTACGGCTCGTCCAGCGGCTTGCCGTCGACCTTCACCCGGTGCTGCTCGTCGCAGCACTCGACGGTCTGCCCGCCGACCGCGATGACCCGCTTGACGAAGTCGCGCTCGTCCGGCGGCGCGAGGCCGACCAGCGAGGCGATCGACTGGATGCCCGCCACGATCGGGTTGTCCGAGCGGTTCGAGGTGAAGTCGTTGTTGCCCCAGGTCTCGGGGCCGCGGAAGACCACGACCTCACCCGGTTCGATCTCGGTGAAGTCGTAGACCAGCTTGTCGACCAGCACCCGGTCGTTGTTGCAGCCGGGGCAGCCGTGGAGGGTCTCCTCCATCGACTGCGACGGGATCACGTACACCCGGGCGAGGAACGTCTGGATCAGGATGGTGAGGACCAGGGCCGTCGCGCCGAGCACGAGCAGTTCGCGCCAGAGCGGGGGCTTCTTCTTGTCCTTCTTCGACTTGCCGCCCGCGGCCGAGTCCGGAGTGGACTCGACCGCGGGATCCTGACCGTCTTCGTCAGCGGAGCGGTGCACGGGATCTGCCACGTGGGCAGGCTACTGGTTCCGCGTGTGCCCGGCGTCAGGAGGCCGGCTTGGCCTCGCGCTTCTCCTTGATCTTGGCGGCCTTGCCGCGCAGGTCGCGGAGGTAGTACAGCTTCGCCCGGCGGACGTCACCGCGGGAGGCGACCTCGATCTCGGCGATGTTCGGGGAGTGCACCGGGAAGGTGCGCTCGACACCGACACCGAACGAGACCTTGCGGACGGTGAAGGTCTCACGGATGCCGCCGCCCTGGCGGCGGATCACGACGCCCTGGAACACCTGGACCCGCTCGCGGGAGCCCTCGATGACGCGGACGTGGACCTTCAGCGTGTCGCCCGGCCGGAAGCTGGGGATGTCGGAGCGCAGCGACTGGGCGTCAAGAGCGTCCAGGGTGTTCATCGGTGGTCCGTCCTCGTCCTCACGTGTATTGCGTACTCCCCCAGGGCGCGGCCGAACTCAAGTCACACACGCGCGGGGGCGGGCCTAGCGCACGCCGGATGAGTAGAACCGGGTGCAGCAACCTGTCCAGTGTGCCAGACGAGGGGCGGCGGGACGAAATCGGCCCTGGCTACCGCTCCTGGTCCAGCGCCTCCAGCAGCTTGCGGTCGTGCTTGTCGAGCGCGCCCTCGGGCAGGGCGTCGAGCAGTTCGGGGCGGCGGTCGCGGGTGCGGCGCAGCGACTGGTCACGCCGCCACCGGTCGATCGCCTTGTGGTTGCCCGAGCGCAGCACCTCCGGCACGGCCAGCTCGCGCCACACCTCGGGCCGGGTGTAGCTGGGGCCTTCCAGCAGGCCGTCGGAGAACGAGTCCTCGGCGGCCGACTTCGGGTTGCCCAGCACGCCGGGCAGCAGGCGGACCACGGCCTCGACCACCACCAGGACCGCCACCTCACCACCGACCAGCACGTAGTCGCCGATGGAGACCTCGTCCACGCGCATCCGGCGGGACGCGTCGTCCACCACCCGCTGGTCGATGCCCTCGTACCGGCCGCAGGCGAACACCAGGTGCTCCTCGGCGGCCAGGTCGTGCGCCATGCGCTGGGTGAACGGCCGACCGGCGGGCGTGGGCACGATCAGGCGGGTGGCCGGGGTGCAGACCGCGTCCAGCGCCTCGCCCCACACCTGGGGCTTCATCACCATGCCCGGACCGCCGCCGTACGGGCTGTCGTCCACGGCCTTGTGCACGTCGTGCGTCCAGTCGCGCAGGTCGTGCACGCCGACGCTGATCAGGCCCTTGTCGATCGCCTTGCCCAGCAGGGCGGCGCGCAGCGGGTCCAGGTACTCCGGGAAGATCGTGACGACGTCAATCCGCATCGAGCAGGCCCTCGGGCGGGTCCAGCACGACGCGCTTGCCCGCGATGTCCACCGTGGGCACGATCTCGCGCACGAACGGCACCAGGGTCTCGTCGCCGTTCTCGCGCTTGACCACCAGCAGCTCGCCGCCCGGCCCGTGCACGATCTCCAGCACGGTGCCGACCCGCGTGCCGTCCGCCAGCTCGGCGGTCAGCCCTTCGAGCTCGTGGTCGTAGAACTCGTCCGGGTCGCCGGTCGGCGGCAGGTCCTCGGTGCTGCCCAGCAGCAACGTGCCGCGCAGCGTCTCGGCGACGTCACGCGTCAGCACTTCCTCGAAACGCACCAGCAGCCGCCCGGAGTGGCTCCGGGCGGCTGCGACGGTGAGGTTGCAGGACGTGCCGTCGCGCAGCTTGGCGGCCAGCACCGAGCCCTTCGCGAACCGGGTCTCGGGCGAATCGGTGCGCACGTCGACGGCCAACTCGCCGCTGATCCCGTGCGCCTTGGCCACTCGGCCGACGACGACGTCCATGTGCGCGTTCAGCGGTCGGTGTCGACCACGTCGACGCGCACGCCACGACCACCGATGCCTGCCATCACGGTGCGCAGGGCGGTCGCGGTGCGACCGCTGCGGCCGATCACCTTGCCGAGGTCGTCCGGGTGGACGTGCACCTCGAGCGTGCGACCACGCCGGGTCGTGACCAGGTTCACCCGGACGTCGTCCGGGTGGTCGACGATGCCCCGAACGAGGTGTTCGAGGGCGTCAGCCAACAAACTCACGCCTCGTCCTTGGCAGCCTCGGGAGCGGCCTCGGCGTCAGCCTTCTTGGCGTCGTCCTTCTTGGCCGACTTCTTCTTCGGGGTGGTCGCCTCGGTGGTCGGGGCGTCACCGGCGGCGGCCAGCGCGGCGGCGAACAGGTCCGCCTTGCTCGGCTTCGGCTCCTTGACCTTCAGCGTGCCCTCGGCGCCCGGGAGGCCCTTGAACTTCTGCCAGTCACCGGTGATCTCCAGCAGGCGCTGGACCGACTCGGTCGGCTGCGCGCCGACACCCAGCCAGTACTGCGCGCGGTCGCTGTCCACCGCGATGAACGACGGCTCTTCCTTCGGGTGGTACTTGCCGATCGTCTCGATGGCCTTGCCGTTGCGGCGGGTGCGGGCATCGGCGACGACGATCCGGTAGTACGGCTGACGGATCTTGCCAAGCCGCTGAAGCTTGATCTTGACGGCCACGGGTGTGGGTGCTCCTCGTGCTCTCGTGTGCTCAGGTGCGGGCAGTCCTCACCCGAGTGGGGCACGGGTGGTGAAAGCCCAGGTGTCTGGGGCGCCATGGCACGGTGAGAGGGACCGACCTCGGCGAACAACCAACCATTCTGCCAGACGGGTCTACCGCACCACGAATCGGGCCACGGGGACGCCCGCGCCCTCCAACGCCGCACGGACCTTCGTCGCGTGCTCGACCGCGCCCGGGGTGTCGCCGTGCAGGCAGATGGAGTCGATCTCCGCCTTGAGCACGGTGCCGTCCGCGGCGACCAGCTCACCGCGTTCGGCGAGCCTGAGCACCTGGGCGAGGACGGCGTCCGTGCTGGTCAGGACGGCGTTGGGCCGGCTGCGCGGCACGAGGGTGGCGTCCGGGGTGTACGCGCGGTCGGCGAACGCCTCCCGGACACCGCGCAGGCCCGCCCGTTCGGCGTGGTGGAGCAGGCGTGAGCCGGGCAGCCCGAGGACGGGCAGGTCGCCGAACGCCTTCACGCCGTCCACCACGGCCTGCGCCTGCCGGTCGTGGTGCACGGTGGCGTTGTAGAGCGCGCCGTGCGGCTTCACGTACTCCACGGACGTCCCGGCCGCGCGGGCGCACGCGTCCAGCGCGCCGATCTGGTACAGCACCTCGTCGGCCAGCTCGGCCGGGTCGGCGTCGATGAACCGGCGGCCGAAGCCCGCGAGGTCGCGGTAGGAGACCTGGGCGCCGACGGCCACACCGGCGGCCGCGGCCTGCCGGCACACCCGGCGCATGGTCGACGGGTCGCCCGCGTGGAAGCCGCAGGCCACGTTCGCGCTGGTCACGATGCCGAGCAGGGCTTCGTCGTCGCCCAGGCGCCAGATGCCGAAGCCCTCGCCCAGGTCGCTGTTGAGGTCCATCGCGCGGACGGTCACGCGGGCATCACCCCGATCGAGACGAGCAGGAGGGTCAGGCCGGGCAGGAAGTTGTTGATGACGTGCGCCACCACGCTCGCGGTGAGCCTGCGGGTGATGAGGCGGGCGATGCCGATGGGCACCGCGATGACGATGAGCAACGACGTCCGCAGCGGCTCCAGGTGGCTGGCCGCGAAGATCAGCGTGGTCAGCACGAACGCCGCCCACCGGCTCCAGCGCTGCCGCTCGATCGCGCCCCACAGCAGGCCGCGGTAGATGACCTCCTCGCACACCGGGCCGAGGAAGCACACGTAGAGGAACATCACCACGGCGGCGGCGAGGGGCAGCCCCGCGCCGTCCACCAGCTCGCTGATCGCGGAGGTGGCGTTCTTGTCGCCGACGACCCGCGACCAGACCACCGCGGCCACGTAGGTGAGCACCAGGCCGAACGCGCCCAGCTTGAGCCCGACCTTGACGTCCGCCCAGTCCCAGGCGAGCCGGAGGTCCTGGAACGGGCCGTTGCCGCGCAGGTAGGTGATGGTCACGGCGACCGCCGCGGCCAGCACCGTCGGCACCATCGAGCCGATCAGCACGAAGCTCACCGAGGAGCCGATGTCCGTGCCCGACGTGCGGGCCACCGCGGTGATGAACACCGCACTGAGAATGAAAACCGCTTCCACCAGCAGGAACGCGCCGAAGCCCCACCGCTGGCCCGCGTGCACCACTTCCGGCCCCCGCCCGACCGCGCGGACGCTGGCGATCAGGCCTGGCGGCGGTTCATCCGGTCGTGTCACAGCCATCCACCCTAATCAGCCGGTGTAGAGGTAGACGGCGGGCAGCAGGTTGTTCGTGGCGTGCGCCACCACGCTGGAGGCCACCCGGCCGGTAATCATGCGGGCCGCGCCGATGGCGAGCCCTTGGGCGAACAGGCTCAGCACGCGCCAGCTCTCCTCGTGCAGGAACGCGAAGACGACGGCGGTCAGGGCCAGGATCGCCAATTTGGGGATCTTGTAGTGCGCCAGTGCCTGCCACAGGGCGCCCCTGGTGAGGATCTCCTCGGTCAGCGGCGCGCCGAGGAAGACGAACAGCGCCGCCGCGGCCAGCCAGATCGTGCGTCCGCCGGAGAGGGCCTCGATCTCGTCCAGCGAACCGGACCGGTCCGGGTTGATGCGCAGCAGCAGGGCGCCGAGCAGCCAGGCGGCCAGCAGTGCCGCGCCACCGGCGGCCAGGCCCACTTTCAGGTCGCGGCGCGTGGGGATGAGGCCGAAGTCGGCGTTCGGCCCGTTCCCCCGGTACCACGAGATGACGACGGGACCGAGGCCGAGCAGGACGTTGGGCAGGAACACCAGCAGCAGGAGCGGGCCGAGGACCGGCGGGTCGGTGACGTCGACCTCGGCGAAGCGGTCGGCCGTCGCGGCGGTGAAGGCGAGGATCGCGAGGTGGTAGCCGCCCAGGCCGGTGAAGAACGCCAGGAAACCCCAGTGCGCCCGGCCAGTGTCCTGGTCCTGCTGTTCCTCCACTCGTCCGAACGTAGTGGTCCGGCGGGGCGGAGTGCTGCCCGAGGCCGTTCAAGATCACCCTGACGGCGGCAGCACTCACCACGGGTGGCGGAAGAACTCCTCGTCGCGCGGCCCGTGCCCGGATTTCCTACCGCGTGGCAGGTCAGGCGTGGATCCGGTCGGGCAGGTCAGACGTGGATCCGGCCGCGCAGCATGACCAGTTTCGGGTGGCGCAGGGCGTCGAGGTCGTAGCGCGGGTCGGCGTCGTAGACCACGATGTCGGCCGCCGCGCCCTCGGCGAGCGACGGGAAGCCGAGCCACTCGCGGGCGGCCCAGGAGGCGGCGCCCAGGGCCTGGGTCGTGCTCAGGCCGACGCCGTGGAGGGCCTTGACCTCGTCCACGATCCGGCCGTGCTCGATGCCGCCACCCGCGTCCGTGCCCGCGAACACCGGCACGCCCGCCTCGACCGCCTTGGCGATGGTCGCGGTGTTGCGCGCGTACAGGTCGCGCATGTGGCTCTGGTAGGTCGGGTACTTGTCCGCGCCCGCCGCGATGGCCGGGAAGTTCTCGACGTTGATCAGCGTCGGCACGAGCGCGGTCCGGTTGCGGGCCATCTGGTCGATCGTGTCGTCGGTCAGGCCGGTGCCGTGCTCGATGCAGTCGATGCCCGCGTTGAGCAGCGCGGGCAGGGCCTCCTCGCCGAAGACGTGCGCGGTGACCCTGGCCTTGTTCTCGTGCGCGACCTTGATCGCCTCGGTGAGCACGTCCTCGGTCCACAGCGGGGCGAGGTCGCCGGTGTCCCGGTCGATCCAGTCGCCGACCAGCTTCACCCAGCCGTCACCGGCGGCGACCTGCTCGGCCACGGCGGACGGCAGGTCGGCCGGGTCCTCGATCTCGACGCCCAGGTACTTGATGTACCGCTTGGGCCTGGCCAGGTGCCTGCCCGCGCGGATGATCCGGGGCAGGTCCAGCCGCTCCTGCAACGGGCGGGTGTCCAGCGGCGAGCCGCAGTCGCGGATGAGCAGCGTGCCCGCCCGCCGGTCGGTGAGGGCCTGGTCGACCGCCTCGGGCAGGTCGACCGCACCCTTGGCGCCCAGGCCGACGTGGCAGTGCGCGTCGACCAGGCCGGGCACCAGGTAACCGCCGCTGCTGACGGTGGTCGCGCCCGGCACGGGCTTGGTGCGGATCCGCCCGTTGACCACCCACAGGTCCCGCGGGTCGCCGCCCTCGGGGAGGACGACGCCCCGCAGGTGCAGGCCGCTCACTTGTCGAACTTGAGCTTCGACGGGTCGAAGCCGGGTGGGAGCTGGTCGAAGCCGCCGAGCCCCGGCGGCAGCGCGGGACCGCCGCCCTGGTTGGGCATGCCGGGCATCCCGGGGGGCAGCATGCCGGGCATGCCGGGGAACCCGCCGCGCACCTTCGGCGGCGTGGGACCGCGGCCCTTGCCCTTCTTGCCCTTCTTCCCCTTGCCCTTGCGGTTGTTCTTGCCGCCACCGCCGGGCAGGCCGAACCGGCCGGCCATCTGGCTCATCATCTTGCGCGCTTCGAAGAACCGGTTGACCAGGTCGTTCACGTCGCTGACCCGGACGCCCGAGCCGTTGGCGATGCGCAGCCGGCGGGAGGCGTTGATGATCTTCGGGTCGTCGCGCTCGGCCGGGGTCATGCCGCGGATGATCGCCTGCACCCGGTCCAGGTGCTTCTCGTCCAGGTTGGCCAGTTGATCCTTCATCTGGCCCGCGCCGGGCAGCATGCCGAGCAGGTTCGCGATGGGGCCCATCTTGCGCAGGGCCAGCATCTGCTCCAGGAAGTCCTCCAGCGTGAGCTGGCCGGAGCCCATCTTGACCGCGGCGGCTTCCGCCTGGTCGGCGTCGAACGCCTGTTCGGCCTGCTCGATGAGGGTGAGCATGTCGCCCATGCCCAGGATCCGGCTCGCCATCCGGTCCGGGTGGAAGACGTCGAAGTCCTCCAGCTTCTCGCCGTTCGAGGCGAACAGGATGGGCTGGCCGGTGACCTCGCGCACGCTCAGCGCGGCACCACCGCGGGCGTCGCCGTCGAGCTTGGTCAGCACCACGCCGGTGAAGCCGACGCCGTCGCGGAACGCCGTGGCGGTGTTCACCGCGTCCTGGCCGATCATCGCGTCGACCACGAACAGCACCTCGTCGGGCTGCACGGCGGCGCGGATGTCCACGGCCTGGCGCATCATCTCCTCGTCCACGCCGAGGCGGCCCGCGGTGTCGACCACGACGATGTCGTGCTGCGCCCGCTTGGCCTCCTCGATGCCCTTGCGGGCCACGTCGACCGGGTCGCCGACGCCGTTGCCGGGCTCGGGCGCGAACACGGGCACGCCCGCCCGCTCGCCGACCACCTGCAGCTGGGTCACCGCGTTCGGGCGCTGAAGGTCGCACGCCACCAGGATCGGGGTGTGGCCCTGGCCCTTGAGCCACTTGGCGAGCTTGCCCGCCAGGGTCGTCTTACCGGCACCCTGCAGACCCGCGAGCATGATCACGCTCGGCGGGTTCTTGGCCAGGTTGAGCCTGCGGGTCTCCCCGCCGAGGATGCCGATGAGCTCCTCGTTGACGATCTTGACGACCTGCTGGGCCGGGTTCAGGGCCTGGCTGACCTCGGCGCCCTTGGCGCGCTCCTTGACCTTCGCGATGAACGTGCGCACCACGGGCAGCGCGACGTCGGCCTCCAGCAGCGCGACCCGGATCTCGCGCGCGGTCGCGTCGATGTCGGCCTCGGACAGCCGCCCCTTGCCCCGCAGGTTCTGCAGGACCGAGGTGAGCCGGTCGGAAAGGGTGTTGAACACGATGCCGCCAGACCTCGCACGTCGTCGGTGGGTTCCTCGTACTCAGGGTAGCCGTTCACGCCGGCGTCACCGACAGGCGCAGGTGGTCACGCCGGGTCAGCAGGGTCAGGCCCTGCCAGCCGCGCGGTGGCACGCCGGCGGCGAACCGGGTGCGCAGCCTGCCCGCGCGGCGCACGTGCCGGGCGAACGACCGCGACCGGATCAGCCTGCCCCGCTGCACCTGCCCGGACAGCGCCTCCTCCGGGCTCGCGTCCAGCCAGAGGAAGTGCCGCGGCCGGTTGGTGAGCACGCCGACGGCGACCAGGCCGGCGCGGGTGGTCGGGCGGGTGGACGGTTCGTGGACCAGCAGCAGGCCGCCCGCGGTGAGGGCGAACCACACGATCCGGAGGCGGTGCACCAGGTGCACCAGCGGGCGGTAGAGGCGGTACGGCAGGGCCTTGGGGAAGAGGGCGCGGAGCCTGGTCCGCACCTGGTCGGAATCCAGCACGACGGCGGGGGCGCCGTCGGTGTCGGCGGCGGCGAGCAGCGTTGACTTACCCGCTCCCGGCAGTCCGGCCAGCACGACCAGCGAGCGCGGCCTCACGGCGACAGCGGTCATCGCATCCATACTAAAGAGACGTTTCGGACGACCACGAGTTCCGGCGTGATCGGGGGCGGCCCGACCCCTCGACAGGCCGCACCCGACCACGCGGTGGCGATGTCCCCCGCCCTTCCCCCCTCGGTTCGGGCGGTCCCCCGTGCCACGGGAGAAGCTTCCCCCGGCACGGGGGTCACCCGGCAGCGTGAGCACCCTCGGTCGGTTGTGCGTAGAGCTACGCAACCTCACCAGGGGCGATTCCGCCGGGTGGTCTCAGCGGGCGGCCAGCAGGACAGCCCGTTCGATCCGGCGGCGGTGGCCCAGATCCATGCCGTCGACCCCCGAACCCCTCGGCACGGTGATGGCGAACGAGTCCACCACCGTGGAGCCCAATGTGGACACCCGCGCCCACACGATGTCCACACCGGACTGCTCCAGCGCGTCCGCGACGTGGTGCAGCAGCCCGATCCGGTCCGCCGCGCGCAGTTCCAGCACCACCGCGCCGGTCGACTCGTCGTCGAACCAGAGCACCTTCGGCGGCGGCGGGTCCTGCGGCGGGCCGCCGTAGTCGCGTTCCTTCGCGGCGAGCTTGTCGGCCAGCGCGAGGGAGCCGTCCAGCGCCCTGGTGAGCTGTTCGCGCAACAGGGTCACGTCCGGCAGCGAACCGAACCGGGGTGACACGGTGAACACGTCGACGGCCGCACCGTCGTGGGAGCGCAGGGACGCGGCGTGCACTTCGAGCGAGTTGAGCGCGAGCACGCCGGCGGCGCGGGAGAGCATGCCCGGCCGGTCGGGCGCGACCACGGTGATGGTGGCCGCGTGGTCGCCCGGGTCGATCAGCACGTCCGGCTTGCCGCTGTCCAGCACGGCCTGCGCGAGGTCCTGCTGGCGCTGGTCCAACGGCTCCGGCTTGGGCAGCGGGTCGCCCGCCATCGCCGTGCGGCACCGCGCGACCAGGTCACTGATCAGCGATGCCTTCCAGTCCGACCACACGCCCGGCCCGGTGGCCACGGCGTCGGCCTCGGCCAGCGCGTAGAGCAGTTCCAGCAGCACGGGATCGCCGCCGAGGGTGTCCACCACGCGGCGCACGGTGGCCTCGTCCTCCACGTCACGGCGGGTCGCCGTGTGCGGGAGCAGGAGGTGGTGGCGCACCAGCGCGGTGAGCGTGGCCACGTCCTGCGGCCACAGGCCGAGCCGCTCGGCGATCTGCGTGGTGAGCGCCGCGCCGACCTCGGAGTGGTCGGCCTGCCTGCCCTTGCCGATGTCGTGCACCAGGGTGCCGAGCAGCAGCAGGTCTGGCCGGGACACCCTGGTGACCAAGCGCGCCGCGTGCGCGGTGGCCTGCACCAGGTGGCGGTCCACGGTCCAGGTGTGCGCGGCGTCGCGGGGCGGCAGGTCGCGCACCGCGCCCCACTCCGGGAAGAGCCTGCCCCACAGGCCGGTGCGGTCCAGCGCCTCGACCACGTCGATCAGGCCCGTGCCGCTGCCCAGCAGGGCCAGCAGTTCGTCCCGGGCCTCCCTGGGCCACGGCTGGCGCAGTTCGGGCGCCGAGTCGGCGAGCTTGGCCAACGTGCCCGCGGCGATGGGGTGCTTGCTGCGGGCGGCGGCCGTGGCGACACGTAGTAGTAGGGCCGGGTCACGGCTGGGCACGGCGTCACGTGCCAACGCCACCTCGGAGCCGTGCAGCACGACGCCCTCGTCCAGCGGACGCCTGGCCGGTGTGCGCCGGAGCGGGGATCGGGCGAACACGCCCAGCCCTCGCTTGGGCACGGCGGCGCGGGCGGTGCGCATGGCCACGTCCACGGCGTAGACGATCGTGCGCGCGGCCGACGACATCGAGCGGGCCAGCGTGAAGCGGTCCTGCAGGCCCAGCGCGGCGGCGACCTCGTCACCGTCCTGCGCGCGCAGCACGTCCCGCGGTTTGCGCGCCACCCGGCGCAGCTCGGTGCGCACGTCCAGCA
This sequence comes from Saccharothrix sp. CB00851, assembly GCF_001905065.1. Lineage (NCBI taxonomy): Bacteria > Bacillati > Actinomycetota > Actinomycetes > Pseudonocardiales > Pseudonocardiaceae > Saccharothrix > Saccharothrix sp. CB00851. The sequence continues at coordinate 43,357 of NZ_LWLC01000037.1, forward strand.
GCAGCTTGCGCGCCTCGTTGACCTCGGCGGACGGCCGGTCGGTCAGCTGCGCCGCGCTCAACGCGTCCAGCAGCGTCACGTCGCGCAGCCCGCCGCGGCCGTGCTTGAGGTCCGGCTCGACGCGGTGCGCGATCTCACCGCTGCGCGCCCAGCGCCGTGACGCGGACTCGGACATCTCGTCCAGCCGCGAGCGCACGCCCGAGCGCCAGGCTTGGCGCGCGCTGTCGGTCAGCCGTTGGCTGATCTCCTGGTCACCCGCGATGTGGCGGATGTCCAGCAGCCCCAACGCGGTGCGCAGGTCACCGGCGGCGACGCGCAGCGCCTCGCCCACCGTGCGCACCGAGTGGTCCAGGCCGATGCCGGAGTTCCACAGCGGGTACCAGAGCTTCTCGGCGATCTCGTCCACGCCCTTGTGCCCGTTGTGCACCAGGAGAAGGTCGAGATCGGAATAGGGCACCAGCTCCCGCCTGCCCAAACCCCCCACGGCGACCAGCGCGACCCCGCTGCCCGGCCCGCCGACGCCCGCCTGCGAGGCGTGCGCGGTGAGCCAGAACTCGTGCAGGTCCACCAGCGCCTCGCGCAGCGACTCCCCCGTCAAACGGCGCCGACCTGGCGCGAGCAGCCGATCGCGTGCTCGCACCAGGTCGTCAGCCGTGACGACGGCCGCCTCGTCGTTGCCCATACGGCCGTCCCCCATTCCTACTTCGGATCCCTATAGGGCATCCGAGCCGCGCTCCCCGGTCCGGACGCGGATGACGGTGTCGACCGGCGTCACCCAGACCTTCCCGTCACCGATCTTGCCGGTGCGCGCGGCCTCCACGACGGCGTCGAGGACCTTCTCCACGGCGGTGTCGTCGATCAGCACCTCGATGCGCAGCTTGGGCACGAAGTCCACGGCGTACTCGGCGCCGCGGTAGACCTCGGTGTGGCCCTTCTGCCTGCCGTAGCCCTGGACCTCGCTGACGGTCATGCCCAGCACGCCCAGCTGCTCCAGCGACGCCTTCACGTCGTCGAGGGTGAAGGGCTTGATGATCGCGGTGACCAGCTTCATGACTTGTTGCTCCCCTCAAGGACCGCAGTGGCGCCGGCGGCGACACTGGGCTTGCTGCCGCCACGGGTGCCGATGCCGCTGCCGAACTCGTACGCGGTCTCCGCGTGCTCGGCCTCGTCGATGCCACCGACCTCGGCCTCCTCGTCGGCGCGGAAGCCGACGGTCAGCTTGACCAGGTAGCCCAGGATGAGGCTGAGGACGAAGGAGTAGGCGAGCACGGCGATCGCGCCCACGGCCTGCCGCCACAGCTGGTCCACGCCGCCACCGTAGAAGAGGCCGTCGATGCCCGCCGGGGCGGCGGAGCTGGCGAAGAAGCCGATCAGGATGGTGCCGGAGAGGCCACCGACCAGGTGCACGCCGACCACGTCGAGCGAGTCGTCGAAGCCGAAGCGGTACTTCAGGCTGACCGCCAGGGCGCACAGGGCGCCGGTGATCGCACCGATCGCGATGGCGCCGAGCGGGGTGACCGCGGAGCAGGCCGGGGTGATCGCGACCAGGCCCGCGACGACGCCGGACGCGGCACCGAGGGTGGTGGCGTTGCCGTCGCGGACGCGTTCCACGAGCAGCCAGCCGAGCATCGCGGCGGCGGTGGCGACCAGGGTGTTGACGAACGTGACGCCGGCGGTGCCGTTGGCGCCGAGGGCCGAGCCCGCGTTGAAGCCGAACCAGCCGAACCACAGCAGACCCGCGCCCAGCACGACCAGCGGCAGGCTGTGCGGCTTCATCCGGTCCTTCGGCCAACCGACGCGCTTGCCGAGGACGATCGCCAGCGCCAGGCCCGCCGCACCGGCGTTGATGTGCACCGCGGTGCCGCCGGCGAAGTCGATGGCCGCCAGCTGGTTCGCGATCCAGCCGCCCGGGTCGACGACGTTGCCGTCGGCGTCCTTGCCGTCGAAGTCGAACACCCAGTGCGCGACCGGGAAGTACACCAGCAGCGCCCACAGGCCGGCGAACAGCAGCCACGGCCCGAAGCGGGCGCGGTCCGCGATCGCACCCGAGATCAGCGCCACCGTGATGATGGCGAACATCGCCTGGAAGGCGACGAAGACGGTGGTCGGGATGGTGCCGGCGAGGGACTCCTTGCCGAGCAGGCCGTCCAGACCGAAGAACTCGAACGGCTTGCCGAGCAGACCGGCGCCGACGTCGGTGCCGAACGCCATGGAATAGCCGACCAACACCCAGAGCACACCGACCACGGCGATTGCACCCAGGCTCATCATCATCATGTTGAGCACACTCTTCGACCGGACCATGCCCCCGTAGAAGAAGGCAAGTCCTGGCGTCATCAACAGCACCAGTGCGGCACTGGTGAGCACCCAGGCGGTGTCCCCTGTATCCACGTCGACCTCCACTGCACGTCGGTTGCAGGGAGCATCGGTATGTCCTGTTTCACGCGGCCGCGCCTCAGGTTTCGTGGAGGTGAACTGTGCCGGGGCTGGTGTTACGGGCACGTTTCGTGGGGTTGAAGCAGGTACTTCCGACGGCAAACAGTCCTGGTGGGCGTGGAATCTCCGGTGACGGAGGGTGGGGCGGGGGGCGGGCGAGGTGGGGTGGGTCGGGTGATGGTGGGGAGTTGGGTGGCGACGGTCGGTCACCGGTGGGGTTGGGCTGGGCAGACCAGTCGAGTCCGGCTTCCGGTCTCAGGGCCGGCTCGGTGGTTGAGTCCGGCTCGATTTGACATGGGGCCCCTTACGGGTACTGAAGGCAGGCCAAAGCCGGGCAGGCCTGGCGGGAAAAGCGTCCGCCAAGCCTGCCCGGCTTCGACCAGCCTAAAGCACCCGAACCCCAGGTAAAATCGGGCCTTTTGCGGTTCTGCTGCGGGTCCGATGTCGGGTCGTTGGGTGTTGGTTGAGGGTTAGTTGAGCCAGCCGGGGATGGTTGTGGTGGGGCCGGCGGGGGCCGGTTTGGTGTTGAGGGTGGCGATTGACTGTGGTGCCGGTTCGACGGCGGCGCAGCGGGCGCCCGGGCGTGGGGTCTTGAGGTTGATCAGGTAGTCGTCGGTGGCGCCGCGTGTGCAGTCGCTGCGGTCGTAGACGCCGTGGCCCCAGCCTTCGTAGGTCAGCAGGACGGTGGTGTGGCGGCTTTGCCGGTGGGCGTTGGCGGCCCACTCGTAGCCGGTGGCGGGGTCGTGCAGGGCGTTGAGCATGAGGATCTTGGGGGCGTCCTTGATCTTCAGGCGGTGCTGGGGGTTGTTGACCTGTTCCGGCAGGCCGACGCAGCCTGCCACGGCGGTGTGGCCCAGGGCCGAGCCGCGCATGTGCGGGGCGAGTTGGCGTGCCCGGTCGACCAGGGCGGTGAACTGGCGGTGGTCCTTGACGCGGATGGCCCAGTCCTGGCAGAAGACGGCGGAGAAGGGGTTGCGGGCCGTTTCCTCGGCGAAGGCGGTCTTGGTCGGGGTGCCGGCGCCCAGGTCGACCAGGAACTCGGACAGCTGCTGCCAGTCCGGACCGTAGAACGCGCCGAACGCGGTGCCGATGATGTCGTCGGCGGTGACCTTGCGGTTCGGGTCGAACGGGTCGGGGATTTCGCCTCGGTCGGCGCGGGCGAGGAGGTCGTCCCAGACCTTGGCGACGTCCTGGCCGTGCAGGGCGCACGACTCGGTGCGGTCGCACCACTTCACGAACTCGCGGAACGAGTCCTCGGCGGTGGCGGCCTCGGTTTCGTTGAACCGCCAGGTGCCCAGGCTGTGGTCCATGTTCGAGTCGATCACCATGGCGCGGATGTTCCGACCGAACTCCTCGGCGTACTGCTGGCCGATGAGCGTGCCGTAGGACAGGCCGTAGTAGTTGATCTTGCGTTCGCCCAGGGCCTTGCGGAGGGCGTCGATGTCCTTGATGACCGCGCCGGTGTCGGCGTGGTCGTAGATGGGGCCGCTGTGCTTGCGGCAGTCGGCGGCCAGCTCGCGGTTGTAGGCGGCGAGCACGTCGAACTCCCGCTGGTCGGTCGGGTAGACCGACGGCTGGGCGTTCAGGACGTCGACCGAGCACTTGACCGGCTGGCTGCGGGCGACGCCGCGCGGGTCGAAGCCGATGATGTCGAAGCGCTGCTGCACCTCGGGGCTGAAGTAGCCGTCCGCCCCCAGTGCGAAGTTCACCCCCGAGCCGCCCGGACCGCCCGGGTTGATGACCATGACGCCGATGCGCTTGGCCAGGTCGGTGGCCTTGCGGCGGGCCACGGCCAGGTCGAACTTCTCGCCGCGCGGGTTCGCCCAGTCGATGGGCAGGCTCAGCGTGCCGCACTCCACCTCGGCCAGTTCGGGGCACGGCTGCCAGTCGATCGCGGCTTGCGGCTCCGTTTCGGCCGACGCGAACTGCGTCGTACCCACTGCGAGCGCCAGTGCGGTGGTCAGACCGCCGAGCGCCCTGATGATCGGTCGCACAGGTTCCTCCCTAGTTCCTGTTCACCCAATCGGGTGTTCGCAGGCTTCCAGGGCGGGCGGACGGGCCACATCCGACTGAAGTCGCTCGTGTGATCAGCCCAAGGGCTGACGCAGGTCGTGGTAGCGCTGGGTGATGACCCGGAGGCCGTCCGGTGTCAGGGAGCCGAACAGCCGCAACCTGGCCATCCCGCCGTCCGGGTAGATGTCGAGACGGGCGTGGGTGGCTTCGGGGGCGTCCTCGACGCGGAAGCGGTGGCGGGTGTCCGGTTGGAGGCGGGTGCGGGGCAGGACGTCGAACTCGGCGCCGGTGCGGTCGCGGCCCCTGATGGACGCCCAGCCCGGGGCGTTGCCCTTGAAGTGGCTGGTGTCCAGTTCGGCGAGCCGGATGACGCCGGGTGCGGCCAGCTCGACCTCGACCCAGTCGTTGCCGTCGTCACGGCGGCGCGCGGTCTCCCAGCCCTCGCCCATGACGGTGGCCTGACCTGGTGCGATGAGGTTGCTCGGGTCGCTGTAGAACATGTTGCTGCACGCGGTGACCGAGGCGCCGTTCTCCAGGGCGGCCAGGTCCACCGCGTCCGGGAGGATCAAGTCCGGGTCGGCGACCGGGGTGCCGTGCACGCGCAGCCTGGCCACGCCGCCGTCCGGGTGGATGGTCAGCCGCACGTGCGTGTACCGGCGGTGGGCGGACACCTCGAAGTAGTGCTTGCGGTCGCCTTCGAGCGGCGACTTGGGCACGACGGTCTCCCAGTCGGTCAGCTCGTCGGGTGCCGGGTAGCCCTCGGCGGAGGTCGCCTCGACGGACGCGAACGGCGGGTAGTTGCCCTTGAAGAACGCGGTGTCGACCACGACGCCCTTGATCACGCCCGGCAGCCCGAGGCGGACGATCGCGTGGTCCTCGCCGGTGTCCCGGCGGCGGCGGGTCTCCCAGCCGTCGTAGACCTGGCCCTTGTGCCCGAACGTGTAGGTCTGGTACTGCGGCTCGGGCTTGCGGATCAGGTTCTCGCGTTCGGCGAACAGCTCGTCGTTCGCCCACACCACGCCGCCGCCCACCGAGCGGCAGGCCAGGTCGGGCAGTCGCGTCCAGCCGGGGGCTTGGGTCATGCGTCTCCTCTGTCCAGCAACCGGCCGCGCGGCCGGTCGTCGATCGGTCGGCCGCGCAACCACGTCTGCCGCACCACGCCCGCCAGCGGACGGCCGTGGTAGGGCGTGACGGGGTTGCGGTGGTGCAGCGCCGCGCGGTCGACCACGAACGCGTCGTCCGGGGCGAACACGCAGAAGTCGGCGTCCGCGCCGGGTGCGATGCGGCCCTTGGTGCTCAGGCCCACCAGGTCGGCGGGCTTCGTGGCCATCCAGCGGACCACGTCGGTCAGCGCGTGCCCGCGTTGGCGTGCTTGGGTCCAGACCGCCGGGAGGCCCAGTTGCAGGCTCGCGATACCGCCCCAGGCGGTGGCGAAGTCGCCGCGCTTCAGCTCCGGGGTGCACGGCGAGTGGTCGGTGACGACGAGGTCGATCAGGTCCGCGCGCAACGCCCGCCAGAGCTGTTCGCGGTTGGCCGCGTCACGGATCGGCGGGCAGCACTTGAACTCGGTCGCGGTGTCGCCGATCTCCTCCGCGACGAACGTCAGGTAGTGCGGGCACGTCTCGGCGGTCAGCCGCAGCCCCAAGTCCTTGGCCGTGCGCACCTGGCGCACCGCCTCGCCGCTGGACAGGTGCAGCACGTGCAGCCTGGCCCCGGTCTCGTTGGCCAGGTCGACCACGGTGGTGATGGCGTGCGACTCGGCGCGGTGCGGCCGGGAGTCGAGGAACGCGCGGTAGCCGGGGCCGGGTTCGGTGACCTCGTGGGGGTCCTCGGCGTGCACGATCGTGAGCGCGTCCAGTGGCCGGAGCCTGGTCAAGGCGGCCCTGAGCTGGTCTTCGGTGACGTGCGGGAACTCGTCCACGCCCGAGTGGACCAGGAAGCACTTGAAGCCGAACACGCCGGCGTCGTGCAACTCGGCCAAGTCGTCCAGGTTCGTCGGGACGATGCCGCCCCAGAAGCCGACGTCGACGTGCGCGTTGTCCCGCGCCGCCTCCCGCTTGGCCTCCAGGGCTGCCACCGTCGTGGTCGGCGGCAGGCTGTTGAGCGGCATGTCGACGATCGTGGTGACGCCGCCGGCCGCCGCCGCCCTGGTGGCGGTGGCGAAGCCCTCCCAGTCGCCGCGGCCCGGGTCGTTCACGTGGACGTGCGTGTCGACCAGGCCGGGGAGGAGGACCTCGTCGTCCGCGAGCGTCACGACGCGCTCGGCGTCCAGGTGGTCGGCCACCGCCACGATCCGACCGCCGGTGACGCCGACGTCGGCGCGGCGTTCACCGTCCGGGGTCACGACTCGGGCAGCGCGGAGCACGAGGTCCATGCGCGTCACTCTCCCAGCCGGTCAGCCGCGATGCGACCGGCCAGAAGGCGGAGGACCGGTTCCGGGGCGGCCAGGCAGCGGCGCAGGTCGGGCTCCACGTCCAGGAGCGTGTAGGCGGCCTCGATGCCCAGGCCCGTCGGGTCGACCGTGCACCGGCCGGTCACCGCCACGACCGGCACGCCGGAGGAAGCCCTGGCCACGCCCGCCGGCGCCTTGCCGTGCGCGGTCTGGTGGTCCAGCGAACCCTCGCCGGTGATCACCAGCCGGGCGCCGGGCAGGTGGTCGGCGAACCCGACCAGGTCGAGCACCACGTCGATCCCGGGACGCGTGGTCGCGCCCAGCACGGCGAGCGCGGCGAACCCGATGCCGCCGGCCGCACCGGCGCCCGGGTGGTCGGCGTAGGACGGGTCGATCTCGTCGGCCCAGTCCCGGAGCCTGGCCTCCAGCTCCCGGACCTGTTGGCGGGTCGCGCCCTTCTGCGGCCCGTAGACGGCTGCCGCACCGCGCGGGCCGAGGAGGGGGTTGTCGACGTCGGTGGCCAGGACAAGTTCGACGTCGCGCAGGTCGCGGTCGCCGAGTCCTTCGAGCATCCCCTTGCCGCCATCGGTGCACGCGCTGCCGCCCACGCCCAGGATCACGCGCCGGCAGCCCAGGTCGTAGGCGGAGCGCAGCAGCTCACCGGTGCCCTTGCTGGTCGCCGTCATGGGAGCGGGACGGTCCAGCAGGGCCAGGCCGGAGGCGGCGGCCACTTCGACCACCGCCGTGTCGCCGCGCACCGCGAAGCTCGCCGGGACGGGCGTGCCGGTCGGCCCGGTGACCCAGCGGCCGACCCGGACGAACCCGGCGGCGACGGCGGCGTCGACCGTGCCGTCGCCGCCGTCGGCCACCGGCAGGCAGCGCACGTCCAGGTCGGGCCGCACGTCCCGCAGGCCGCGCGCGACGGCGGCGGCGACCCGCGGTGCGGTGAGCGTGCCCTTGAACTTGTCGGGCGCGACGACGACGTGACCCGTCACGGCACCGCGAGGTCGCGTCGATCGTTCGCGACTCCTTTTCCGGCGATCACGCTTTTCGATCGTCGGAAAACGAGGCGCGAACGATCGACTTCCTCCATCGCCTTGTAGAGCGGCAGGATCGCCGCCCCGGGGCAGCCGAGGACCGTGTCGATCCCCTCGCTCTTGAGGACTTCCACGACCGCGCGCATGACGGGTATCCGAGCCATCAGGCCCTCCCGGACAGGTTCTCGATGACCTTGAGCAGCGCCGAGTGGTCGAGGGATCCGTACCCCTGTGCCCGGCCGGACGCGATGAGCTGGGCGATCAGCCCCGTCACCGGTAGTGCGACGTCGACCTGGCGGGCCGCGGCGAGCGCGATGCCCATGTCCTTGTGGTGCAGGTCGATGCGGAAACCCGGCTGGAACTCGCGCGCGACCATGCCGGCGCGCTTGAGGTCCAGGATCCGGTTGGCGGCCAGCCCGCCCGCGAGGACGTCCAAGCCCGCCTTGGCGTCCACGCCGGACGCCTCCAGCAGCACGATCGCCTCGGCGACCAGGGCGTAGATGCCGCCGACCACGAGCTGGTTCGCGGCCTTCACCACTTGGCCCGCGCCGTGCGGGCCGACGTGCACGACGGTCTTGCCGAGGACGTCGAGGACCGGCCGGGCCGCGGCGAAGTCGGCCTCCGCACCGCCGACCATGATCGACAAACTGGCCTGCTCGGCACCGGTCTGCCCGCCGGACACCGGCGCGTCGAGCACGCGCACGCCCCGCTTCGCGCCTTCGTCGGCCACGGCGAGGGACGTCTCCGGGCGGATGGTGCTCATGTCGACCAGGAGCGTGCCGCGGTCGACCGCGTCGAGGACCGTGCCCAGCACGACCTCTTCCACCTGCGGGTGGTCGGGCAGCATGGTGATGACGATTTCGGCGTCCACCACCGCGTCACGCAGGCTCGCCGCCGCGGTGCCGCCCGCCGCGGCGAGCTTGCCACAATGCGGAAGCTATCTTCCGTACATCGAGAGAGTAGGCAGCCTGACGACGGCGGCGCAAGACTGTTGACACGCTCGGAGGGCACTCGTACCGTCCCTCCTTGCGGAAATGGGATTCCGCGATACAGAAAAGGGAGCCTTTGTGCCCGACCTGGAAGGGTTCAACTCCGCACCGGCGGCCCCTCTGCGCCCCCTGCTCGCCGAATGCCTCGCGGTGCCGCGCTGGGTCGACGCACTGCTCGCCGGCCGCCCCTACACCGACGTGGACGCGTTGCTCGCCGCGTCCGACCGGCACGCCGACCTGACCGACGAGGAGGTCCACGCCGCCATCGCGGGCCACCCCCGCATCGGGGAGCGGGCCACGGGCGACGGCGTGTCGGCGAAGTGGTCGGCCGACGAGCAGTCCGGCGTCACGGCGTCGCTCACCGATCGGCTGCTCGCCGCCAACACCGCCTACGAGGACCGGTTCGGGCACATCTACCTGGTGTGCGCGACCGGGCTGAGCGGCGAACAGATGCTGGCCGACCTCACGTCCCGGATGGGCAACCCGCCGGACGTGGAACTGCGCGTGGTGAACCGGGAACTGGCGAAGATCGCGGCACTGCGGCTGAGGAAGGTGCTGGCATGACGACGCTGTCGACGCACGTGCTCGACGCCGAGGCCGGACGACCGCGGGTCGGCGTGCCGGTCCGGTTGGAGCGCGACGGCGAGGTGCTCGCCGACGGCGTCACCGACGACGACGGCCGGCTGCGGTTCGCACGGGACCTGGAGCCCGGCGTGCACCGGCTGGTGTTCGAGGTCGACACGCCGTTCTACCCGGAGATCACCGTCGCCTTCCGGGTCACCGGCGATCCGCCGCACCTGCACGTCCCGATCCTGTTGAGCCCGTTCGCCTACACGACCTACCGAGGGAGCTGACCGATGGCCATCGTCCTGGGGCCCAACCAGTACGGGAAGGCGGAGAACCGCCTCGTCACGGTGACCCGCGACGGCGCCGTGCACACGATCAAGGACCTCACGGTCAGCACCTCCCTGCGCGGCGACCTGGCGGACACCCACCTGACCGGCGACAACTCGAAGGTGCTGGCGACCGACACGCAGAAGAACACCGTCTACGCCTTCGCCAAGCAGGCTCCGGTCGGCGAGATCGAGGACTTCGCGCTGCGCCTGGGCAGGCACTTCGTCTCGACCCAGGAGGCGATCACGGGCGCCCGCGTGCTCATCGACGAGCACGCGTGGGAGCGCATCGAGGGCAACGACCACTCGTTCGTGCAAGGCAGCACCGAGAAGCGCACGACCGCCGTGACGATCGACGGCGAGCGCGCGTGGGTGGTGTCGGGCGTGCGGGACCTGGTCGTGCTGAAGACGACCGGGTCGGAGTTCCACGGCTTCCCGCGCGACGAGTACACGACGTTGCGGGAGACCGACGACCGGATCCTGGCCACGTCGGTGACGGCGCGGTGGCGCTACCAAGGCGAGGGCGACGGGATCGACTGGGCGAAGAGCTTCACCGAGATCCGGCGGCTGCTGCTGGCGACGTTCGCGGCCAAGCACAGCCTGTCGTTGCAGCAGACCCTGTACGCGATGGGCGAGGCGGTGCTGAAGGCCCGGCCCGAGGTGGCCGAGGTGCGGTTGTCGATGCCGAACAAGCACCACTTCGCGGTGGACCTGTCGCCGTTCGGCCTGACCAACGACAACGAGGTGTTCTACGCCGCCGACCGGCCGTACGGGCTGATCGAGGGCGCCGTGCTGCGTGACGACGCCGAGGACGCCGGCTCGGCCTGGTACACCCTGCCGTCGTTCTGAGCGCCGACCGTGCTCCCGCGGGCCGGGGAGCACGGTCACATCTTGTCGCCCGTCACCTTCTTGTGCAGCGCCATCCGCTGCAACCGCCAGGCGTGGAACAGGTCGGCCTCCTCGTACCAGTCCACGACGGTCGGCCGGCGGGCGGTGAACATGAACTCCAGCAGGATGTCGCGGTAGGTCATCAGCGGCACGCCCACGCCCGGCGGGAAGTCGGTGTAGGTCTCGTCCACGTACGGCGCGTCCGGCTCGCCCTTCGGCCAGCCGGTGAACTCGTCGTCCACGTAGTTGAGGTAGCCCCACGAGCCGCGCACGGCGAGCACCAGGTTGTGGTCGCTCTCGCCCTCGGCGTCGGGTGGTCGCCCGAAGTGCTCCAACATCCCGTCATTGCACTCGGGCCGCGCCAAGGCGGCGATGAGCACGTCCACGTCCGCCGCGCACGCCACCACCTGATAGCGGAACTCCGCCCGCTCCAGGTCCGGCAGCCCGGTCCACAAGCCGGCCCTCATGGTCATGCACACACACTGACCGGTATAGCTCGTTTCGGCCCTTCGCCGGATCGAGGATCACCCCATCCAGCGATGCCGTGATCACTCTCTTCTGGCTAGGGCCTGCAATTCGATCACGCTGAGTCCTGTCGCACGGCGGATTTCGTCCTCGTCCAGGGCACCGCAGTCCAAGGCGCGGAGGAACGACGTGGACAGCGCCTGGGCGGTCGCGGGCTCGTCCAGCACCGAACCGCCGGCCCGCGCCACGTACGCCTTGAGCCGGCGGGCGTCCGCGTCCACGCCTTCGAGGTGGAACGCGTGCACGGCCGCGTACCTGGTCACCAGCTGCGCCGGGTGCAGGTCCCAGCCCTGGTAGAAGCCGTGCGCCAACGACCGCCGCACCAGCCGGTAGTGCGTGCGCCAGCCCCCGTGCACGTCGTCGCCGACCGGCAGCACGTTGGTGGAGCCGTCGGACAGCGCGACACCGGTGCCCGCCGCGGACACCTGCATGACGTGGCGGGCGAAGTCGCACGCGCCGTGCGCCAGGTGCTGGTGCGCCGCGCCCAACCCGCAGCCCGCCGTGTAGTCGTACGTGCCGAAGTGCAGCCCGCTGACCCGGCCGCGGCCCGCTTCGATGAACCGCGGCAACGCCAGCCTGCCTTCGCGGTCCACGATCGACTGGGTCGTCTCGACCTGGATCTCGAACCGCAGCGGCAGCCCGAACAGGTCCAGCACGTCGCCGAGCACCTCCACCTGCGCGACCGAGGTGACCTTCGGGAACGTGATCACGAAACCCTCGGGCGCCTCGCCCAGCGCGGTGAGGAAGACGTCCAGCGTCCGGATGCCGCGCTCGCGCGACGTCCTGGTGTCGAACGACTTCATCCGCAGCCCGAACCTGAGCGGTGCCACGCCGTCGCGCAGCCAGTCCCGCACCACGTGCGCGGTGCGTTCGGCGTCGGAGTCCTCCTCCGCGTCGGACCGGGCGCCGTAGCCGTCCTCGAAGTCGATCCGCAGGTCCTCCACCGGCTCGCCGCGCAACTTCGCCCGCACCCGCGCGTCCACGACCTCGGCCACGTCCGGCGCGAGGTCGAGCACGCCCGCCAGCCCGTCCGGGGCGTGCTCATCCAGTGCCGCAAGCGCTTGCGCGCCCCAGTCGGCGGGCGTGGACGGCGTCACGCGGTCGGCGGGCACGTAGCAGGTGTGCACGGGCTGGCGGCCCTCCGGCGCGCGCAGCTCCACATCGGACAGCCGCGCGGTGACCGCCCGCACCGCCTCGACCGACAACGACGTCCGCGGCACGTCAGCCGATCCGCTCGTAGGCGGGCAGGGTCAGGAAGTCCGCGAACTCGTCGGCCAGCGCGACCTGCTCGAACAGCTCCACGGCCAGGTCGAGGTGCTCGCCGTCGAGCTCCTCCTTCACCTGCGCCAGCACGGTGCGCACCAGCTCGGCGGTGACGGGCGTGCCGTCGTCCAGCACGACGTCGTTGTGCACCCACTGCCACAGCTGCGAGCGGGAGATCTCGGCGGTGGCGGCGTCCTCCATCAGGTTGTGGATGGCCGCCGCCCCGTTGCCGCCCAGCCACGACAGCAGGTAGCGCACGCCGACGTCGACAGCGGACTCGACGCCCGCGCGGGTGGCGCTGCCGTCCGCCGACGTGAAGTCCAGCAACTGCTCGGCGGTGACCGACACCTCCGGCCGCAGCTCGTCCAGCTGGTTCGGGTGGTCCCAGAACTTCTGGTCGAAGATCTCCGCGCACACCGGCACCAGGTCGGGGTGCGCCACCCACGAGCCGTCAAAGCCGTCGCCCGCCTCGCGGCGCTTGTCGTCACGCACCTTCGCGAGCGCCGCGCGGGTGACCTCCGGGTCGCGCCGGTTCGGGATGAACGCGGCCATGCCGCCCATGGCGAAGGCGCCGCGCTTGTGGCACGTGTGCACGAGCAGTTCGGTGTAGGCGCGCATGAACGGCACGGTCATCGTGATGCTGTTGCGGTCGGGCAGCACGAAGTCCGGCCCGGCGTCGCGGAAGTACTTGATGATGCTGAACAGGTAGTCCCAGCGGCCCGCGTTCAGGCCCGAGGCGTGGTCGCGCAGCTCGTAGAGGATCTCGTCCATCTCGAACGCGGCGGGGATCGTCTCGATCAGCACGGTGGCGCGGATCGTGCCGTGCGGTACGCCGAGCCGTTGCTGCGCGGCGGTGAACACGTCGTTCCACAGCCGGGCTTCGAGGTGGCTCTCCATCTTCGGCAGGTAGTAGTAGGGCCTGCCCAGTTCGGCGTTGTGGAAGAAGTGCAGGCCGAAGTCGACGAGCGCGCCCACAGCGGGCTTGCCGTCGATCTCGATGTGCCGTTCGGGCAGGTGCCAGCCGCGCGGCCGGACCACGATCGTCGGCCGCGGCACGTCGTCGCGCAGGGTGTAGTGCTTGCCCTCCGGGGAGGTGTACTCGACCGTGCCCCGGGCCGCGTCGTACAGGTTGACCTGGCCGGAGACGACGTTGTGCCAGTGCGGGGTGTTGGCGTCCTCCAGGTCGGCCAGCCACACCTTCGCGCCGGAGTTCAGCGCGTTGACCGTCATCTTGCGCTCGGTGGGGCCGGTGATCTCGACCCGCCGGTCGCGCAGCGGTTCGGGCGCCTCGGCGACCCGCCAGTCACCCTCGCGGATGTCCCTCGTCTCGTCCAGGAAACCCAGCGGGCGGCGTTGCGCGCGGCGTGCGACCAGTTCGTCACGGATGGCGGCGAAGTCGCGGTGCAGGCCCGCCACGAACTCCAGCGCGTCCGGCGTGAGGATCTCGTCCCCGCGCTCCACTTCGCCCCCGAGGACGCGAACACCGGACATGGAAGCCCACCTCGATTCCGAGTCGGTTTCTACTTCGCGGACTATAGTTTTCACCACGCGGAACGGCAACGAAGGAGTGATGTCGGTGGCACGGGAGTCCACGGGCGGCGTGCAGTCGCTCCAACGCGCCTTCGACCTGCTGGAACGCCTCGCCGACGCCGGGGGCGAGGCGAGCCTGTCCGAGCTCGCCGCCACCTCCGGGCTGCCGTTGCCGACCATCCACCGGCTGATCCGCACCCTTGTCACGCTGGGGTACGTGCGGCAGAACAGCAACCGCCGGTACACGCTCGGGTCCCGGCTGATCCGGCTCGGCGAGACCGCGTCACGGCAGTTCGGCACGTGGGCGCGGCCGTTGCTGGCGCAGTTGGTCGACCAGGTGGAGGAGACCGCGAACCTGGCCGTGCTGGACGGTGACGAGGTGGTGTACGTGGCGCAGGTGCCGTCACGGCACTCGATGCGGATGTTCACCGAGGTGGGCCGCCGGCTGCTGCCGCACGGCACGGGCGTGGGCAAGGCGATGCTGTCCCAGCTGCCGCGTGACGAGGTGCGCGCCCTGCTGGCCCGCACGGGCCTGCCCGCCTACACGCCGAACACCATCACCGACCCGGACGAGCTCCTGGCCTCGCTGGACCAGATCGCCGAGCAGGGTTACGCCTTGGATGAGAGCGAGCAGGAGCTGGGCGTCCGCTGCGTCGCCGTTCCCCTGCACGGCGCCCCGACCCTGGCCGCCGTCTCCGTCTCGGGCCCGGACAGCCGCCTGACCAAGGACTCGCTCTCCCGCATCGTCCCTGCCATCCTGGCCACCGCCACCCGCCTCTCCACCCACTCCCACCGCTAACCGCCGCGCGTGTCCAACGCTCAGAACGCGCGTGTCCTACGTTCCGAACGCGCGTGTCCTACGTTCAGGCACCCCATGTTGAACGCTCAGGACAAGATCGACCGGTTCTGAGTGTTCAACATGGCTGTTCTGAACGTAGGACACGGTTGTTCGGAACGTAGGACACGCCGGTTATTGGTCAGGTGAGGAGCGCGTCGACGAAGGCGGTCGGTTCGAACGGGGCCAGGTGGTCGGCGCCCTCGCCCAGGCCGACGAGCTTCACGGGGACGCCCAGCTCGCGCTGGACCTGGAACACGATGCCGCCCTTGGCGGTGCCGTCCAGCTTGGTCAGCACGATGCCGGTCACGTCCACCACCTCGGCGAACACCCGCGCCTGGGTCAGGCCGTTCTGCCCGGTGGTGGCGTCGAGCACGAGCAGCACCTCGTCCACCGCCGCCTGCTTCTCCACCACGCGCTTGACCTTGCCCAGCTCGTCCATCAGGCCGGTCTTGGTGTGCAGCCGGCCCGCGGTGTCGATCAGCACGGTGTCCACACCGGCCTCGACGCCCCGCTTCACCGCCTCGAACGCCACCGAAGCCGGGTCGGCGCCCTCCGCGCCGCGGATGGTCGTCGCACCCACGCGCGAACCCCACGTCTCCAACTGGTCGGCCGCGGCCGCGCGGAAGGTGTCCGCCGCACCCAGCAACACGGTGCGGCCGTCGGCCACCAGCACCCGCGCCAGCTTGCCCGTCGTCGTGGTCTTGCCGACGCCGTTCACCCCGACCACCAGCACGACGGCGGGCTTGAGGTTGCCGGAACCGTTGGTGTGCGGCAACGCGTTCACCGCGCGGACCATCTCCGGGTGCAGCGCGTCGACCAGCACGTCGCGCAGCAACGCCCGCACGTCGTCGGCCGTGCGCACACCGCGCGCCACGATCTGCTCCCGCAGCGCCGCGACGACCTGGTCGGTGACCGCCGCACCCAGGTCCGCCATCAGCAGCGTGTCCTCGATGTCGGTCCACGAGTCCTCGTCCAGGTCGCCCGCGCCGAGCAGCCCCAGCAGGCTCTGCCCGAACGTCGACCGCGACCGCGACAGCCGCCCGCGCAGCCGTTCCAACCGACCGGCGGTCGGCTCGATCTCCTCGATCTCGGAGGCTTCCTCGGGCAGTTCCACCTCGACGAACCCGCGCTTGACCGAGTCGCGCGGCACCGCCGCGTCGTCACCGACACCCGGCTGGCCGTCGACCTCGGTGCGCTCGGCGACCGGGTGCTCGACCGGTTCGACCGGCTTGGCGGGCGCGGGCGTGGGCGCCGGGGTGTGCGTCGGAGTGGGCGCGGGTGACGCCCCGGTGCGCTCGACCGGCTCGGCGGGTCTGGTCGGTTCGGCCACCGGTGGCGCGGACGCGTTGAACGTGATCGCACCACCGGCTTGGTAGCCCTTCGCGGGCTTGTCCTGCTCGGGCTCGGTGAGGCTGATCCGCCGGCGCCGCGCCAGCACGACGCCCGTCACGAGGGCGACCGCGAGCAGTGCCGCGACGACGACGATGATCCAGATCAGGGACGTGGTGGACACGCGGCAATCCTCGCACGCCACCGTATGTTGACGATCTACGAACTAGGTAGATTTGAAGCAACTTTCCCACCAACACTCTTGCGCAAGCGTGCAGTGTGGAATAGACCACAGGGCGTGAGGGTGATCGGGCTCATCTCGGGCACGTCGATGGACGCCATCGACGTCGCCGTGGCCGACCTGTCCCTGGACGGCCTGACCGTCGTGCTGACCCCAGTGGAGCACGCCGAGCACCCGTTCCCGGAAGACCTGCGCGAGCCGCCGACCAGCGCAGCCGAGCTGTGCGCGCTCGACACCCGGCTCGGCCAGGCGTTCGCCGACGTGGCGGCCCGGTACCAGGGCGACCTGGTGTCGTCACTGGGCCAGACCGTGCACCACTGGGTCGAGGACGGCCGCTGCCTGGGCACCCTGCAACTGGGCCAGCCCGCGTGGATAGCCGAAGCCACGGGCCTGCCGGTGGTGTCCGACCTGCGGGTCCGCGACGTCGCCGCGGGCGGTCACGGCGCGCCCTTGGCGAGCACTTTGGACGCCCTCTGGCTGGCCGGGTTCGCCGCGGACGAGGGCAGGCCGGCCACCGCGCTGAACATCGGCGGCATCGCCAACATCACCAAGGTTTCGCCCGAAGGTGTGATCGCCTACGACACCGGACCGGGCAACGCGCTCATGGACGCGGCGATGACCGTGCTGTCCGGGGGCCTGCGCAACCAGGACACCGACGGCGAGTTCGCCCGCCGCGGCCAGGTTCACGCCGAGCTGCTCGACCGCCTGCTGGCCGACCCGTACTACGCCCGCACCGCGCCCAAGTCGACCGGCAAGGAGCACTTCAACCGCGCCTACCTGGACCGCGTCACCGAGGGCCTCACCATGCCCGCCGAGGACCTGCTGGCCACGCTGACCGAACTGACCGTGCGCACGATCGCCGCCGAGTGCGAGGGCATCGTCATCGGCTCCGGCGGCGGCATGCGCAACCCCGTGCTGATCGAGTCGTTGAGCCGGCACGTGGACCTGCGCACGAGCGACGAACTGGGACTGCCCGCCGCGGGCAAGGAGGCGTACCTCGCCGCCCTGCTGGGCTTCCTGACCTGGCACGGCCTGCCCGCGAACGTGCCGTCCGCCACCGGTGCCGCCGGTCCGCGCCCGCTCGGGTCGATCACCCCCGGCCGCTACCCGCTGCGCCTGCCCGAGCCCGTTCTCACCGCCGTGACGGGATTGACGATCCGCCGCTGTGAGCGGCTGTCGGATGGAGGAGACCATGCGCGCACTTGATGTCGGCATCATCGTGCTGTTCCTGGTGGGCATGCCGTTGCTGGGCGTGTGGATCGCCGGGCGCCAGCGCTCCGCCACCGACTACTTCGTCAGCGAACGCCGCATCTCGTGGTGGGTCGTGTGCGTGTCGGTGGTGTCGGCGGAGACGTCCACGCTGACCGTGCTGAGCGTGCCGACGGTCGCCTACCTGGGCACGATGACGTTCCTGTCGCTGGCCGTCGGCTACCTGATCGGCCGGATCGTGGTGTCGTTCGTGCTGCTGCCGAAGTACATCGCCGGTGAGCTGATCACCGCGTACGGGTTCCTCGGCAAGCGGTTCGGGCGCAACATCCAGAGCACGGCGTCGGTGACGTTCCTCGTCACCCGGCTGCTGGCGGACGGCTTGCGGCTGTTCGCCACCGCCATCCCGATCAAGGTCGTGCTCGTCGCGTACGGCGTGGACGTGTCGTACTGGGTGATCGTGGCCGCGCTGGGCATCGCGATGGTCGTCTACAGCTTCCTCGGCGGCGTGCGGGCCGTGGTGTGGGTCGACGCGATCCAGATGCTCTGGTACGTCGTCGGCGCGTTCGCGGTGATCCTGGTGCTGAACGGCAAGCTGCCCGACGGGTGGTTCGCCAGTGCCGCCGACGCGGGCAAGTTCCAGATCCTCGACTTCAACGCCAGCCCGCTCACCTCCCCGTACGCGATCGTGGTCGCGTTCATCGGTGGCGCGGTGCTGTCCATGGCCTCGCACGGCGCGGACCAGCTCATCGTGCAGCGGCTGATGGCCACCAAGGACGTCCGCGGCGCGCAGAAGGCGTTGATCGCCAGCGGTGTGGTGGTGTTCCTGCAGTTCGCGCTGTTCCTGTTCATCGGCGTGATGCTGTGGGCGTTCTACAAGGCGGCCAACCCCGTCAAGGACCTCGGGCTCAACAACAACGACGAGGTGTTCGCCAACTTCATCGTCAACGACATGCCGTCGGGCCTGTCCGGGTTCGTAATCGCGGGCATCCTGGCGGCGGCGCTGTCGTCGTCGTTGGGCGCGCTGGCCTCCTCGACCGTGACCGACGTCGTGCAGCGCGTGGTGCGGCGGCCGATGACCGAGGCCGAGGTGTTCAAGCAGGGTCGGATCTGGACGGTGGTGTGGGCCGGTCTGCTGATCGTGTGCGCCGGGCTGTTCGCCACGCTGACCCGCCGCGGCAACCCGATCGTGGAGCAGGGCCTGTCGATCGCCGGGTTCACCTACGGCGCGCTGCTCGGCGCTTTCCTGCTCGGCCTGGTGTTCCGCAAGGCGCGGGAACTCGACGCGGTGGTGGCGTTCGCGGTCACGGTGGTCGTGATGGCGTTCGTGATCCTGGGCGTGAAGTTCGTCGGTCCGGACGCGACCCTGGCGATCGACTTCTCGCCGGCGGCGCCCGCCCAGAAGATCGTGTCGCTGGCCTACCCCTGGTACACGGTGCTCGGTGTGCTGGTCACGTTGGTCGTGGGTGGGCTGATGTCGTTGCGGCACAAGGGCTACCAGCCGCCGGACGTGCCGGACGCGGTGTCGGCCAAGGCGGCCTGACGCGGTCAGGCGGCGTTGGCGCGGTAGGCGACGAGTTCGAGGTGGAGGCGGAAGCCGAGCCGGTCGAAGAGCCGTTGGGAGGAGCGGTTGCCGGCCAGTATCGCGGCGGCGACCTGCGGCCGTGCCCCGGATTTCTCGGCCAGCTTCCACACCAGCTCGGTGACCAGTGCCGCGCCGACGCCCTGCCCGCGCACGTCCGGCTCCACGGCCACGAAGTCCAGGTAGAACTCGCCCGGCTCGGCCTTGCCCGAGGCGTAACCAAGGACCCGGTCGCCGTCCAGCGCGACCACCACGGTGTGCCGCCGGCTGCCGTCCACGAGCTTGCGACCCGACAGGTAGGTCTTGGGGAAGCACCGCTCGTGCAGCACGGCCACCGCCTCGTGCACGGCCGGGTCGGTCGGCAGCACGCGCATCTCGCGGGCCGGGCCGGTGCGCGGACAGCTCGCCTCGCGCAGCAGCAGGCCGCGCAGGCCATCGCCGTCGAGGACGTGGATGCCGCACGGCCGTGCGGCGGAGAAGCGGTGCCGTTCGGCGAACGCGGCCAGCCTCCGGTGCCCGGTGTGGCCGAGCAGCTCGCGGTCGGCGATCCCGTCGAGCAGCGGCTCGGCGGCGGCGTAGAGGGCGTCGGCGGTCTGGTCCCAGATCCGGCTGCCCGCCGGGTGGTTGACCGGCACGTCCACGAACGGTCCGTGCAGGTAGGCGCGGCCTGACTCGGGGTCGACCTCGACGCTGAGCGCGCCGACCACCCACCCCGAGTCGTCGGTGGCGACCAGCGTGCACGAGGCCCAGTCGGGCTCGAACTCGGCCAGCTCCGCGGCGATGTCGCCGAGCGTCTCGCCGAGGTAGCCGATGTGGTGCGCGTCGTCGGCCTGCAGCCGCAGGACCAGCGCGAGCACGGCGTCCAGGTCGTCCTGGGCGGCGGGACGGATGTCGTACATGCCTGGAATGGTCACCCGCGAGGTCGGCAGAACGCGAGGGAGTTTTCGGGTGCCCACCGGGCGGGACGTGACGTCGCCCACCCCGCGTCGAGCTGGTCCGGCCGCCGATGCGCACCGGATGGCGCTCGCACCGCGCTCCCGTCGACTCCTAGCGTCGAGGACATGACGGACGACGTCCTCGACATCCCCTTCGCCGACGCCTTCGCCTTCGACCCGTCGCCGACCTGGGCCCGGCTGCGGGAGGAGTCGCCGGTGGTCCGGGTCCGCACGCTCGCGGGCGCCGAGGTGTGGCTGGTCACCCGGTACGACGACGTGAAGCTGGTGCTGGCCGACCCGCGGTTCTCCCGGGCGGGGGTGGTGGCGGCGGGCGCGCCCCGCGTCGGCGTGTCCCGGCCGCTGCCCGGCACCCTGCCGACCACCGACCCGCCCGAGCACACCCGGCTGCGCAAGCTCGTGTCCGGCGCGTTCTCGCACCGGCGGATCTCGCAGACCCAGCCGTGGGTGCGGGAGCTGTGCGAACGGCTGGCCGGCGACGTGGTGGACGGCGCCGACCTGCGGCGGGTGTACGCGCTGCCGTTGCCGATCCAGGTCATCTGCACGCTGCTCGGCGTGCCGTACGCCGACCGGGAGCGGTTCCGGGAGTGGGTCGAGCTCGCGTACAGCCTGGAGATGTCCGAGCAGCCGCGGGTCGAGGCAGCGATGGCGAGCCTGCTGGAGTACATGGGCGGGTTGGTCGCCGAGAAGCGGCGGGAGCCCCGGTCGCACGACCTGCTGGACGAGCTGTGCACGACGCCGCTGACGCACGACGAGCTGGTCGCGTTCGCGTTGAACCTGCTGGTCGCGGGGCACGAGACGTCGGCCAACCAGATCACCAGCTTCGTCGCCACCCTCCTGCGCGAGCGGTCGCAGTGGGAGCGGCTGGTGGCCGACCCGGCGCTGCTGCCGAGCGCGGTCGAGGAGCTGATGCGGTTCACCAGGCTCAGCGAGGTCGGCCAGCTGCGGGTGGCGCTGGAGGACGTGGAGATCGCGGGCGTCGTCGTCCGGGCCGGTGAGGGTGTGATGGCGGCCATCGGTTCGGCCAACCGGGACCCGCGCGCGTTCACCTCACCGGACGTGTTGGACCTCACGCGCACGCCCAACCAGCACCTCGCGCTCGGCATCGGCCCCCACTTCTGCCTCGGTGCGCAGCTGGCCCGGATCGAGCTGCAGGAGGCGCTGCGGGTGCTCCTGCGGCGGTTTCCCGGGCTGCGGGCGGCACGGCCGGTCGAGGAGCTGGCGTGGCGGAGGGTCCTGGTCAGCGGTTTGGCCGAGTTGCCGGTCAGCCTCGGATGACCGACATCTCTTGCCGCGCGTTTCCCGTTGGGGAACCCTGGGAGGGTGAGCGAGGAAACGATCCAACTCGAACTCAACGACAGCGGGGTGGCGGTAGACCTGCCGATGCCTGCCAACCAGCGGGACCAGGTGCAGGAGGTCCCCTACCGGCCGGTCGAGTTCCGCGACGACGACCTGCCCAGCGCGTTGGAGCGCGCGGCCTCCTGGCTGCGGCAGACACAGGACTGGCTCGGTGAAGCGGTCGACGTGATCGCGGTCCACCTGGACTACGACGACACCAAGGGTTCGCCGTACTACGCCCTCAAGCTGCTGTGCAATGAGGAGGACCTGGCCGGCGTTCCACGGGTGGTGCGCGAACACGATCGCACTACTGACGAGTAACGTACGCTGGGGTTCATGCCAGATCGCGTGTACCCGCCGGTGATCGCCGCGGCCAAGCTGATGTTCCGCGTGCTCGACATGCGGATCACCGTGGAGGGCGCGGAGCACGTGCCGACCACCGGCGGGGCCGTGCTGGCCTCGAACCACGTCTCCTACCTCGATTTCATCTTCGCCGGCTACGGCGCGCAGCCCGCGCGCAGGCTGGTCCGGTTCATGGCCAAGCACGAGGTGTTCAAGCACCGCGTGTCCGGCCCGCTCATGCGCGGGATGCACCACATCCCGGTGGACCGGGCCGCCGGGCAGGCGTCCTACCAGCAGGCGTTGGACGCGCTGCGGTCCGGCGAGGTCGTCGGGATCTTCCCCGAGGCCACGATCAGCCGTTCGTTCACCGTCAAGGACGTGAAGAGCGGCGCCGTGCGGATGGCCGCGGAAGCCGGCGTGCCGTTGCTGCCGACGGCCGTCTGGGGCACCCAGCGGCTGTGGACCAAGGGTCGGCCCAAGTCCCTGACGCAGCGGCACGTGCCGATCACGATCATCGTCGGCGAGCCGATGGAGCCGACCACGGACGCGGCGCTGCGCGAGCGGATGCAGGAACTGCTGGACGACGCCCAGGCCCGTTACCCGGGCCCGGGCGAAGGCCAGTGGTGGCAGCCAGCCCACCTGGGTGGCACCGCGCCGACGCCGGCCGAGGCGAAGCTCCTCGACGAACGCTGACCTCCGTGAATTGTCGGTGGCCGCTGATACGTTCCCGGCGGGTTCAACCAAGGGGAGCAACAGTGGCAGAGGTGGCACTGCGGCCGGTCGAGGATGCCGACCTCGACGCGCTGTTCGAGCAGATGAGGGATCCGGAGTCGGTGCGGATGGCCGCTTTCACGGCCAAGGACCCCGACGACCGCGCGGCGTTCGACGCCCACATGGCGAAGATCCGGGCAGCCCCCGACATCACGCTGCGCGCGGTGACCTTGGACGGGCGGCTCGTCGGCACCATCTCCAGCTTCGTGGTGGAGGGTGACACCGAGATCACGTACTGGCTCGACCGGTCGGTCTGGGGTCAGGGGGTCGCGAGCCGTGCGCTGGCGCTGTTCCTCGACGCGGTCGCGGTCCGGCCGCTGCACGCCCGCGCCGCCGGCGACAACCTCGGCTCGCTCGCGGTCCTGCGGAAAGCGGGGTTCACGGTCACCGGCACCGAGGTCTCCTACGCCAACGCCCGGAACGCCGGGATCGAGGAGACCATCCTGCGCCTCGACTAGGCAGACGGGTCGGGCTCGACCTCCGCCGGCTCGGTGACGGCCGGCGCGGACTCGGCGGCGGCCGGGACTTCCGGCGTGGCGTCGGCAACGGCAGGCGCGTCCGGCGTGGGCTCGGCAGCGGCTGGAGCCTTCGGCACGAAGTCGGCGGCGGCAGGCGCGTCCGGCGCGGACTCGGCGGCGGCCGGGACTCCCGGCGTGGCGTCGGCGGCGGTCTCGCCTTCCGGTGTGGTGTCGGGCTCGGGCGCGACTTCGGTGGTCGCGGTGGCCTTGGCGCGCTTCGGCTTGTCCTCGCCGCGGAGGCGTTGGGAGATCACCTGGCTGATGCCGTCACCGCGCATCGACACGCCGTACAGCGCGTCGGCGATCTCCATCGTCGGCTTCTGGTGCGTGATGATCAGCAGCTGCGAGTGCTCCCGCAGCTGCTCGAACAGGCCGATCAGCCGGTGCAGGTTGGTGTCGTCCAGCGCCGCCTCGACCTCGTCCATTACGTAGAACGGCGACGGCCGCGCGCGGAAGATCGCCACCAGCATCGCCACCGCCGCGAGCGACTTCTCGCCACCCGACAACAACGACAGCCGCTTGACCTTCTTGCCCGGCGGCCGGGCCTCCAGCTCGATGCCGGTGGTCAGCATGTCGTCCGGCTCGGTCAGCACCAGCCGTCCCTCGCCGCCGGGGAACAGCACCTTGAACACGACCTCGAACTCGCGCGCGACGTCCTCGTAGGCCGACGTGAAGACCTCCAGGATCTTGTCGTCGACCTCCTTCACCACGGTCAGCAGGTCGCGCCGGGTCGCCTTGATGTCCTCCAGCTGGTTGGACAGGAACTTGTACCGCTCCTCCAGCGCCGCGAACTCCTCCAGCGCCAACGGGTTGACCTTGCCCAGCAGCGACAGGTCCCGCTCGGCCCGCTTGGCCCGCCGCGCCTGCGTGTCCCGGTCGTACGGCATCGGCTGCGGCGCGGTCACCAGCTCGCCGCGCTCCTTGGCCGCCTCGTACTCGGCGACCTCCTGCGGTGACGGCGGGATGAACACGTCCGGGCCGTACTCGGCGACCAGGTCCTCCAGGCCGATGCCGAACTCCTCGGCGACCTTGGTCTCCAGCTGCTCGATGCGCATCCGCTGCTCGGCCCGCAGCACCTCGTCGCGGTGCACGGCGTCGGTCAGCTTCTCCAGCTCGACCGACATCTCCCGCACCAGGTTGCGCACCTGCGCCAGGTACGTCTCGCGCTGCGCCTTGCGCTCCTGCGCCGCGTCACGCTCGCGAGCCGCCCGCGCCAGCGACGCGGCGATCTTCTCCAGCGCGATCTCACCGCCGCGCACCACGGCCTTCGCCACGACCGCACCACGGGCACGGGCCGCGTGCGCGCGCTGGGCACGTTCCCGCGCCTCGCGCTCGGCCCGCGCCGCCCGCCGCAGCCCTTCGGCCTTGCCCTGCAACGCGCGGGCGCGTTCCTCGGCGGTCCGCAGCGCCAGCCGGGCGTCCACCTCGCCCTGGCGGGCGGCGGCCAGCTCGGCGGCCATCTCGTCGCGGTGCGCGGTGTCCGGCTCGTCGTCCAGCGGCTGCTCCTGCGCCACGAGCAGGCGTTCTTCCAGCTCACCGAGCTTGAGCAGGTTCTCCTCGCGGGCCGCCTCGACCTTCTCCCGCTGCGCCCGCACGCGGTCCACCTCGGCCTCGGCCGAACGCACCGCCGCCGCCAGCCGGTTCAGCCGCTCCGACGACCGGGCACGGCGCACCTTGGCCTCGTTGAGTTGCTCCTTCACCGCGCTGACCTCGGCCCGGCGTGCCTGCTGCTCGGCCCGCGCACCTTCCAGAGCCGCCGTGGACTGCTCCAGCGCGCGCTCCGCCAGCGCCAGCTTCTCGGACGCCTCGTCCACCGCGGCCTGGACCTCGATGACGCTCTGGCTGCGCCCCGACCCGCCGACCGCCCAGTCCGCGCCCAGCACGTCGCCGTCACGGGTCACCGCGCGCACCGAAGGGTGCTCGTCGACCAACGCCCGCGCCGTGGCCAGCGCGTCCACCACCGCGACCCGGTCCAACGCCCGGTGCAACGCGGGCCGCAACGGCTCCGGCGCCCGCACCACGTCCACGGCCCACCGCGCACCCGACGGCAACGACGGCCAGCCGGACCGGTCGACGCTCACCGGCGCACCGCCCACCAGCACACCGGCCCGACCGGTGTCCTGCTCCTTCAACAGCTCCAGCGCCGCCACCGCGTCCGCCCCGGACGCCACCGCGACCGCGTCCGCGATCGGACCCAGCGCCGCCGCCAGCGCGACCTCCGCGCCCGGCTCCACGGTCAGCAGCGCCGCGACCGACCCGAGCAACCCCGGCAGCCGGGACGCCAGCAACGCGCCCGCGCCGTCCTTGCGGGTCAGGCCCAGCGACAGCGCGTCCACCCTCGCCTTCCACGACGCGATGTCGCGCTCGGCCGTCCGCTCGGCCTTGACCAGCTCCTCGACCCGGCGGCGCGCGGCGTCGTCGGCCTCGACCGCCAGCCGGTGCCGCTCGTCCAGCCCGACGTCGTCCTCGTCCTCGGTCCCGGTCACCTCACGGGCCTCGGCCAGTTCCTGCTGCGCGACCTCGGACCGCTCGACCGCCTCGGCCAGCGCGGTCGACATCCGCTCGATCTCCTCGGCGGTCGCGCTCGTCTTCGACCGCAACGCCTCCACCTGCCCGGACAGCCGGGCCAGGCCCTCGCGCCGGTCGGCGATCGCGCGCACCGCGGCCAGGTGCGCCTTCTCCGCCGCGGACACCATCCGCTCCAGCTCGGCCCGCGTCTCCACGGCCTCCGCGAGCCCGACCCGCGCCTCCGTGACGCCGTCCTGCAGCTCCTGCTCCAAAAGCGCGGTCTGCTCGGCCTCGGCTTCCAGCTCGTCCGGGTCACGCCCGCCGCGCGGCGCGTCCACCGCCGCGGACAGGTGCCGCTCCCGTTCCACGGCCAGCCGCACCGTGCCGCGCAGCCGTTCCTCCAGCGCCGACAGCCGGTACCAGGTGTCCTGGGCCCGCTGGAGCTTCGGCGCGTCGGCCGCGACCTGGTCCTCCAGCTCGTTCTGCTGCAGCTGCGCCTGTTGCAGCGACTTCTCCACCTCGGCGCGGCGGGCGCGGGCGGCGGCCTCGTCCTGCTCCTCGCGCGCCAACGCCTCGCGCTGCGTCACCAGGTCGTCGGCGAGCAGCCGCATCCGGGCGTCCCGCAGCTCCGACTGCACGACCTGCGCGCGCCGGGCGATCTCGGCCTGCTTGCCCAGCGGCTTGAGCTGGCGGCGCAACTCGGCGGTGAGATCGGTGAGGCGGGTCAGGTTCGCCTGCATCGCCTCCAGCTTCCGCAGCGCCTTCTCCTTGCGCTTGCGGTGCTTGAGGACGCCCGCGGCCTCCTCGACGAACGCCCGCCGCTCCTCGGGCTTGGACTCCAGGATCGCGGCGAGCTGGCCCTGGCCGACGATCACGTGCATCTCGCGGCCGATGCCGGAGTCGCTGAGCAGCTCCTGGATGTCCATCAACCGGCAGGAGTTGCCGTTGATCTCGTACTCGGTGGCGCCCTCGCGGAACATCCGGCGGGTGATCGACACCTCGACGTAGTCGATCGGCAGCGCGCCGTCGGAGTTGTCGATGGTCAGCGTCACCTCGGCGCGGCCGAGCGGCGCGCGGCCGGACGTGCCGGCGAAGATGACGTCCTCCATCTTGCCGCCGCGCAGGTCCTTCGCGCCCTGCGTGCCCATCACCCAGCGCAGCGCGTCGAGCACGTTCGACTTGCCGGACCCGTTCGGTCCGACGACGCACGTGATGCCCGGCTCGAAGCGCAGCGTGGTAGCCGAGGCGAAGGACTTGAAGCCCTTCAGCGTCAGGCTCTTGAGGTGCACGCCGGGCAGAGTACCCGTGCGGGCCCGTCACCAGTCGTCGGCACGCTGACCAGCGCGATCACGGCCGGACCGAGACCAGCACCTCCATGTCGACCACCAGGTCCAGCCGTTCGATCTCCGCCACCGGGAACGACGTGGAGCCGGGGATCCGCTCGTCCGGCGCGTGGTCGGTGCCCCACCAGCCGCCGACCTCGGTCCGCCCGGCCCGGTCGTGCACGATCAGCTTGCACCTCAGGCCCGGGGGCATGTGCTCGACGGTCAGCCACAGCTCGGTGCCCCACGACTTGCCGACGAGGTCCGCGCTGGCCACCACGCCGGAGGTGGCGTCGGAGGCGTGCCACGTCACGGCGTCCTCGCCGACCAGGCGCGGCACGACCACCGCGCCCAACGCGACGAGCACCACCAGCACCCCCGCGCCGACCAGCACCGGCCACCGTTGCCTTCGGGTCGGCTCGGGCACAGGCACGGGCTCCGGTTCGGGCTCCGGCGGCAGCGGCCACAGGTCGGGACCAGGCGCCGGGTCGTCGAACGGCAGCTCCAGGTCGTCCAGTCGCACCTGGCTGAGCAGCCCCGGCAACGGCGCGAGCCGCACCATCTCCCGCCGGCAGGTGGAACAACCGCGCACGTGCCGCTCGAACGCCGACCGCTCCGCCGGGTCGAGCGAGCCGAGCAGGTAGGCGCCGAGCGCCACGGTCCGCGCACAGCTCATGACTCGGTCACCCCGCGTTCCTCCAACGCGTCGCGCAGCGCACGCAGGGCGTAGAAGCAGCGCGACTTGACCGTGCCGGACGGGATGCCCAGCACCGCCGCCGCCTCGGCGACCGAACGCCGCCGGTAGTACAGCTCGACCACCACGTTGCGGTGGTCGACGCTCAGCGCCCGCAACGCCTCCGCCACCTGCCAGCTCTGCAGGACGTGCTCCACCTCGTCGGCGACCGGTGGCAGGTCGTCCGGTTCGATCGGCACCTCGGACCTGCGACCGCCGCGCTTGCGGAAGCCGGAGATGACCAGGTTGCGGGCCACCGTGTAGAGCCACGGCCCCGCGTCGGCGGGGGTCAGCTCGTCAACGTGCCGCCAGGCGCGCAGCAACGTCTCCTGGACGACGTCCTCGGCGTGCTGGTGGTCACCGCCGACCAGGCGCAGGACGTAGCCGTGCAGCGGGCCGCGCCAACGGCCGTACAGCTGCCTGACGACATCTTCGCCCCGGTCCACATCGAAGTACTACGCCACCGGGCCCCCGGGCGTTCAACGCTCGACGAAACCGGTGAGGCCCCCGCGGGCCTCCGACCAGCGCTCCACGATCGAGTCCACCCGACCGGGGGCGTCACCGGAACGCAGCGCGACCAACAACTCCCGGCACGCGGCTTCGGCACCTTCCGCGTTCACCTCGACCCGACCGTCGCGCAGGTTGGACGCCGACCCGACAAGTCCCAGCTCAAGCGCCCGCGCACGGGTCCACCACCGGAAACCGACCCCTTGCACGTGACCCCGCACCCAGGCGGTCAGGCGCACGGTCCGCTCTACTCCAGGCACAAGAACCATCCTGTCATTTCACCCATTAGTGGTACGGTGCGCGACCGTGACAGCACGGCGCGGTAACCGATCCGTGATCGGCGGACTCGTCGGCCTGCTCCTCGGCGCGGCCGGTGCGACCGGCGTCGCCTTCGCCAACCCGGAACAGCTCGCCCCGTTCGTCGGGGAAAGCGCAGCACAGAGCGGCGGTTCCGACAACATCGGCGTCGGCGGGGTGGGTGGCGTCGGCGAGCCCGCGCGGAGCCCCGAGCCGCGACCGCTGCCGACCACGACCGAGGCGCCACCGTCCACCGAGACCACCACCGCGACGACCATCACGACCACCGAAACCACCACGACGACGGAGACGACGACCACGACGTCCGAACCGTCCGCGGCACCCACGACGACGACCACGCCCGCCGCCGTGTCACAGGCGCAGCAGGTCGTCGCCCTGGTGAACGAGGCCCGCGACCTCGCCGGCTGCAAGCCGCTGGAGGTGGACGACCGGGTGGTCGAGGCCGCGCAGGGCCACAGCACCGACATGGCGGAGCGGGACTACTTCTCGCACACGACCCCCGAGGGCGTCGGTTTCGCCCAGCGGATGCGCGCCGCCGGCTACCCCAACCCGGGCGGCGAGAACATCGCCATGGGCCAGCGGTCCGCCGAGCAGGTCATGAGGGCCTGGATGAACTCCGACGGGCACCGCCGCAACATCCTGAACTGCGGGTTCACCACCATCGGCGTGGGTCTGGACACCCGCGGCTGGTACTGGACCCAGAACTTCGGCTGGTAGAGACGACGTCCGACAGACCTTGGGAGAACCGTTGTACGAGACCCCGGAGCCCGAGCGCCGCCGCCTGCGCGTGTCGCCCCACGTGCTGCTGGCCGCGTCCGGTGTCGCCGTGTCGACGATCTTCGCCACCATCGCGTCCCTGGCGGGTGCCACCCCGGACGCGTCGTCCGGCACCCAGCCGCCGCGTGAGGACGTCGTGTCCCGCAGCACCCTCAGCACGGCGCCGCGCACGTCGTCGTCCTCAGTCAGCCCGACGACCACGGTGGAGTCGACCACCACCACGACCGAGACCACCACCACGACGACCACGTCGCGCCGCACCCGGGTGACCACGGTGACCAGGCCGGACGGCACCACCACGACCACGACGGTCGAGGACACCGGCGCCCAGCCGACGACCACCACCCCGCCGCCCGTGGTCACCACGACCCCACCGACGACCACCTCCAAGCCGACGACGACCACGACCACGACCACCACCACGACGACCACGACCGAGCCGACCGACCCGCCGGCCGGCACGTAACGAGATCGTCCGCCGCCGGTGACGGTCACCCACACCATCGTGTGGATCACCGCCTGAACGATGAGGCACGCGGCGCGAGCCGCCGATAACCCGAACACTGACCATCCGTCCGGATCCCCCACAGGGAGATGGTGTGTTCGAGGAAGAACAGCGCGCGTCGCCGAAGAAGAAGGTCTCCTCGGTGGTGCTGCTCGCCGCGGGCGGCGCCGCCGTCGCCACCGTGATCGCCACGCTCGCGTCGGTGCTGGCCGGTGGTGGCTCCAAGGTGGCGCCACCACCGGAGCCGCTGGCGGAGGTCGGGACGACGGAGGAAGTGCCTGCGAACGCCGTGCCGGGCGCGCGGACGGCCACGGTGGTGGTCACGGTGTCCAAGCGGGCGGGCGCGCAACCGCCGGAGCCGCCGCGCCGGGAGGACGGCTCGCAGCCGACCGAACCGGCGAGCCCGGTCCCGGAGCGGGTCGCGGAGACATCGTCCGAGCCGCGGACCACCCAGCCGCCGAGCAACCCGCCGTCGTCCTACCGCCCGCCGTCGCCGTCGTCCTCCACGTCGTCCAGCGCCACCACCACGCCGACGACGACCGACGAGACCCCGTCCCCACCGGACACCCCGTAGCTACCAGACGTCGCCGTCACGCCAGTCGCAGGTGAGGTCGCCCGCGAGGTCGAGCGGTACGACCGGCAGGACGAAGACCCCGTCGTCCTCCTCCTCGGTGCGCTCGACCCCGGTGGGCGTCAACGCGAACGTCCTGCCCCGCCACCGCTGCCACCCACGCGCCGCGTAGAACGCCAGAGCGTCCTCCGAAGCGCTGAGGGCGCCGAGGGGGTACGCGCCGCGCACGACGTCCTCCAGAGCCGCCATCACGGCGCCGCCGACGCCCTGGCGGCGCCGGTCCGACCGCACCGCGACACCCTCCACGTACCCGGCCCGCAGCGCGCGCCCGTCGTGCAGCAACCGCCGCTGCACGACGGAGCCGTGGCCGATCAGTTCGTCGCCGTCCCAGATCAGGGCGTGCACGCCGCCCAGGCTGTGCTCCCAGTCCTCGTCGCCGAAATCGCCGTCGAACGCCTCGTCGAGCAGCTCGCGGACGGCGGTGAGGACGGTCTCGGGAAGCTGCCAGGTGTGCAGCACGGAAACAGGTGACACGCCTCACACCCTAAGCCGTCACACCGACCGCTCCCGTCTCGCTCCTCTGGTGACGAAAGGACGGGGACATGGCAGAGCACATCGTGGTGGTCGGTGCGGGTTACGCGGGCTTGGCCGCGGCCAAGCTGGCGGCGAAGTGGACCGACTCCCGCGTCACCCTGGTCAACGCGCGGGACCGGTTCGTGGAACGGGTCCGGCTGCACCAGCTCGCGGTGGGGCAGCGGCTGCGGGGCGACGTCCCGCTCGCCGACCTCCTCCAGGGCACCGGCGTCGACCTGGTGGTGGACCGGGTCACCGACATCGACCCGGACACCCGCAAGATCCAGGTCACCGGCGGCGCGCTGGCCTACGACCGGCTGATCTACGCCCTGGGCAGCCACGCGAACCTGGCCGGCGTACCCGGTGCGGCCGAGCACGCGCACGCCGTCTCGACCCGTGAGGACGCCGAGAAGCTCGCCGTGGCGCTGAAGACGGCGCGCACGGTCGCCGTGATGGGCGGTGGGCTGACCGGCATCGAGGCCGCCTCCGAACTGGCCGAGTCGCGCCCGGACCTGGACGTGCTGCTGGTCACCGCGGGCGGGTTCGGCGACGCCCTGTCGGACAAGGGCAGGCGGCACCTGCACCGCGCGTTCCACCGGCTCGGTGTCCGGGTGCGCGACCACGCCGACGTCACCGAGGTCCGCGCCGACGGTCTCGTGCTCGGCACCGGTGAGGTCGTCGCCGCCGACGCGGTCGTCTGGACGGCCGGTTTCACCGTGCCGGACCTGGCGGCGCGGTCGGGGCTCGCCGTGGACGGCCACGGCCGCGTGCTGGTCGACCAGACGTTGACGTCGATCTCGCACCCGGAGGTCCTGGCCGTCGGCGACGCCGCCGCGATCAAGCGGCACGACGGCCTGGAACTGCGCATGGCGTGCGCGACGGGCCTGCCCACGACGCAGCAGGCCGTGCGGGCGCTGGCCGAGCGGCTCGACGGCGGCCGGCCCGACGAGCGGCTCCGCTTCCGCTACCGCATCCAGTGCATCAGCCTCGGTCGCCACGACGGCCTGATCCAGTTCGTGAACGACGACGACAGCCCGAAGGAACGCGTCCTCACCGGCCGGACCGCGGCGCGCGTCAAGGAACTCGTGGTGCGCACCGCGTTCCTGTTCCAGCGCCACCCCACCCTGCCGGCGGGCTGAACCTCACCGGCTCGCGGTGGTGGCGCGAGCGGCTCTAGGGCTCGAACCGGTAGCCCATCCCGGGCTCGGTCACCAGGTGCCGGGGGTGCGAGGGCTCGGGTTCCAGCTTGCGGCGCAACTGGGCCAGGTAGACGCGCAGGTAGTGGGTCTCCTTCGCGTACGCCGGGCCCCACACCTCCTGCAGCAGCTGCTTCTGCGCCACCAGCCGGCCCCGGTTGCGGGCCAGGATCTCCAGCAGACCCCACTCCGTGGGCGTCAGGTGCACCTCGACGCCGTCGCGGCGCACCTTCTTCGCCGCCAGGTCCACGCTGAACGACGCCGTCTCCACGACCGCGTCCTCGCCCTCCGCCACCGCCGAGCGCCGCACCGCCGCGCGCAACCGGGCCAGCAGCTCGTCCATCCCGAACGGCTTGGTCACGTAGTCGTCGGCGCCGGCGTCCAGCGCCTGCACCTTGTCGGCGGAGTCGACCCGCGCGGACAGCACGATGATCGGCACGGTCGTCCAGCCGCGCAGGCCCGCGATCACCTCGGTGCCGTCCACGTCCGGCAGCCCCAAGTCGAGCACGACCACGTCCGGCTTGCCCTCGGCCGCCGCCTTGAGCGCCGCCGTGCCGTCGTGCGCGGTCAGCACCGAGTAGCCGCGGGCGGACAGGTTGATCCGCAACGCCCGCACGATCTGCGGCTCGTCATCGACCACCAGCACCTTTGTCACGCTGAGACACTACGCCCGGACGTCGTCCCGCCATCGTGACGACTACGTTCGGCGAACTTCCTGACACCGTCTTGATGCGGGCCCGCCAGCCCTTTATGCCGTTTTGACGGTTCCTTCTCCGCATCGGTGCGGAAAGTGTGAGTACATCCGGGTGCGAATGAAACCGTTCTCTGGACAGCCGTACTGCGATAGTGCGAATGTCCTGTCCGAATTCGGACACTTGCTCACTCACGGTGAGCCACGAGGAGGTCTGATGACCACCAGTGTGACTAGTCAGGACGCGTTACAACTCGTGGTCGCCGTGCACCGGCTGATCCGCAGCCTGCGCCAGTCCGCGTCCGTCCGGCGATTGCAGCCTACGCAGCTGCTCGTCCTCGCGGAACTCGCCTCACAAGGGCCGATGCGGATCGGTGAGATCGCGGTGCGGGCGCTGTGCTCGCAGCCCACGGCGACCACGGTGGTGACGGGTCTGGAATCCAACGGCCTGGTGCGCCGCGAATCCGATCCGGCTGACGGGCGGGCCACGATCGTGGAACTGACCGGTCTCGGTCGGGACACCATCCTGTCCCTGGCGCACGGCGAGGCCGAATTGCTGTCCGAACGGCTGTCCCGGCTGGAACCGGAAGAGCGCGAGGCGCTCAGAGCGGTCACCCCGCTGCTGCGCAGGCTCGCCGACCCGGCGCGGTGAGCCGTCAACCCCTCGGCCGGGGTTGGCAGCGCGGGCACGAGTAGGACGAGCGGTTCATGAACGGCTCGCGCCTGATCGGCGTCCCGCACCGCCGGCACGGCTCGTCCTCCCGGCCGTACACGGCCAGGGCCCGGTCGAAGTAGCCCGACTGGCCGTTCACGTTGACGTAGAGCGCGTCGAACGACGTACCGCCCGCGCCCAGCGCCTCCTGCATCACCTGCGTGGCGTGCGCGAGCAGCTCGGCGGCCTTGGCCCTGGTCAGCTTGTCCGTGGGCCGCAACCCGTGCAGCCTGGCCCGCCACAGCGCCTCGTCGGCGTAGATGTTGCCCACGCCGGAGACGAGCGTCTGGTCGAGCAGGGCGCGCTTGACCTCGGTGCGCCGCTTCCGCAGCGCCGCGACGGCCGCGACCGGGTCGTACGCCGGGTCCATCGGATCGCGCGCGATGTGCGCCACCGGCTGCGGCAACCGGGTCCCGTCGACCTCGACGATGTCCGCCAACGCCAGCCCGCCGAACGTGCGCTGGTCCACGAACCGCAGCTCGGGGCCGTCGTCGGCGAACCGGACCCGCACCCGCAGGTGCTTCTCGTCCGGCGCGCCGACCGGCTGGACCAGCAGCTGGCCGCTCATGCCGAGGTGCGCGAGCATGGCGTCACCGCCCGACAGGTCGACCCACAGGTACTTGCCGCGACGACGCGCGGCCTCCAGGCGCTGACCGGTCAGGCGCAGCGCGAAATCCGCCGCACCGGGCAGGTGTCGGCGGATCGCGCGTGGGTGGAGGACTTCGACCGCGGCGACGGTCCTCCCCGCGACGTGCTCGTGCAGACCTCGGCGGACGACCTCTACCTCGGGCAGCTCGGGCACGGGCGGGTGATCAGTCCTCGGAGTCGCGCTCGGCGGCCTCGGCCTGCTCCAGCTGCTCGAGCATCTCGTAGGCGGCGGCCTGCGGCTTGGTCGGCTTGAGCATCCAGCCACCGGCCTGGGCGGTGTCGCGCACGAGTACGAGGCCCTGGATGCCGCCGTTGCGGCTGGCGTTGAGCGGGCGGGACGGACGCGCGTGGCGCGCGCGCCGGGTCCGGACGTTCGTGGCATACATTTCGGCGTCAGTCTTCCTGAGTAGGTGCAGCCTGAGGTGAAGCCTGAGGTGATGCCTGCGCGGCCGAGCCGGGTGCGTGGCCGTTCCCGGACGCGCCGGTCTCCTCGGCGCGGACCCGTTCGTGCAGCACGCGGTAGGCGGCCTCGGCCGCCTTCTGCTCGGCTTCCTTCTTCGTGCGCCCGTCGCCGGTGCCGTAGGCCTGACCACCGACGAGCACCGTGGCGGTGAACTCCTTGCGGTGGTCCGGGCCCTGGTCGTCCACCCGGTATTCGGGGACGCCCAGCCCCGCGGACGCGGTCAGCTCCTGGAGACTCGTCTTCCAGTCAAGTCCAGCACCTCGCAGCGGCGCTTCCGCCAACAGCGGGTCGAACAAGTGGTGAACGAGTTGACGCGCGGTGTCTATGCCGAACTGCAGGTAGACCGCGCCGATGACGGCTTCCAGGCCGTCGGCGAGGATGCTCGCCTTGTCCCTGCCCCCGGTCAGCTCCTCGCCGCGACCGAGCAGGAGGTGCCCGCCCAACCCGTCGTCGCCGAGCCCGCGGGCCACACCCGCCAGGGCGTGCATGTTCACCACGCTCGCGCGCAGCTTGGCGAGCTGCCCCTCGGGCAATTCCGGGTGCGTGCGGTACAGGTGGTCGGTGACGACCAGGCCGAGCACCGCGTCGCCGAGGAATTCCAGCCGCTCGTTCGGCGGCAGGCCGCCGTTCTCGTACGCGTACGACCGGTGTGTGAGCGCGAGCGTCAGCAGCTCGGCGTCCAAGGGGACGCCGAGCGCTTCGAGCAACGGGGCGCGGTCGGCGGACCGACCGCGCGACGACCTACCCCCCACGATTCGCCGCTACCTTCGCCAGAGGGGTGATCAGGCCGGCTGGACGACCTGGCGGCCGTCGTACTGGCCACAGGCCGGGCAGGCGACGTGCTGCGGCTTCGGCTGGCGGCAGGCCTTGTTCTGGCAGGCCACCAGGTGCACGGCAGCGGTCTTCCACTGAGCGCGGCGCGAGCGCGTGTTCGAGCGCGACATCTTCCGCTTCGGGACGGCCACGACTAGTTCTCCTCTGGATTGTCACGATTCCCGTCGAACCGCTCCTGCAGAGCCGCCCAACGGGGGTCAATCGTCTCATGCCCGTGGTCGGGGCCGAGATCAGCCAGCTTGCCGCCGCAGTCGACGCACAGCCCGAGGCAGTCCGGCGAGCACAGCGGCACCTGCGGCAGCGCGAGCACGATGGCGTCGCGCACCACGGGTTCGAGGTCGATCAGGTCGTCGTGCAGACGGCTGACCTCGTCCTCTTCGGTGGTCTCGTCGGTGGTGCTGTCCGGGTACGCGTACAGCTCGGTCAGCTCCACCTCGACCTCCGCGGACAGCGGTTCCAGGCAGCGCGAGCACTCCCCTTCGACCACCGTCGCGGCCGTGCCCGTCACGAGCACGCCTTCGACCACCGACTCCAGCAGGAGGTCGAGTTCGACGTTGCCCCCCGCCGGCACCGCGATCACGCCCAGCAGGCCGAGGCCCTCCGCGGGCACCGTCCTGCGCAACCCGCGGCTGGAGCCCGCACGACGCCCGAGGTCCCTGGTGTCGATGACCCAGGGCCCGGTCGCTGTGGGACGCGCGGAGGCGTGACGGTGCTCAGACATGATGTTTGGTGTTGCCGTCGGGGATTTACCACGACCAGCCGGTCAAGGGTACGGGACAACGGGCGTCCGCGTGAAATCGGCTGGTCGGGGCCTCGTCCGGTCGGGTTATTCGTGATAGTCGAACGGCGCCGCCGCGCTGGCGACGGCCGGGCCGCGCAGGTGCGAGCGGCCCTTGCCGACGCTGCGCAGGGTGTGCGCGAGCAGGTCCTCGAAGTCGGCCAGCTTGCCGTCCACGTACGCGTCGCACTCGCTGCGCAGCCGGATCGCCTCGGTCTGGGCGGCGTCCAGCACGCGCGCCGCCTCGGCGTGCGCGGCCTGCACCACCTCGGTGCCGTCGACCAGGCGCGCCTGCTCCGCCCGGCCCTCCTCGATCGCGCGCTCGTAGTTCGCCCGGCCCGCCTGGACCATCCGGTCGGCCTCGGCGTGCGCCCGGCCCACCAGGTCCTCGTACTCCTGGCGGCCCGCGGCGACGGTGCGCTGTGCCTGGTCCTCGGCCTCGGCGACCATCCGCTCGGCCCGCGCCCGCGCCTCGGACAGCATCCGCTCGGCCTCGTGCTGCGCCTCGGCGACCATCCGCTCGGCATCGGACCGCGCCTTGCTCAGCGCCTGGTCCGCGTCGTGCTGCGCCTTGCCGACCAGCTCGTCGCGGTGGTCGAGCACGTCTTGGGCGTCGTCCAGCTCCGCGGGGATGGCGTCGCGCACGTCGTCGAGGAGTTCGAGCACGTCACCGCGCGGCACGACGCACCCGGAGGTCATCGGCACGCCACGCGCTTCCTCGACGATCGTGACCAGCTCGTCGAGGGCCTCGAACACCCGGTACACGTCACACTCCTCGCGCCCACAGCAGTACCCGTCCTAGTGTGCCCTGCCGATCTCGCCGCCGCCGGGAGATCGGCAGGGCGTGTCCGGCTAACGGGTGATGTCCACCAGGACGAAGCTCGCGTAGTGGTCCGGCGTGTAGAAGTACAGCTTCGGCGTGGCGTTGCCGGTCACGATCCGCCGCGCGCCGCGGGTGGAGATGCCGGGCGTCTTGACCGTGTACTCCTTGTAGTAGCCGGTCGGGCAGGCCGGGAGGATGCCCTCGCGGTTGTAAAAGGTCTGGTTGTCCTGCGAGTACGGGTACGGGCCGCCCCGCTGGATCAGCCGGAGGGTGTCCGTGGCCTGGCTCGGCAGGCTGGACAGGGCCACCCGGCGGAACGCGGACGTGTCACCGCAGGTCGCCTGAGCGACGGTGACCGGCGCCGCGGCCACCGGGCCGGCCGTCGTGAAGGTGCCCGCGAGGACCAGCAGCAGGGAGAGCAGCACCTTGGCGGTGCGCGATGTGATCTCGCTCATGCCAGTGAACGCTACAGATCTTGAAAGGTCAGGGTGATCATGCGTTCCTCGGCGTG
>NZ_LWLC01000038.1:0-75460 GCF_001905065.1 Saccharothrix sp. CB00851
CACCACAAGAAGGGCACCAAACCCCGCCGAACAGCTTAAACGGCAAGCTGAGGTGTGTACGCGGGCATCCCGAGGTTCTTCCAGTTGTTCTCCCGCTGGACGGTGAGCACTCCGCGCACGGCCTGGTCGACCGCCCACTCGACCTGACGTGGCTTCGGCTGCATGGCCTGGTTGCGCGGGTCGTTGCGAGCCACCGAGCAGTAGCGCTGGTCGCCGTCGGCCGGGTCGTTCGGATTGCCGGCGGTGACCGAGGCCCGCCCCAGCGCCGGGCTCGCAGCGGAGCCGTTCCCGGTGCCGGTCGCAGGGGTTGTCGACAGGGTGAAGGCCTTGTTCGTGGCCAGCGAGGTGGCCGTGATGTCGACCCGCTGCGGCGCGGTGGGGTCGGCGGGCGCCGCCCGGGGGTCCGGGTTCCGAGTCCGCACCACGGAGGTGACCGCGAGTTCGCCCGACAGCGACATCTCCACGTCGTCGGGCACGGTGACGAGCGAAACCGACGGAGTCGCCGTGCCGGCCGTTCCGGCGCCCGTCACGAAGACCCGCCCGCCGCGGCCCGAGCGCACGCTCACGTCCGTGCGACCACCGGCTGCCAGCTCGGTGACCTTCTTGCCCGCCTTCAGGTCCACCCGGCGCACGCTCGCCGCGGACTCGCCCTCCACCTGCGCGTAGACGACTCCGCCGTCGGCGTCCGCGGCCAGCCGGTACGGCACGCCGTTCGCCGGTGCCAGCACCGTCCGCGTGCCGTCGGGGCGCACACGCACCACCGCACCGGAATCGGCGGCCACGATGCCATCCGCGGCCGGCACCGCCGAGGTCAACTGACCGGGCACGTCGATCGGTTCAGCCAGCTCACCGGTGACGGTGTCGAGTCGCAGGAGCCGCGTCGCGGTGAGGTCCTCGCCACCGCCCTGGGTGAGCACCGCGGTCTCGGTGGGACCACAGCCCGGATTGAAGTAGGCAAGACTGGTCTGCACGGGCAGCTTGCGCACCGGGCCACCGGTCAGGTCGACGATCGCGGTGAACGCGCCACGGTCGTTCAGGACCGCCTCGTTGGTGAAAGTCCGCGGTGCGTAGGCCACTACCGCCCGATCACCCGACGCCGTCACACAGGCGTTGCCGATCCACGCGTCGGTGTCGAACCCAAGCTCCGACAACGACGCCGCCGTCCGCCACTGGTACCCGTTACGGGCCTCGGCCACCAGCACGTGGAACCCGGTGCTGTCGCCCGCCGTGGTCACCGCCCGGTCGGTGGACCGCTCCCAGCCTCCACCCAGCACCTCAGCGCGTTCGGCGGACCGGACACTGCCCGGCGCCGCGGGTCTCGGGTCCGGGGCCGGAACATCCTCCTCGGGCGGGGTGGCCATCGCACTACCCGGTATCAGCCACAACGAATAGAGGACGCACAACAACAAGGCGAGCGATTTTCGCACGGCCACTCCTCGGAAAATGAGATGCACGGAGTCGCCAACTCCGGCGCTCGGACCGAGCGCCGGAGCAAGAGCGACGTGGGCGATCACTCGCCAGGGATCAGGAACGCGCTACTTCCACGCGGTGCAGTGAGTCAGCCCTTCCCAACTGCTGTACCCGCACGCCCGGGTCGACTTGCCCGCCTTGCTCATCGTCGTGGTGGACGCGGAACACGCGTCCCCGCTGCTCACGGACGCGGTACGCGTCCTGGCGCCGGTGCTGTTGTTGATGCCTTCGTGCCAGGCGGTCAATGAGTAGTAGCAATCCGGCTGGTTGATGTCGGTCACCCTGGTCCAGGTCGTCCCGCACGACGCCGAATAGCGGTGATCGACGAGGAACTGCCTGGCCCCCGCCCCGAGCAAGACGATGCTGGCCAGCGACACCGACCCGCTCGTGCAATTCGCGGAGATCGGGCTCTGCCCCTCACACGTCTCCCCGTAACAGGTCGGGGAAGCGGAAGCAGATGGCGCTTCGGACGTTTGCGCAGAGACAGGCGCGCTCGCCCCGACCACGGCGGCCAGCGCGGCGATCGCCATCCCGGCAGTTATGATGAACCTACGTATCATGCAGACCTCCAGGGTGTTGCGGCGACCAAGAACGGTGCGGACGCATTCGGTCCGAGACGTGAAGCGGCCATGTGGGCGAGGTTGCCGTCTGCGTCGACGAGCGACCGGCGACGATCCTCCTCACGTCGTGCCCCGCGCGGTGCGGGACGCTGACGGGACTGTGCGCCGCCGAACGTGTGAAATTGCTGCATCTTTCCGAAATCCGCTGGTCGGAGTGGCCTTCACGATGCCTCGGGAGGGAACAGCGGCTCCGGCGGTGGACATCGGGCCGGGTCGCGTCGGTCGACCGGGTCTGGGGTGAGTCGCCGCCGCCGCGCGCGGGCCACGATGCTGAGCCACCTGTCCCGCCTGCGGTGGGTGCTCCTGACGGTGAGCCGAGGGCTGGGCGGTTACGGCTCCCCCGGCCCTCGGACGTGAACGAGCGAGGTTGACGGCAGGCGACAGACCGTCGCCTCCGCGGGTCAGCGCACGTCGGGCGCCAACAGGGCGCGAACGGTGTCGGCGATGAGGCCGCGGTACCGGGCGGTGGGCGTTCCGTGCTGCAGGTGACGGCGGACGATCGCGTACGGCACGTCGACCATCGCGATGGTCAGCCGTTCCACGTGGTGCGCGGTCGCCCTGCCGAAGACGTCGACCGCCAACTCGTCGAGCAGGGCGGCCACGGGCTTGTTGAGGTCGGCGAGGGTTCGCCTGGTCTCGCCGGGGAGTTCCGCTTCGGCGAGGAGCTGTCCCCGGCTGGTCTGGAGCAGCAGTCGCGCGTCGGTGGGGTGGCGAGCCGCGAACTCCACGACCCAGTCGGCCGCGGCGAGCACGCGTTCGACACCGGCCCCGGCGGCCGCCGCGGCGAGCAGCCCCGCCTGGAAGCGCGTGACGGCGCGGATCCACACCTCGGCGAACAACCGGGTGCGGGAACCGTACCGGTGGTAGAGGGAGCCGGTGGGTGCGCCGCTGCGCGCACTGATCGCTGCCGTGGTCGTCGCCTCCGGTCCGCCCTGCACGAGCAGATCACGCGCGGCGTCCAGGATGGCGTCGTCGCTGTGCACACGGCGTCTGGCCATGCCGACATCCTAAGTCCGCGCTCCGGAACGACCATTCCGACACGGGACGGCACTAGAGTGAGTATTCTAGAACGAGTGCACTAATAACTGGGAGGCAAGATGGCGCGGCATGTGGGTGACCTGCCGCCCGGCCAGGCGGCGACCGCGCTGCGCCGGTTCGGGCTGCCCCAGTTCGCGCGGGTCCGACCCGAGCCGCCGGACTGCCCGGTGGTCACCGTGACCGGCGCGGTCGCACGCCCGACCCAGGTGCGGCTCGACGACCTGCTCGGGCCGCGGGAACGGCGTGCCCTCCGCGCGGATCTGCACTGCGTGACCACCTGGAGCGCACGAGACCTGCACTGGGAGGGCGTGCCGTTCCGCGACGTGCACGCGGCGCTGACCGCGGAGGTCGGCGTGTCCGGCAGGGCCGGCTGGGTGGTCTTCACCGGACTGGACGGTTACCGCGCCTGCCTGCGCCTCGACGACGCCCTCGCCGACGACGTCCTGCTCGCCGACCGGCTCGACGAAGCCCCGCTCGGCGTCGATCACGGCGCTCCAGTGCGCCTGGTCGCGCCGGCGCACTACGGGTACAAGAACGTCAAGCACGTCTGTGCCATCGAGTACCACCGCGACTACGATCCCGGCTCCGCCAAGTGGGCCGCGCACCCCCGGGGTCGGGTCGTCCGCGAGGAACGCAGCAGGTTCCTGCCCGGCCGGCTCTGGCGCCCGATCTGGCGTGCGCTGCTGCCCCGGGTCCGTCAGCGGTACGAGCACGACCGGTGACGTCCGCTTCGAGTTCCGCGGACGTGGTCACCTTTCACGCGCGCTCGACGTCAGGAGGGGCGCAAGACCAGAGCACACCCCCTTCAGGAGACACCGATGAGCGTGCACATCGTCCGGTTCAGCACCGGCACCGAGCAGATCCCCGAGGTCGAGGAGGCCATCGCGGAGTTGTTCGCCGCCGTGGAGAAGGCGGCGCCGACAGATGTCGAGTACGCCGCGACGCGGGTCGGTGACAGTGGCGAGTTCCAGCTCACCCTGCGACTCGCCGACGCCGACGTCAACCCGCTCCTGGGCATCCCGGAGGCGCTGGCGTTCCGGGCCAAGGTCGCCCAGTGGGCGGGCGCACCGGTTCCCCCGCAGCCGCTCACGGTGCTGGCGCGCTACTCCGGCTGACGGCGGAGCTGTCGACCAGGTCGAGTTGACCGCCACGGTCACGTCAGCTTCCATTCACCGACCGATCCCGCCGCACGTGCCGGAGATGAGGGTGACCGAGGTGGTGTTCGCCGAGCTGGTGCACCTGGTGCTGACGGCGCTGTGGCTGGGGTCGATGGTCTACAGCCTGGTCGTCGTGCAGCCCAGGGTCGCCAGGTTCTTCCCGGACGACGGCCGGCGCGAGGAGTTCCTGCTCGCGCTGGCCAACGGCAACCGGTGGCCGGTCGTCGCGCTCATCGCCGGGATCGTGCTGACCGGCGGCACCGTCGCGATCACGGGCGACGGGGCGGTGTCGGCCGGCTACACCGTCGCGGTAGTGCTCGACCTCGTCGCCGCGGTGGTCTTCGCCGACGTCTCGTGGCGGCACTGGCCTGCCCGGGTTTTCGCACTGCCGGAGGAACTTCCCGGGTTCCGGCGCGGGTTGACCGTGCGGACGGTGACCATGACCGTGCTGGTCGGTGCGTCCTTTGTGGTCGCGTTGGCGGTAAGCCTGCGATGAGGATCGTGATCGCCGGTGCCGGCGGGCTGATCGGGACCGCGCTACGCCGGTCCTATGTGGCCGACGGGCACACCGTGATCCGATTGGTGTGCCGGGAACCCGCCGGCGAGGACGAACGGCGCTGGAATCCGACGTCACCGGACCCGGCACTGCTGGCCGGTGCCGACGTCGTGATCAACCTCGCGGGAGCCGGGCTCGGCGAGCGCCGGTGGACGCCCGCGTACCAGGACGTGCTGCGGCGCAGCCGGATCGACAGTGCGCGCACGATCGCGGTCATGACCGCGCAGGCGGACCCGCAACCCCGGATGCTGGTCTCGGCGTCGGGGATGCGTTACTACGGTGTGGATCGCGGCGACCTGGAGCTGACCGAGACAGCGCGCTCCGACCGCTCCGGGTTCCTGCCCGACGTCACCGCGGAGTGGGAGCAGGCCACCGAACCGGCCACGATCCCGGTGCGCCACCTGAGCATGGGCCTCGTCCTCTCCCGTGACGGCGGGGTCCTCCCCCGGCTGCTGCCGTTCTTCCGCGCCGGACTCGGCGCACGGCTGGGTTCCGGCCGGGAGTTCTGGAGTTACGCCGGGCTCACCGACACCGTGCGCGCCATCCGGTTCATCGCCGAGACACCCGGCACGCACGGCCCTTACAACATCACCACCCCGAATCCGGTCCGCAGCGCGGAGTTCACCCGCACCCTGGCCGACGTGCTCGGCAAGCCCGCTGTCCTGCGCGTGCCGCTCTGGGCCCTGCGGCCGGCCATGGGCAAGGTCGCCCCCGAGGTGCTCGGCAGCCTCCGGGTGCTCCCGGACCGCCTGACCGAGGCCGGGTTCCGGTTCACCCAACCGGAACTGGCACAGGTACTGCGCCACGAACTCGCCCGGAGCTGACCCTCGCGCGGCCGGCCGATGGCCCAGCCACGGCCGACCCTCGGAGGCGAAGTCCGCGGATCCGTTGGGTCACAAGCACGCGGGGCCACCGAAACAATCGGGACGGCAAGAACATCCCGAGAGGACTCCCTGTGCGACGACTCCTGACCCTGATCGCCTCGGTGCTGATCGCCGCGGCGGCGGTGCCGGTGCTCGCAGGCACCGCCACGGCCGCTCCCGCCCGTGGCAACACCAGCAACAACCCCGTCATCTTCATCCACGGGTTCGACATCACCGCAGACACCGACTGCACCAGCACGTGGGCGACGGCGGAGAACTACCTCCGGAGCAATGGCTGGACCGGTGAACTCGTCACCTTCGGTTACTACGTGGGCAACACGAACTGCGACGTCCACTACGGATACGGCCTCGACACACCGATCACCATCATTGCTGAAGACCTGGCCTGGTACATCTACGACAACTACTCGAGCAAGGGTCAGAAGGTCGACGTCGTCGCGCACTCGATGGGCGGCCTGATCATCCGAATGGCACTGCTGAAGGTGCAGCTTCGGCACGGAATGGCACAGCCCCGCCCTATCTGTACGTCGAGGACGTCGTCACCCTCGCCACCCCGCACAAGGGCACCCTCGCCGGAGGCGCATGCGACGGGGTGCTCAACTACGGTCAGTGCCAGGACATGGTCCCTGGCAGCGCCATGCTCCAGTACCTGGAGAGCCTGGGCACCGGCTGGGACGGCCACCCGGAACTGCCCGTGTCGGCGATGGGCACCAACTGGACGGTGATGTCGTCGTTCGAGGACTTGATCACCTCGTACAGCTCCGGCATCAGCGTCGCCGCTCAGCACAAGATCCAGTACAACTCGCTCCGGTGCACGGGCGACGAGTTCGGACTGGGACACGGCGACTTCCCGCACAAGTCCGCGGGCAACTACTGCCTGCGTGCCAGGCACTACCCCGGATCGTGGAGCACCTGGGGCATCCTCAACCCGTCCTCCCCCATCGCCCGCGCGTACCTGGGCATCCACCGTCACTCGGCCGCCTGACGACGTAGCCCGATGACGGGCGCGGCCACCACCCGGTGGCCGCGCCCGGTCCATTGTGCCCTGTCAAGGTCAGAGGCGCGACTGGTCCCTATCTCGCGTGTTGGCTGGCGGCGGCGGTCGCGGCGGTCGTGGTGAGTGTGGTGACCGTGGTGCGCAGGCGTCCGCTGGGCCCGCTGGGCGCCGCCGCCGACTTCGGTCTGGCCTGCCTGCTGCTGGCCGTCGCACCGCTGGTGTTGGCCGAGGGCGAACGACTCGGAACGTGGGTCGCGTTCCAAAGCGCGTACGCCCTGTCGGTGGTCATGACCGCCTCCGGGGTGCGCAGCCTCGCCCTCGCCGTGGTGGGCCTGCTGGGCGTCATCGGGTGCTACTTCCTGTTCCTCGGCGAGGATTTCGACGGCCACGCCTCTACCGCGGTCGGCAACGTGATC
Organism: Saccharothrix sp. CB00851; assembly: GCF_001905065.1. Lineage (NCBI taxonomy): Bacteria > Bacillati > Actinomycetota > Actinomycetes > Pseudonocardiales > Pseudonocardiaceae > Saccharothrix > Saccharothrix sp. CB00851. The sequence continues at coordinate 7,139 of NZ_LWLC01000038.1, forward strand.
ACCTTCATCGTCTACACGGCGATCCCGCGCCTGTTCGTCAACTACACCCGCCGGGTCGCCCGGGACGCCGACGCCTCCCGCGCCCGCGCCGCCGAACTGGCACGGCGGGAGGAGGAGCGACGGGCCCAGCTGATGATGCACAACGGCGTCGCCGTGATGCGCCTGCTCACCGAACCGGGAACCGACGAGGAACGCGCGCGGCTGATCGACCTGGCGGAAGTGGAGCTGCGGCGCATGCGCTCTTACCTGCGCGGCCGAGAGCCCGACACGGCGGACGCACCCGAGGCGGTGCTCACCGCCCTGGTCAGGCAGGTGTGCGACCGGTTCACCGATCTCCCCGTCGACGCGCTGCTCGACCTCGGCGTGGGCGTGCGGCTGCCCGCGGCGCAGGCCGAGGCGGTGGAGCGGGCGCTGGAGAGCCTGCTGCTCAACGTCCGGGCGCACGCCCGCGCCGAGCAGGTGGTCGTGCACCTCGACCAGGGTCCGGACGGCTGGACGCTGACGGTGTCCGACGACGGCGTCGGGTTCGACCCGGCGACGCGGGCCGTCGGTGTCGGGCTGCGCGAGGTCGTCGTCGGTGAACTGCGCAGGCAGGGGTGCGACGTGGAGATCGAGTCCGCGGTCGGCGACGGCACGACCGTGACGATCTCGTCGGTCCCGGCGCCGGCCCGCGCCGCGCGGGAGGCCCGGTGAAACCCACGGTCGCCGTCGTCGACGACGCGTCGCTGATCCGCGACTCGGTCGGCCTGCTGATGCCCAAGCTCGACGTCGTGGCCGCGGTCGCGACGGTGGAGGACCTGCTGCGCCGCCGCCCGGTCGTCGACCTCGTCGCGCTCGACCTGCACCTGGCCAACATCGACGTGCAACCGGACGTGCGCCAGGGCATCGCCGCGGTTCGGGCGCTCACCCGCCGCGGGTACCGCGTGTGCGTCTACAGCCAGGAGGAACGCCGTTTCGTCCTCGCGGCGTGCATGGCCGCGGGCGCGAGCGGGGTCGTCTCGAAGGCGCTGCCGACGGCACGAGCCGAGCAGCACTTCCTGGACGTCGCCGCGGGCGGAACCGTCGTCCCGCAGCCCGTCGTCGGCATCCTGGAGGTCCTGGTCCGGCGGAACTGCATCACGCTGCTCAGCGAACGCCAACGCCAGATCCTCCACGGCCGAGCCCGCGGTCTCAGCTACGCCCAGGTCGCCAAGCAGCTCTACGTCAGCGAGTCCACGTTGCGCGGCTACTGGCTGGACCTGACCCGTTCGCTGCAGGACTCCCTGGCCGACCTCACCCCCGCCGAGATCGAGCACGCGCTGGGCCTGGCTCCCGGAGACCTCCTGGAGTTCTGGCCCGGCGAGGACTCCGAGGACTGGTGGCGCGTCCGCACCGACCGGTGAAGTCCGCGGATTCGTTGGGTCAGCGCCGGGGAGACCCGCATTAAGGTGGCGTCGACCTGGAGAAATACCGCGGCGTGGTGAACGTCGCGCCATGGGTTCGTCCGCTGCGTCGACCGACTCCGGTCCGACCAACAGGAGGAGATCTTTCATGAGGCTCACGCGTGCGCGCCGGTTGGGCGTTGTCGGCGCGTTGTCAGGTGCTGTGATGGCCTTGGTACCGGCGTCGGCAGGTGCGGAAGGCGACCGGTGGGAGTGTCACGGTGCCGCAGTGCTGAGGTGCGCGGCCATCTGGGAGGACACCGACGGCCGCTACTACGCCCGCGCGAAGATCGTCGACGCCGAGGGCGGCGGTAACTACGACGTCTGGGTCGTCGACGTGCAACTGATCGACGAGTTTGCCGATGGCTCGGGCGTCGTGCGCTCCAACCCCGACCGTGACGGTGGGTTCGACGTCCAGGACCTGGCCCGCACCAGCGCCATCGACCCGTGCTCGTACGGGCGCACGTCGTTCGCGGTGCGGGCGACGTTCTACTGGCGGGGCCCGGTCAACGATTCGGAGACCTGGAAGCCCGACATCAGTTATTCCTTCGGCTGCCCCGACTGAGTGGTGCGCGTGTCCGCCCGCACCGTTCGTGCGGGCGGACAGCGTGGGCTAGCGGCGCGTCAGCATGGCGTCGGCTCCGATGTGGTTGAGGCAGAACTCCACCGAGTGCGCCATCAGCCACCCGGTCTGGGCGTCGCGGAAGATGCGCTGGATCGGTGATGTGGCGACGAAACCCGACCCGCCGCCGACTCGCAGGCACAGTTGCGCGATGTCGCGGGCGACGCGGTTGGCCGTGGGCTTGGCCCGCACCGCCGCGGGGAGGAACAGCGGGGAGTTCCTGTCGGCCAGCCACGCGGTGTTCTGCGCGACCAGGGCGGCGGCCTCCAGCTGGAGGATCGCTTCGGCGACGTCGAACTGCAGGTACTGCTCGGAGGCCAGGGGTTGGCCGGTGGTGGGCAGGGTCCGCGAGCGGGCGTAGCGGACGAGCGTGTCCAGGGCCGTGTCGGCGATTCCGAGCGAGAGCCACGCCAAGCCCGCCGCGATGTGGTTGGGCGTGGGTTCTGGCGACGGTGGGCAGCGTCGGTCGGCGCGGAGCACGGTGCCGTTGAGGCCGACCAGGTGGCTGCGGGTGGCGCGCAGGCCCAGGGTGTCCTGCGGTTCGAAGGTCACGGTGTCGTCGGGTTCGAGCCCGAACAGCGTCGGTTGGCCGTCCACGAGCGCGTTGATCAGGAAGTGGTCGGCGATCTCGCAGCCGGACACGAACCGTTTCGCGCCGGTGAGCCGGTAACCGCCTTCGACGGGTTCGGCGACCTGCTGGGGCGAGAGGAACTGGTTGCCGCCCGAGGGTTCGGACAGCGCGTTGGCGAAGCGGCGGCCGGCGATGAGTTCGTCGGCGTAGTAGCGGGCCACGTCAGGGGTGGAGTGGCGCACCAGTCCCTCGGCGGCGCCGATGTGCATGAGCCACAGGCAGGCGGTGGACGGGTCCGCGGCGCTGATGATCCGCAGGACCGCGCCGACCGTGCGGTAGCTCAGCGCCTGGCCACCCAGTTCGCGGGGCAGGGTGGCCCGGTCCAGGCCACCGGCGTGCAGCGCTCGCAGGTTTTCGACGGGCAGTGTCGCGGTCCGGTCGTGCTCGTCGGTGGTGGCGGCGAACCCGGCGGACAGCTCTCGGGCGACATCGACCCACGACTGCTCGTCCGGGGGTGGCCCCAGTGGATGATCGTCGGGCATGGGCAAGGTCATGGGAACCGAATCCTCTCCGACGAGCTGCTGCCACGCACCGTCCCGGTATACCAGCTCAGGAGCTCATCTCCGCCAGTCCCTTTTCCAGTGTCACGTCGGGCGAGTAGCCCAGCTCCTCCCTCGCGGCGGTGATGTCGTAGGAACGGTCACGGCCGGTGAAGCTCACGAGCCAGTTCGTCAACGGGGGCGCCGACTTCCGATGGAGCAGGCACGCCGCGCGGTCCATCATGGAGGCGATGGGGGCCGCCACCGCCAGCGGAACGCTGCGGCTCTTGGACAAGTCCACGCCGCGGGTCGCCAGCAAGGGGGTCAGGAAGTCCCGAATCGGCATCGGCGTGCCGTCCGTCACGTAGTAGACGCCTTGGTGACGACCCCTGGTCAGCGCGAGGAGCACGGCGCCGACCAGGTTCTCGACGTGCACGAAGTCGACGATGTGCCTGCCGTGGTCGATCCAGGCGAACCGCCCGGCCTCAGCGACCTCGGCCATTTCGTCGATCGTCGTCATCCCGCGACCCCAGATGAACGGCGGGCGGAGCACCACCAGTTCGGTGTTCCCGCCGTCGGCCTCGAGGAGTGCGCGCTCGGTGGCCAGCTTGACCCGGCTGTAGGCGGTGTTGGGCCTGCCTTCCGGTGTCGACTCGTCGACGACAGGTCGACGTTGGCTGCCGTGGAGACGGATGCGGCACTGACGAGCACGAAACGCCGGACCCCGGCCGCAACGCTCGCGGCGTGCAGGGCGACCGTCGGCACGTGATTGGCCTGTTCGAAGAACGAGTCGGGTCCCCAGAACTCCATGTGCGCCGCGATGTGCACGACCGCGTCGACCTCTCCCAGTTCGGCGAACCAGGCCGGCGTCGGGGCCCCGGCCCGGCCGAGGACGGCGAGATCGCCTGACACGGGATCGGCTCCAGCCGCACGCACGCGCCGCATGCTCGACTCCGAGCGGGCGAGCGCCTCGGCGAGCACGGGGTGTCGACACCGAGGTCCCGCCTGGTGGCGGAAGTGGCCCGTTCGCAGCCCATTCGGCTCACCGAGCTCGCACTCGCGGTCGGCATCGCCCAGGGAACCGCCTCCACCCTGGTCGACGCGCTCGTCCGGGACGGACTGCTCGCACGTCGGACGAGCGCGGGCGACCGCCGGTCCGTGCTCCTTCGAGTCACCGCGCAGGGAGCCGCACTGGCCCAGGACTGGACGGCCGGCTACGCACGAGTGGCGGAAGAGCTGTTCAAGCCCCTCACCTCCCAGCAGATGTCGACGCTGGTCGACATCCTCCGGGCTCTGAGCGCAGGCGAGACGTCGGCCGCCGGCGACCGACGAGCGGCACACTCACACCACGGCGACCGACCTCGCCTCGGTGAGTGGTCCGAGACCAACCCCCGAATCCGGTCCGCGCAACTCCCCTGTCGGGCGGCGGAACAGGACCGCGGCGAGCCGGGTGATCGAGTGCCACGGCGTCAAGCCCATCCGGTTCGCCTATTCTCGCGACACACGTCAACGGGAAACCGAAGGCTCGTCCGTCGGAGTTGCCCCGAACGCGGTGCCAGGGTCCGAACGCGTTCCGCGAACCGTCACCAGGTCGTCACGGAGTAGAAACGCCTGCACCCCGTCAGCAGGCCGTCGTCGGCGATGGTGAAGATGTCCGCGAATTCCACGTCGGTCGCCGGATCAGAGGTGAATCGGCCCACCGCGGCGATGCAGTCGCCGTCGGCGATCACCCGCAGCACGTGGTGCGTGCCCTTGGGGCCCTCGGCCGGGGCGAGCACGTCCAGCACCTCTGAGCGGCGGGTCGGCTGGGCCGGGTGGGGCGAGCCGTCCTGCGTTTCGCAGTGCACCAACGACTCCAGTCCTTCGAGATCACCCTCGTCGGCGTAGAGGTAGGAAAGCCGGACGTGATCGACACCGACCGCCGTGACGGTGTCGCTGGGCGGTGGCAGCCGCCGTTCCCCGAGGACCATGTCCCCCTCCTTTCACCCACCTCCCGCGACGTGCGGGGCGGGCCCGCGGAACCGACTCTCCGCTCCTTCGGCAACCGCCCCTTATCACGCCGCTATCGCGCGGGCATCCCCTTCCATAGCCATTCCCAATAGGGTGCGCGATCCCGTTCTTGCGACATCGAGCGGACATACAGAACTCAGGTGCGCAGGTATCTTCTGCATGTCGGCCGGCGCAGGGCCCCACGCCGGGTGGGTGAGCGGAGGTCGCATGGACGAGGTCGGGATCCCGGTGGCGCCCATCGGCGACCACCTGGTGTTCAGGGTCCTCGGGCCGATCGAGGTCGCGGGCGCGGGCGGTCCGGTGCGCATCCCGCCGGGTCGGCAGCAGATCATCCTGGCCTCCCTGCTGGTGGAGGCGAACAAGGTGGTCAGCACCGATCACCTGGTGGACACCCTGTGGGAGGTCAACCCGCCCGACACCGCCCGCACCCAGGTGCAGATCTGCGTGTCACGGCTGCGCAAGACGCTCTCCGACGCCGGTGTGGAGGTGTCGATCGTGACCCGCCCGCCCGGCTACCAGTTGCGCGTCCCCGAAACGTCGCTGGACGTCCACGAGTTCACCCGCGCGGTCGCCGAGGCACGTGCCGCCGCCAAGCGCGGTGCCCTGGCGGAAGCCTCCGAGGTGCTGCGGACCGCGGTGGGTCTGTGGCGCGGGCCGTGCCTGAGCGGGCTGTCGGGCCGTTCCCTGCGCACCAGGGCACTGCGGTTGGAGGAGGACCGGCTCAACGCCGTGGAGACCTACCTCGGCATCGACCTGGAACTCGGCCGGCACCACGAACTGGTCGGCGAGATCGGCAGGCTGGTGCACGAGCACCCGTTGCGGGAGCGGCCGCGCGCGCTGCTGATGCTGGCGCTGTACCGGTCGGGGCGCAAGGCGGAGGCGCTGGAGGTGTACCGCGCCGGCCGCGACCTGCTGGTGGAGGAGCTCGGCCTGGAGCCCGGCGAGGAGCTGAGGGGGCTGGAGCGGGCGATCCACGCCGGTGACGCCTCGCTGCTGCGCAGTCCCGCGCCGCAACGGGATCAGCCGCCCGCCCCTCACGTCGACGCCACACCGTCCAGGGCGGTGCCCCGGCAACTGCCGGCGGACACGGCCGACTTCATCGGCGGGGAGGCGCTGATCCGCACCGCGGAGGAGGTGCTCACCGGCCGACGGGAGCGGCGGGCGATCGGCCTCGTGGTGGTCATCGGCAGGCCGGGCGTCGGCAAGTCGACGCTGGCCGCGCACATCGGGCACCGGATCACGGAGGAGCACTTCCCGGACGGCCAGCTGTACTGCGACCTGCGCGGCACCTACGGCGACGCGGGCCAGTCGGCCGACGTGCTCGGCCGGTTCCTGCAGGCGCTGGGCATCCCCGGTTCCCTGATCCCGGCCGATCTCGCGGCGCGCACGGAGATGTACCGGACGCTGCTGGCGGACCGGCGGGTGCTGGTCGTGCTGGACAACGCCGTCAGCGAGCGGCAGGTGCTGCCGCTGCTGCCGGGCAGCGGCACGTGCGCGGTGGTGGTGACCAGCCGGTCGCGGCTGACCGGCCTGCCGGGGGCGCGTCAGCTCGAACTGGACGTCCTGGACCTGGACCAGTCGCTGCAACTGCTGGGCCGGGTCATCGGGGAGCACCGGGTGTCCGGCGAGCGGGAGGCGGCCGAGGCGCTGGTGCGCACCGTCGGCGGGCTGCCCCTGGCGTTGCGCATCGTCGCGGCGCGGCTGGCGGCGCGGCCGCACTGGTCGCTGGCGTCGATGGTGCACCGGCTGGCCAGCGAGCGGCACCGGCTGGACGAGCTGGCCCACGGCGAGATGACGATCAGGGCGAGCCTGTCGCTGACCCACGACGGGCTCGACCGGGCGACGCGGCGGCTGTTCGGCCTGCTGAGCCTGGCCGAGGGGCCGTCGCTGCCGGGCTGGGTGGCGGGCGCGGTGCTGGACGACGACCGCCCCTACGCCTCGGACCTGATCGAGCCGCTGGTGGACGTCCAGATGCTCGACGTGGTCTCGGTCGACGGCTCGGGCGGCTTCCGCTACCGCTTCCAGGACATCATCCGCCTGTTCGCCCGCGAGCAGCTGTCCACAGCGGACACCGAGGAGCACCGCCGGGTGCAGGAGCGCGTGCTGGGCGGGTGGCTGGCGCTGGCGGAGCAGGCTCACCGGGGCGTGTACGGCGGCGACTTCACCGCGCTGCACGGTGACGCGCCGCGCTGGCACCCGCCCGCCGACCACGTGGCGCAACTGCTGGAACGCCCGATCGAGTGGCTGGAGGGCGAGCTGCCGAACCTGCGCGCGGCGGTGGCGCAGGCGTCCAGGATCGGCATGGACGAGCTGTGCTGGGACCTCGCGGTCACCGCGACGACCGTGTTCGAGGCACGGGGCCACCTCGACGACTGGCGGCACACCCACGACGAGGCGCTGCGGGCCACCAGGGCGGCCGGCAACACCCGCGGCACCGCGGCGTTGCTCGCGTCGCTGGGCACGCTGCACATCAACCGGGGGCGTCCCGCGGAGTCGCGGACAGCGCTGACCGAGGCGATGGAGCTGTTCACCGCGATCGGCGATCCGCTGGGGCAGGCGCTGTGCCACCGCGACCTCGGGCTGCTGACCCGGCAGGCGGGTGACGACGCGGGCGCGCTGGCGCTGTACGAGAGCGCGCTGCGCGGTTTCGGTCAGGTGGACGATGTGGTGGGGCGGGCGATCGTGCTCACGCAGCGCGCGCACATCCTCATGCGCACCGGGCACGGCGACGAGGCGCTGGAGCAGTTGGCCGAGGCGATGGACATCTGCCGCTCGGTCGGTTACGCGGGTGGGATCGCCACCACGATGCGCCGCATCGGCCAGGTGCAGTTGCACCGGGGCGAGCACGCGCGCGCGGAGCGGACCCTGTCGGAGGTGCTGGAGATGGTGCGCGCCAACCGGGACGTGATCGGCGAGAGCCACCTGCTGCACAACCTGGGCGAGGTCAACGCCGCGGCCGGGCGGCACGACACCGCGCGGGACTACTTCGGGCAGTCGATCGCCGTGCGGGAGCGCATCATGGACCACGAGGGCGCGGCGGTGGTGCGGCGGGATTTGGCGCTGATGGAGGCGGGGATCCCCGCTTAGCGCGGAGGAGAGGGCCGCGGTTCGTCACGCGGCGGGTGGGGCGTCGGTGCGGGTGGAGCGGTGGTTCCGGTGAGGCCTGCGGTGCTGTTCCGGGAATCGGCTTCAGTCCCACGGGTTGGTGCCGTCGGTGGTCGGGGCGGCGTCCCACGGGTTGGTGCCGTCGGTGGTGGCCGGGGCCGTGTCCCACGGGTTGGTGCCCTCGGTGGCGACCGGGGCGGCGTCCCACGGGTTGGTGCCCTCGGCCAGTGCGCTCTGGCCGCCGAACAAGGTGGCGACGGTGACGGCGGCGAGAACAACAGCACCCTTGGCGATGGCGGGGAAGTTCATTTTTCTCTCCGTTCCGGCGTGTTCTTCGGTGTTGAGAAAAATGTATGAGGAGAGCCAATCCCGCCCTTATCACGCCATTTATCCCCCGCCTATCACGGGTGATGCCGGCCGCGATAGGCGCTCGGACACGCCCCTGACCAGCTCAGATCAGCCCCAGCCGCACCGCGTGCGCCACCGCGTGCGCCCGGTTGCGCACCCGCAGCCGGGCGGTCAGCTCGTAGATGACGTTCTTGACGGTGTGCTCCGAGCACGCCAGCGCCCGCGCTATCGCGGAATTGCCGAGACCGTCGGCCATGAGCCGGAGCACGGTGGTCTGCTTGGCGGTGAGCGCCTCGACCTCGACCATCGCACCGTCGCCGGACCTGCCCAGCAGCCGCACCAAGGCCTGGTAGGGCACGACGCCGTCGCCGTGCAGGGCCGAGTGCACGCCCGCGACCAGGCGCGACACCGGCGAGGCCACCGGGCAGAGCACCGCGCTGGCGCCCATCCGCACGGCCCGCAGCACCCCGGCGGGGTCGAAGGAATCGGCCAGCACCAGCAGCCGGTCGTGGCCGGGCCGGAACGCGGCGGGGCAGGCGTCCAGCGCCTCGTCCACCGTCTTCGCCGCGAGCACGACGACCACGTCCGGGCCGGGCTGGTCGACCAGGACCATCCCCGCGCCGCGCAGGCGTTCGGCCACGTCGCGCGCCACCGGGCCCACCGCGGTGACGTGCACCCGCACGCCGCTCACAGCAGACCCGCCCGCAGCGCGTAGGCCACGGCGTGCGCGCGGTTGCGCAGCCGGAACCGGTAGGTGATGTCGTGCACCACCGTGGTGACGGTCCGGGGCGAGTAGCACAGCTTCTTCGCTATCTCCCCGGTCTCGTGGCCCTCGGCGACGAGGCTGAGCACGGCGCGCTCCCGCTCGCTCAACCCGGCGCCGGCCAGGACCGACCCGGACGACACCGCCTCGGTGCCGTGCAGCTGGTCGAGCAGGTCGGGCGGGACCGTGCAGTCACCCACCGAGGCGGCCAGCACCGCGCGGGCCAGTCGCTCCGCGCCCGCGTCCCGGCGGCGCAGCAGGCCGCGCACGCCGGCCAGCACCGCGTGCAGGGCCTGCGCGGGCGTCAGGTCGGCCACCACCAGCACCACGGCGCCGTGCCGCGTCCGGGCGAGGTCGAGCACCGCGCGATCGACCTCGTCCACCATCACGACCGTGACCTGCGCGGCCTCCGCGTCGTCCGCGGGCACCACCACCAGTTCGGGGTGCTCGCGCAACGCACTGGCCGCCCCTGCCTCCAGCATCGGGTCCCGGGCCACGACGGCCACTCCCACCAGCGCGCTGACGACAGCACAACTCTGCTCCATGTTCGCCCCCAAGCGACTTCGACGGATGGCATCGCGTTGAGACTGGGTTCGAACGAAGGATCGGCACCGCGGCTATCACGGCGGAATCCCCGACCTATCCACCTGCCGCCGACGAGCGGACAGCGGCGGGATGGGCCGGGGATAGCGCCACCTGCTGCGGGTCAGCGCATCTCGCGCACCGGTTTGGAGGCGAGCACGCCCAGGGCGGTCACGGCGAGGATCACCGCCGTACCGCCGAACATCACCGCGGTGTTCCGCTCGGCCAGCGCGCCGCACACCACCAGCGACAGCGGTGCGACCGCGTAGCCGAGCACCATGTCCACCGAGATGACCCGGCTCAGCACCGAACCCTTGATGTTGCGCTGGATCCAGCTCACCCCGAACACGCCCTGGAAGCCGATGCCGAACCCCATCGCCAGCACGGTCCCGACGGCCACCGCGGCCTGGTCGACGGCACCCAGCGCGGCCATGCCCACCGCGAGCCACCCGGCCAGCGCCGCCACCAGGAGCCCGACCCGGGGCCGGGTGCCCACGGCGCCGCCGACGAGCGTGCCGAGCATCGCGCCGGCCGCGAGGGCGCCGTTGAGCAGGCCCATGGTGGCGGAGCCGCCCTCGACCTCGTTGCGGGCGAGGTTGGCGAAGCCGACGGTGAACGGCCCGGCGTAGCAGAACGTCACGGCCATGTCGACGACGAGGACGGTCCGGATGCGCGGGTCGGCCCACACGTACCGCAGGCCTTCCTTGATCCGCGCCCACAGCGAGTCACCCGCCTCGGCGTCACCGCCGGCGTCCTCCTCCTTCTCGCGGGGCAGCGTGCGCACCGCGGACACGCACAACGCGCACAACGCGAAGCACAGCGCGTCGACGAGGAAGGCGAAGTTGGCGTCCGTGGCGGCGACCACCACGCCGCCGACCGCCGGGCCGAGCACCGAGGCGACCTTCACCCCGGAGCCGAGCAGCGCGTTGGCGGCCGGCAGCACGTCCGCGGCCACCACCGAGGGCAGGATGGACACGCGGGCGGGCTGGAAGAAGGCGTCCACCGCGCCGAACGCCGCGGCGGCGACGCACAGCGTCCAGAACCCGAGCGTGCCGGAGAAGCCCGCCACCGCGACCCCCGCCATCACCCCTGCCCGCGCCCAGCTCGACACGACCATGAGCCGCCGGGGTGACCACCTGTCGCTCAGCGAACCGCCCACGAGGGTGAGCAGCGCACGGGGCACGGCCTGCGCCGCCAGGACGTAGCCGAGCATGAGCGTGGACCCGGTCAGGTCCAGCGTGATCCAGGCGAACGCGATGTAGCTGAACCCGTCACCGAGCAGCGACAGGGCCTGCCCCGCCCACAGCAGGCGGAACGAGCGGAGCCGGGCGGGTGCCCACAAACGCGAACCCGCACCTGCCAACGTGGTAGCCATAGCGGAGACCTTCTTCCTCGCCTGCGGGGCTCAGTAGCGGACGGGCAGCGCGGTGAGGCTGCGGTTGAGCAGGGACAGCTGCCACGAGTGGCGCGTGCCGGCGAGGCGCAGGCCCGGGTACTCGGTGATCAGGACCTCCAGCGCCGAGCGCGCCACCATGCGGGCCAGCGCGGCGCCGATGCAGAAGTGCGCGCCGAACCCGAAGCCCACGTGCGAGGTGTCGGACCTGGTGACCAGGAACCGGTCCGGGTCGGGGTGGCGGTCCGGGTCTCGGTTGGCGGCGGCGGAGACCAGGAAGATCCGGTCGCCGCCGCGGACGGTGTCGCCGTCGAGCCCGAAGTCGCGCGAGGCGACGCGGATGGACATCTTGGATGGCCCGTCGAACCGCATGGCTTCCTCGACCACGGCACGCGCCAGCTCCGGTCGCTCGCGGACGGCGGCGAGCTGGTCGGGGTGCAGCAGCAGGGCGCGCACGGCGTTGGCGATGAGGTTGCTGGTGGTCTCGCCGCCCGCGAAGGCCATCTGGGTGAGCATCCCGATGAACTCGGTCTCGCTGACGGTGTCGCCCACCTGCCCGCCCGCGAGCACGGCGCTGATCAGGTCGTCCCGGGGTTCGGCGCGGCGTTGCCGCACCAGGTCGGCGAGGTAGTCCTCCAGGTTCACCAGCGACTGGAGGGAGGTGCGGTACTCGCGCTCCTCCTGCGCCGCGCCGAGCACGAGGTCGCCGACCCTGGCGTTCCAGTACCAGAACGACGCGCTGTGCTGCTGCGGGACGCCCAGCCAGCGGGCGAACACCAGCGCGGGCAACGGCTTGGCCACGTCCGCGGCGAGGTCACCGATCCGGCCGGGGACGGCGCGGCGGGCCAGCAGCGCGCGGGTGACGCGCTCGATGAGCGCCTGGTAGCGGTTGATCGCGCGGGCGGAGAACTGCTCCTGGAACACCTGCCGGAGCCGCCGGTGGTCGGGGGCGTCGGTGAACACCATCCAGCGGGACAGGATGTCGAACGCGCGCTCGGCGTCACCGCGGGCGCCCTCGGGGACGGCGTCCATCATCGGGCCGACGCGGGCGGCGGAGGCCGCCGGCTCACGCAGCACGCGGGTGAGCTGGGCGTGCCCGGTGACCAGCCAAGCGCGGTGCAGCGGGCTCCAGCGGACGGGCCCGTGGTCGCGCAGGGCGTTGAGGTAGGGGTACGGGTCGGCGTTCACGTCCGGGTCGAGCAGGTAGCGCTCGGTGAACCCCGGCGCGTGCCGGACGGGCTCCAGGATCGCGGTCATCGGCGTGCCTCCGCCCTGATCGCGCCGAGCAGGTCCGCGAACACGCGGGTGTTGGGCTCGGCGAGGATGGTCATGTGGTCGCCCGGCGAGACGTGGACGGTCAGGCCGCCCAGGGCGAGGGAGCGCCAGCGCTCGACGTACTCGGCGAAGCCGACGTCCAGGCCCGGCATCAGCTCGCCGTCGGGCATCGCGGCGGCTTCGGAGCCGACGACCAGGTGGACGTGGCCGGGGTGGGGACGGGGTTCGTAGTCGGCCAGCGCGGCCAGCAGGGAGTGCCACACCTCGATGGGCGCGTCCTCCACCAGGTCGGCCTCGCTGGGTGACATGCCCGCTCCCAGCAGGGTTTCCTTCAGCTCGGCGACGGCGCGGTCGCGCTCGTCGGACGGGGGCAGCGCCCGCACCCGGTCACGCAGCTCCAACGCCTCGGCGAGGTCGTGGGCCACATCCAGCAGGCGGGCGCGGGCGGCCTCGTTCGGCAGGTACGGCTCGATCAGCACCAGCGGGTCCGCGGCACGTCCCCGCTCGTGGAGCTGGGTGGCCATCTCCAGGGCGAGGTTGGCGCCCATGGACCAGCCCAGGACGGTGTGCGGTCCGTCGCCCGCCATCTCCGCCACGTAGTTCGCCGCGATGCCCGGCACGGTGGTGGGGTCCACGCCGCCGAGCAGGCCGCGGGCCTGGAACGCCAGGACGGGCCCCTCGGGTAGCGCCCTGGCCAGCGGCACGAACCAGGCGGCGCTCCCGCCGGTGGGGTGCACGCAGTACAGCGGTGCGCCGTCGCCGTCGCGCAGCCGGACCTCCGAGCGCACCTCGGCGGGGACGTCGCCGCGGGCCGCGCGGTGGACCTGCGCGGCGAGCTGGGCGATGGTCGGGCGTTCCACGAGGTCGCGCACCGACACCGGCACGCCCTTGGCTCGGGCCGTGGCGGCGACCTTCACCGTGGACAGGGAGCTGCCGCCGATGCGGAAGAAGTCGTCGTGCACGCCGATCTCGGCCAGGCCGAGCACGTCGCGCCACACCTCGGCGAGCACCACCTCGACCGGCGTGGACGGTGCGACGTAGTCGGCGCCGCTGTCGCCGCGCCCGCCGTCGGGCAGGGGAAGCGCACCTCGGTCGACCTTGCCGCTGCGGTTGATCGGCATGGCGTCGAGGACGACGAACCGCGCGGGCACCATGTAGGCGGGCATCTTCGCGCGCAACCCCTGCCGCAGTGTGTCCACATCGGACACGTCACCGACGACGTAGGCCACGAGCGCCGGTCCGCCGGGCAGGTCGCGCAGCAGCACCACGGCCTGGGCGATCCCGGGCAGCTCGCCCAGCGCGTGCTCCACCTCCCCCAGCTCGATGCGGAAGCCGCGCAGCTTGACCTGGGAGTCACGGCGGCCGATCCACTCCACGGAGCCGTCGGCACGGCGCCTGCCCAGGTCACCGGTGCGGCACAGCCGCGAGCCGGGCGAGCCGAACGGGTCGGGCACGTAGGTGGCCGCGGTGAGGCCGGGCCGGTCGAGGTAGCCGCGGCCGGTGGCCAGGCCGCCCAGGTGGATCTCGCCCGGGACGCCGACCGGCACCGGCTGCATGTCCGGGTCCAGCACGTACATGGTGGTGTTGCGCATGGGGAAGCCGACCGACGGCCTGCCGCCGCCCGGTTCGCACACCTGCGCGGTGGACCACACCGAGGTCTCGGTGAGGCCGTAGACGTTGTGGAAGCGGCGCCCGCGCGACCAGGCGTCGGCGATCTCGGCGGGGCACGCCTCCCCCGCGACCTGGAGGGTGGCCAGGTCCGGGAACTCCTCCCCCGCCATGACGGCCAGCGCGCTGGGCGGGAGCATGCCCGCGGTGATCCGCAGCTCGCGCAGGGTGCGGGCGAGGTCGGGTCCGGGCAGCAGCGCCTCCTTGGGCGCGGTGCACAGGCGTCCACCGTTGGCCAGCGACCACGTCATCTCCAGGATGGAGGCGTCGAAGCTCGCGGAGGCGAACTGGAGCACCCGGTCGGCGGGGCTTGGCTCGACCAGGTCGCGCTGCCCCTCGACCATGTTGGCCAGGCCGCGGTGCGGGATGACCACGCCCTTGGGTGTGCCGGTCGAGCCGGAGGTGTAGATGACGTAGGCGGCGGATTCCCCGTCCACGTCGTCCACTGTGGACAACCGTGTCGTGTCCGCGGGCAGCGGCCGGTCCAGCAGCGTCGTGTGGCCGTCGAACGGGACGACGCCCACCAGCGGTGTCTGGGTGAGCAGCACGCGCATCCCGCTGTCGCTCGCCATGAACGCCAGCCGGTCCGCGGGCAGCTGCGGGTCCATCGGCAGGTAGGCGCCACCCGCGTGCAGCACCCCGAGGACGGCGCGCACCAGGTCGGGGCCGCGGTCGACGCAGAGGCCGACGACGGTCTCGGGGCCGACGCCCAACGCCTTGAGGTGCCCGGCCAGCAGCAGCGCCTGGTCGTTCAGCTCGCCGTAGGTCAGGTCGACCGGTCCCGCCTCGGACAGGTGGGTGACGGCGACCGCGTCCCGGTCCTGGGCGGCGACGCAGTGGTGGAACGGCGTACCGGCGGGCGGGACGACCGGGCCGCGCGACCACGCCAGGTCCCGGTCCCGGGCCGCGCCCGCGATCGTGGGCCGGGTCACGGGCCCGTCCGGGTCCGCGACCATCGTCTCCAGCAGGTCGCGGAAGACGTCGGCGAGCTGCTCGGCGGTGGTTGGGTCGACGCGGGTGGGGTCGACGTCCAGGGTGAAGCCGTTGACGCTGGTGTTGACCAGCAGCGGGAACATGGTGCGCGCGATCTCCAGCGACTCCTCCCAGGTGTCGCTGGTGAGCCGGTGGAAGTTGACGTAGTTGAAGATCACCTCGACGAGGTTGGGCTCGCCGGGGCGGAAGCGTGCCATGCGCGCCAGCGGGACGCGGCGGTGCGGCAGCATGTCCTGCTCGGCGGCGAACGTGTCGCGCACCAGGTCCAGCCAGGTGGAGCCGGTGCGGCGCACGCCGAACGGCACGGTGTTGAGGAACAGCCCGCGCATCCGGTCCGCGCCCTCCTGCTCGGGCCTGCCGTTGGTGGCCAGGCCGATGGAGTGGCCGCCGACGGGGTCGCCCGGCTCGGCGAACAGGCTCATGGTGTGGTGGAACGCGGCCAGCAGGACCGTCCGGCGCGGCACGCCCGCGAGCGTCGCCAGCCGTCCGATGGCCTCGGTGAGCCCGCCGAAGGAGCGGCGGACCTCGTGGACGACCTCGTCGGAGCGCGATTCGCGGTGGCCGAAGCGCACCGGCCGGAACTGCTCCAGCTCGTCGCGCCAGAACTCCAGGCCCTCCGGCGACTCCAGCGCGGCGAGCTCCAGCGCGACGTACTCGGCGAAGCGCGGTGACGGCGGCAGTTGCGGCGTGCGGCCCTCGACGGCCTGGCGGTGCAGGTCGAGCAGGTCGGCGATGAGCGAGGTGAGGCTCCAGCCGTCGAGCACCACGTGGCAGTCGGTGAGAGTGAGCCTCAGCTCGTGCTCGGTGAGTTGGTGCAGGTGGATGCGCACCAGCGGCGGCGCGGCCAGGTCGAAGCGGCGGGCGAACTCGGCGTCGACGAACCGGCGCAGGGCCGCGCGCTGCTCGGTGCGCGACAGGCCGCGCAGGTCGGAGTAGCCGATCGGCAGCTCGGCGGTGGGGTGCACCAGTTGCAGCGGCTCGCGGAAGCCCACCAGGTCGATGGAGGTGCGCAGGATGTCGTGCCGGCGCACCACCTCGTCGGCGGCGGCCTGGAACGCGGCGAGGTCGAAGCCCTCCGGGGCGGTGATCTTGAGGTCGGTGACGTTGTGGTAGGCCGCGCGGTGCGGGTCGGCCAGCATCTCGTGCAGCATCCCCGCCTGGAGCATGGTCAGCGGGTAGGCGTCGACCAGGCCCTCCGGCAGCCGGGCGCGGTCGGCCGGGTCGAGCAGCGAGAACGGCTCGACCGGCTCGGGCTCGTCCTGCGCGGCGCCTGCCAACGCGACCAGCTCGCCCAGCGTGCGGGCGCGAAACAGGTCGGCCACGCTCAGCCCGAGGCCGGCCGCGCGGGCCAGGCCGACGACGCGCAGCGCGAGGATCGAGTCGCCGCCCAGGTCGAAGAAGTTGTCGCCCAAACCGACCCGGTCGGCACCGACGACCTCTGCCCAGATCGCGGCGAGCGCCCGCTCAGCCGGGGTGCGCGGCGGCACGTGGTCGGGCTGGGTGCGCACGCCGCCCGCCTCGACGGCGACCAGGGCCGCGCGATCGACCTTGCCGTTGGCGGTCAGCGGGAGCCGGTCGTGGCGGACGAACAGGGCGGGGACCATGTAGTCGGGCAGGGTCGCGCGCAACCGGTCGCGCAGCGCGGACGGGTCCAGCCGGGCGCCCTCGGCGAGCACGACGTGGCCGACGAGGCGGGCGCCCCGGGGTTCCGACTGGGCGACGACGGTGGCGTCGGTGATACCCGGGCACCCGCTCAGGGCGCTCTCGACCTCGCCGGGCTCGATGCGGAAGCCGCGGATCTTGACCTGGTTGTCGGCGCGGCCGACGTAGCCGAGCTGCCCGTCCGGGAGCACCCGCACCAGGTCGCCGGTCTTGTAGACGCGCTCGCCCAGCGGGCCGCGCGGGAAGCGCTCGGCGGTCAGCTCGGGCCGGTTGCGGTAACCGCGGGCAACGCCGCCACCCGCGATGTGCAGCTCGCCGACCGTGCCCACCGACACCAGGCGACCGTGGCGGTCGAGGACGAAGCCGTGCTGGCCGGGCAGCGGGCGGCCGATGGGCGAGCGCTCCGCGGCGGTGACGTCGGCCTCGGTGATCAGCCGGTAGGTGACGTGCACGGTGGTCTCGGTGATGCCGTACATGTTGACCAGCGCGGGTTTGCGGCCCGGCGCGGTGAACCAGTCGCGGTAGTCGCGGGTCTCGAAGGCGTCGCCGCCGAACACGACGACGCGCAGCGCCAAGTCGTCGAAGGTGTGCCCGTGCTGTGCCAGGTGGGCGCGGAGTCCCTTGAAGGCGGCCGGGGTCTGGCTCAGCACGGTGACGCCCTCGTCGCGCAGCACCCGGTGCACGGCGTCAGGGTCGCGCGTCTCCTCGCCGGTCAGCACGACGACCCGGCCGCCGCTGCTCAGCGGACCCCACAGCTCCCACACGGAGAAGTCGAACGCCGCGGAGTGCATCAGCGACCACACGTCGCCGGGCCCGAAGTCGAACATCCGGTCGGCGGCGGCGAACAGCCAGGCGGCGTTGGCGTGCGTGACCTCCACGCCCTTCGGCTTGCCGGTGGACCCCGAGGTGTAGATGACGTAGGCCAGGTCGTCGGGGCGCACCTCGACGGGGCCGGCGTC
The DNA here is from genome assembly GCF_001905065.1 of Saccharothrix sp. CB00851. NCBI lineage: Bacteria > Bacillati > Actinomycetota > Actinomycetes > Pseudonocardiales > Pseudonocardiaceae > Saccharothrix > Saccharothrix sp. CB00851. Next base: position 25,050 of record NZ_LWLC01000038.1, read on the forward strand.
GGCCGAGGCGGGACCGTCAGGGTCGACCAGGGTGACCGGCAGGCCGTCCAGCGCGGCACGGCCGGTGTCGTCGGCCACGACCAGCGACACCCCGGCGTCGGCCACGGTGAACTCGATGCGCTGCCGCGGGTGGCGGGAGTCCAAGGGCAGGTAGGCCGCGCCGGCGCGCCACACGCCCAGCAGGGCCACCGCCAGGTCGGCGGTGCGCGCCAGGCACACCCCGACCAGGGTCTCCCGGCCGGCCCCCAGCGCCCGCAGCCGGGACGCCAGCGCCGTGGCACGGGCGTCCAGCTCGGCGTACGTCAGCGACCGGCCGCCGCCGGTGACGGCGACCGCGTCGGGTGTGGCGGCGACGTGGTCGGCCACCCGGTCCAGGACCAGCCGGGGCAGGCCGACGCCGGCGTCGGAGGCCGCCGGGCCGTCCGGGCCGAGCAGGAACGCGCGCTCGTCCTCCCCCAGCAGTTGCACCGAGCCCAGCGGCTCGTCAGGGCGCTCGAAGAACGCCCGCAGCACGGCGACGGTGTGGTCGGCCAGCCGTGCCACGGAGTCGTGCTCGAACAGGTCGGGCCGGTAGACGAACGCCAGCCGGTAGCCGCCGTCGTGGCCGACGGCCTCCAGCGACAGGTCGAACTTGGCAGTGGTCAGCGCGATCGGGAACGCCCGCGCCACCGTCCCCCCGAGCGAGAAGGCGCCACCGCCGGACTCGGAGTAGGCGAACAGGACCTGGAACAGCGGGTTGCGCGACAGGTCGCGCTCGGGGCTCAGCTCGTCCACCACGCGCTCGAACGGCAGGGACTGGTGGCTCAGCGCGCCCAGCACGCGTTCCCGGGCGCGGTCGAGGACCTGTGCGCAGGTAAGTTCGCCGGACAGGTCGGCGCGCATGACCAGGGTGTTGACGAAGAACCCGACGAGCCCTTCGGTCTCGGCGCGGTCGCGGTTGGCGGTGATGGTGCCGATCGCGACGTCGTCCTGCCCGCTGTGGAAGCCCAGTGCGGCCTGGAACGCGGCCATGATCGTGGTGAACGGGGTGGCGTCGGCGGCGGTGACGGCCGCGGCCAGGTCGGCGGGCAGCTCGACGGTGTGCACGGCGCCCTCGTGCGAGCGCTCCTGCGGGCGCGGGTGGTCGGTGGGCAGCTCCAGCGGGGTCAGCCCGGCCAGCGCGGTGCGCCAGTACTCCAGGTCGGCGATCTCGTCGGCGGCGCGCTGCCACACCGCGTAGTCGGTGTACTCGATCGGGGTGGGCGTCAGGCGTGGCGCCTCGCCCGCCAGGCGGGCCCGGTACAGCTCGCGCAGGTCGCGCACGAGGACGTCCAGCGACCAGCCGTCGGTGACGATGTGGTGCATCGCCAGCACGAGCACGTGGTCGGTGCCGCTGACGCGCACCAGCGTGGCCTGGAAGGCTGGTTCGGCGGCCAGGTCGAACGGGCGCACGGCCGCGGCCCGCACGGTCGCGGCGACGTCGTCGGCCTCGACCACCGCCATCGGCGCGCCGTGCGGCAGGACCCGCTGGAACGGCACGCCGTCCTCGGCGGGGAAGACCACGCGCAGCTGCTCGTGGCGGGCGACGAGGTCGTCCACCGCACCCGCCAGCGCGGCGGCGTCGAGCGGGCCGGTCAACCGCCACGCGGCGGGCATCAGGTACTCGGTGCCACCCGGTGCGAGCTGGTCGAGGAAGTACAGGCGCTGCTGCGCCGCGGACAGGGGTGCTCGCTCGGGCCGGGGCTCCTGGCGGGGGATGCCGGTCGGCGTGGCGGTGACGCCGCGCAGTCGCCGCTCCAGCAGCGCGCGGGCCGCGGGGGACAGACCGGAACGGGTGTTGATCTCCGAGGTGGTCATGACTGGCTCCGTCCGGTTCGTCTCAGAAGGCGGCGTCAAGCGACAGGGACAGGTCGATCTCGTCATCGCTCATCGCGGAGATCTGCTCGACCAGCAGGCGTTCCACCTCCGCTGCGAGCAGCGCGACGGTGGGGTTCTCGAACAGCTCGCGCACCGCGATGGCGCAGTCGAACGCGGCGCGCACCCGGGAGGCGGCGGCCACGGCGCGCATGGAATGGCCCCCCAGCGCGAAGAAGTCGTCGTGCAGGCCGACCCGCTCCACACCGAGCACCTCGGTCCAGATCTGGGCGAGGACCACCTCGGTGGGTGAGGTGGGCGGCACGAACTCGGCCGTCGCGGGCACCTCGGGGTCGGGCAGGGCGGCGGTGTCGAGCTTGCCCTGCACGGTCAGCGGCAGGGCGTCGAGCACCACGAACGCCGAGGGCACCAGGTAGGCGGGGAGGCGGTCGCGGCACCACGCGGCGAGCCGGTCGCCGTCGAGGTGGTCCCCGGCGGCGTAGGCGACCAGGGCACGGTCGCCCCGCACCTCGCGGACCACGACGGCCGCGCCGCGCACACCGGCACAGCCCTGGAGCACCGCCTCGACCTCGCCGGGTTCGATGCGGAACCCGCGGATCTTGACCTGGTTGTCGACCCGGCCGAGGAACTCCAGTTCCCCACCGGGCAGGCGGCGCACGAGGTCGCCGGTGCGGTAGACGCGGCCCGCGCCGAACGGGTTGGCCGGGAACCGCTCCGCGGTCAGGTCCGGGTCGCCGAGGTAGCCGCGGGCCAGCTCCGGTCCACCGACGAGGAGTTCGCCGGGGATCCCGTCGGGTACCGGCCGGCCGAGCGTGTCGACCACGTGAAGGGTGCGCGCGCCCAACGCGGTGCCGATGGGGACGCGGCCCGCGACCGGCGCGGTGACCACGTGGGCGGTGGCGGAGATGACCGACTCGGTGGGGCCATAGGTGTTGACCACCGGCACGTGCGGCAGCAGCTCGAACCAACGGCCCAGCGGGGTGGCGGGCAGCGCCTCGCCGCCGGTGACCAGCAGCCGCAGCGACGCCAGGTCGTCGGCCAGGTCGCCGAGGCGGGCCACCACCTCCTCCCAGTACGACGGGGTGAGCTCGGCGACGGTGATGCCGTGCGCGCGGACCTCGGCGGCCAGCTCGTCCACCGACCACACCTCGTCCGGCCGCAGCACCACGCGGGCGCCGACGGTCAGCGCGGGCAGGAGCTGCTCCAGCGAGGCGTCGAAGGACAGCGAGGCGAACGACAGCACCCGGTCGGCGGAGGTGAGGCGGAACAGGTCGCGGGCGGCGGCCACGTGCGCGGCGAGCGGGCCGTGTTCCACGCCCACTGCCTTGGGCCGCCCGGTGGAGCCGGAGGTGAAGATGACGTAGGCCAGGTCACCGGGGTCCACGTCCAGCGAGATCACGTCGCGCCGGGCGGGCACGACGCCCTCGACCGGGACGATCCCGACCTCCAGCCCGGCCAGCGCTCCCGCCGTGCCGCCGTCGGCGACCACCAGCCGCGCGCCCGCCTCGGCGAGCATGAACCGCAGCCGCTCCACCGGGAACTTCGGGTCCAGCGGGACGTACGCGCCGCCCGCACGCCACACCGCGAGCATCGCCGCCACCGACCACACGCCCCGGCCCAGGCACACGCCGACCGGGTCGCCGCGACGCACGCCCGCGTCGGCCAGCGCCGACGCGAGACCGCCGACCAGCGCGCCCAGCTCGCCGTAGCTCACGGTCCGCTCGCCGCACACCAGCGCGGTGTCACCCGCGTTCCCGGCGATCCTCAGCGGCGGTGTCGGTACCACCGGCGGCGCGACGGTCAGCGCGGCACGTTCCCGCGAGGAGAGCAGGTCGAGGCGGGCCACGTCGGCGTGCGGGTCGGCGACCACGGCCCGCAGCACGCGGGTCACGTGCTCCGCCAGCCTCACCGCGGACACCTCGTCGAACAGGTCCGCGCTGTACTCCACGTCCAGCGAGAACCGGTCGGGGTCGAGCAGGAAGGTCGCCGTCAGGTCGAACTTCGCCGACTCCCACGGCAGCGTGAAGCCCTCGAACTCCAGGCCCGGCACGGTCATCCCGGTGGACACCGCGCTCTCCTGGACGTCGAACATCACCTGGAACAGCGGGTTGCGCGACGGGTCGCGCTCGGGCCGCAGCTCCTCCACCAACCGCTCGAACGGCACGTCCTGGTTGTCGAAGGCGCCCAGCACCGTGTCGCGCACCCGGGCCACCAGGTCCGCGAAGGACGGTTCGCCGGACAGGTCCGAGCGCAGCACCACGGTGTTGACGAAGAACCCGATGAGCCGCTCCAACTCCACCCGGCCGCGCCCGGCGACCGGGGTGCCCACCGCGATGTCGGTCTGCCCCGACCAGCGGGCCAGCACCACCTGGAACACCGCCAGCAGCACGGTGAAGCGGGTCGTGCCGCAGCGCTGGGCCAGCGCGTCGAGGCCCGCGGCCAGCTCGCGCGGCAACGGCACCTCCACCGCGCCGCCGCGCGCCGACCGGGTGGCCGGGCGGGGGCGGTCGGTCGGCAGCTCCAGCACGGGCACGCCGTCCAGCGCCGCCCGCCAGTGCTCCAGCTGGGCGTCCAGCGCGCCCGCCGCGAGCAGGCCGCGCTGCCACACCGCGTAGTCGCCGTACTGCACGGGCACGTCCGGCAGGTCGGCCGCGCGCCCGGCGAGGCGGGCGGCGTAGGAGCGGGTCAACTCGTCCACGACGACGTCCTTGGACCAGCCGTCGGTGGCCACGTGGTGGAACGACAGCACCAGCACGTGGTCGTCGGGCCCCAGCTCCCACAGGCCGGAGCGGACGAGCGGCGGGCGGTCGAGGTCGAACCGTGCCGCGGCGAACTCCTTGGCCCGCGCGCGGACCTCCTCGACGTCGGCGCCGACGTGGCGCTCCAGTGGTACCGGCACGTCGTCGTGCACGAGCTGCACCGGGTGCCCGTCCACCTCGACCAGGGCGGTGCGCAGCACCTCGTGCCTGGCCACGACGTCACCCAGCGCGGCTTCCCAGGCGTCGGCGTCCAGCGGCCCGCGCACCCGCCAGGAGAACCACAGCACGTAGTCCTCACCGGAGTCGGACATGCGGTCGAGGAACCACAGCCGCTCCTGGGCGAAGGACATCGGCAGCGGGCCGCTTCGGTCGACCGGGACGACCCCGGCGGTGGTGACCGGACGGGCCGCGGCGACCAGCAGACCGAACTCGCGGATGCGCGGGTTCTCGAACAGGGTGCGCAGCTCCACGTCGCGCTCCAGGCGCTCGGCGATGCGGGAGACGGCCATCGTGGCGAGCAGCGAGTGCCCGCCGAGGTCGAAGAACCCGTCGTCGATGCCGATGCCGTCCACGCCCAGCACCTCGCCCCAGATGCGGGCGATCTCGCGCTCGACGTCGTCGCGGGGCGCGGTGTAGGCGGCGCCGGTGGACGCGCGGTCGTGGCGCGGTTCGGGCAGGGCGGCGCGGTCGAGCTTGCCGGAGGCCGTCACGGGCAGGGCGTCGAGCCGCACGACCTCCGAGGGCACCGCGTAGTGCGGCAGCCGGCGCGACAGCTCCGCCCGCAGCTCGGTCGGGGACAGGGTGGAGCCGACGACGTAGCCGACGAGGACCTGCCCGCCGTGCGGGTCGGACTTGACCGCCGCCGCGGCGGCCAGCACGCCCGCGCAGCCCGACAGCGCCGACTCGACCTCGCCCAGCTCCACCCGGAAGCCGCGGACCTTGACCTGGTCGTCCACGCGGCCCAGGAACTCCAGGTCGCCTTCGGCGCTCCAGCGCACCAGGTCGCCGGTGCGGTAGAGCCGACCGCCGCGCGGGTCGGGGACGAACCGCTCGGCGGTCAGTGCCGGGCGGCCGAGGTAGCCACGGGCCAGTTCCGGTCCGCCGACCAGCAGCTCGCCGGGGACGCCGAGGCCGACCGGGTCGCCGTGCTCGTCCACGACGAGGACGCGCCTGCCGCCCAGCGGCCGGCCGATCGGGACGCGGTCGGCGTCGGTGAGCTCGTGGGCGGTGGCGGTGACCACGGTCTCGGTGGGGCCGTACGCGTTGAGCACCCGCACGTGCGGCGCGTGCCGCAGCCAGGCGGCCAACGCCCCCGTGGGCACGGCTTCGCCGCCGAGGATGAGCAGCCGCAACGACTCCAGCTCCGCGCCGCCGGTCAGCGACAGCGCCAGCTCGCTCCAGTAGGTCGGTGGGAAGTTGGCCACGGTGATGCCGTGCCGCGCCACGATCGCGGGGACCCGCGAGGGCAACCACTGCTCGTCGGGCCGGACCACCACCGTCGCGCCGCTGGTCAGCGCGGGCAGGAGTTGGTCGAGGGAGGCGTCGAAGGAGAACGAGGAGAACGCGAGCACCCGGTCCTCGGAGGTGACGCCGTAGCGGTCGCGGGCGGCGGCCACGTGCGCGGCCAGCGCGCCGTGCTCGACGCCGACAGCCTTGGGCCGCCCCGAAGAGCCCGACGTGAAAATGACATAGGCGAGGTCGGACGGGTCCGGCGTCACGGCGGGTGCGGTGGCGTCGGGGACGACATCGGCCACGGAAACGTGCCGAACCCCGGCGATGTCGGCGTCACCGATGACGCGGCGCACGTCCGCGTCGGCGACCATGAACGCCAGCCGGTCGGGCGGCAGGGCCGGGTCCAGCGGCACGTACGCGCCGCCCGCGCGCCACACCGCGAGCATGGCCACCACCGACCACGTGCCGCGGGGCACGCACACGCCCACCGCGTCGCCCCGACGCACCCCGGAGTCGCGCAGCAGCGCGGAAAGCCCGCCCACCAAGGCGTCGAGCCGGTCGTAGGTGACGACGTCGTCACCGCACACCAGCGCCGGCCCGTGCCCGCGGACCACGAGCGGCGCGGCGGGCGCCGGGGCCTCGGTAGGGCCGCCCCACGAGTCGAGCAGGGCCCGGCCGGGCAGCGGCGGCAGGGCGGCGGCCAGGTCGGCTACCGGCGCGTCCGGGTCGTCCAGCACGGCGGTGAGCAGGCTCAGGAACCCGTCGGCGAACTGCCGCATCGTGTCGTGGTCGAACAGCGCGGTCGCGTACTGCAGGCGCGCGGCGAGGCTGCCGTCGGGCATCAGGTTGAGGTCGAGGAAGACGTCCATGTCGGTGCCGCCCAGCGGCGCCCGGACCAGCGCGGCGTCCAGGCCGCGCAGGGCGGCCGGCTGGTGGACGGTGTTGAGCAGGGTGAACGACGCCTGCGCCAGCGGGTGGCGGGACAGGTCGCGCTCCATGCCCAGCGCGCCGACCACGCGGTCGAACGGCGCCTCGGCGTGGGAGAGGTCCTTGAGCACGACGTCGTGGACCCGGCGCAGCAGGGCGTCGAACGACGGCCGACCGCCCAGGTCCGAGCGCAGCACCACGGTGTTGACGAAGGGCCCGACCAGGTTCGACACGTCCACCGGGCCGCCCCGGTCGGCCATCGTGGTGCAGGTCGCGATGTCGGTGCGCCCGCTGTAGTGGCCCAGCAGCGACTGGTAGACCGCGAGCAGCAGCATGTAGCGGGTCGCCCGGCGCTCGCGGGCGGCCGTGTCCACGCGGGCGAGCAGGTCGGCGGGCACGCGGAAGCGCACCAGCTCCACGGAACCGTCCCAGACCTCGGGCCGGGGGCGGTCGGTCGGCAGCGCGAGCGGCGCCACCCCGGTCAGCCGCCCGGTCCAGTGCGCGAGCAGCCGTTCGACCCGCGCCGGGGTGAGCCGTTGGTTCTGCCAGGCGGCGAAGTCGGCGTACTGGTGGCGCAGGGCGGGCACCTCCTCGCCCCGGTAGCCCGCGTCGAGCTCGCGCAGCAGCACGTCCCACGACCAGCCGTCCACGGCGATGTGGTGCACGACCAGCAGCAGCAGGTGGTCGTCCTCGGCCAGGCGCGCCAGCACCGCCCGCACCGGCACCTCCGCCGCCAGGTCCAGCGGGCGGCGCAGCTCGCGGGCGAACACCTCCTCCGGGTCACGGGCGTCGACCCGGCGCAGCACGACCGCGCCCGGCAGGTCCACCACGGGCACCGGCTCGCCGTCCACGGCGGTGAACCTGGTGCGCAGCACCTCGTGACGCTCGACGATCCCGGCCAGCGCCCGCTCCAACGCGGGCACGTCCAGCGCGCCGCGGACGCGCAGCGCCAGCGGCAGCAGGTTGTCGGAGGAGCCACGGGTGAGCTGTTCCAGGAACCACAGCCGCCGCTGCGCGGAGGAGACCGCGCCGTGGTCCGTCGCTGTGTGCGCTGCGCCTTCGTTCACTGTCGGCCTCCCTGCGAGCTGAGTTGGACGAAGACTGCTCGCCGGGACGGGCCCCTCACCAGGGAAGAAGCGGCACGACGCGGTTGCCGTCGTGTCTGCGCTTTCTTCTCTACTGCCGCGCACCGCCCGGCGGCATCGTCGGTCCGGCAACGCCAGAGCGACCGACCGATCGGGGAGCACCGATGACACAGGACGAGCGGGTGTACCGGGTCGTCACCAACGACGAGGAGCAGTACTCGATCTGGCCCGCCGACCGCGACCTGCCGCCCGGCTGGGTCGCCGACGGGACCGAGGGGCCGCGCGCGGTCTGCCTCGACCACATCGAGCGGGTGTGGACCGACATGCGGCCGCGGAGCCTCCGCGAGCGGATGGGGCAGCGGGGCTGACGAAGCCCTCGGGAGAGCTGGGAAGGGATGGTCAGCGTGGCTGGAACGGTGCTGTTGCCCGGAGGCGGTTGGCGGCTGTGGAGCCAGTTCGCCCTGCGCGGGACGGGTTTCCCGGCCGCCGGTGTGCTCCGCCTCGCCCCACCGGGACTGGGGGTCGCCGCCGACAAGTTCACCGACGTCGCGCCCCGCGACCGGTGGCAGGGGCCGGAGTGGGAGGAGTTCGAGGCGTTCTTCGACGAGGCCGCGGTGCGCACCGCCCGCGAGTTGCAGGACATCGCCTCCCAGCCGAGGTTCCGCACGGCGCTGGCGTGGCAGAACAAGGCGGTGCTCGGCTCGGGCATCGCGCCGTTCCTGGCGTGGACGCCCACCGCGGCGGGGCGCACCAGCATGCCTCGGCAGCGCGAGGAGCTGGTGGCGCACTACTGGCAGCGGTTCTGCGTCAAGAACGACACCATCGGCTTCTTCGGCCCGGTGGGCTGGGGCAGCTGGGACCTGGACGGCCCGCGCGGCATCACCACCGTGCCGGGCGAGGACTTCCTGGCCTGCTCGGAGGTGTACTTCTCCAGCTGGGGCATCGACGTGCTGGCCAAGGTCATCGGCACCGAGCCGGGGATGCGCCCGTGGGTGCCGCCGCGCCGGGTGTCGTTCGCCCGGATCGCCAACGGCGCGGTGAGCCTGCCCGGTCGCGCCGCCGTGCCGCTGGCCGACGGCCTGGAGGACGTACTGCGGCTGTGCGACGGCGCCCACCAGCCGGTGGAGATCGCCGAACGGCTCGGCCGCGACCTCGACGGCGTGCTCGACGCGCTGGACGAGCTGCTGCGCAAGCGCTGGATCACCTGGCGCATCGACGTCCCGGCCAGCGCCCACCCCGACCTGGCGCTGCGCGCCATCGTCGAGCGCGTCGGCGACCCGGAGGTGCGGCGACGCGCGCTGGACCGGATCGAGGTGCTGCGACGCGGCCGGGAGCGGGTGCGGGCGGCGCTGGGCGACGCCGACGCGTTGCTGGAGGCGATGTCCGCGCTGGAGCACGACTTCGTGGAGATCACGCAGGCCTCGGCGCAGCGCGAGAAGGGCGCCAAGACCTCCGCCAACCGGGCGCTGGTCTACTCCGACTCGCGCCGGGCCGCGACCGCCCGGCTCGGCTCGGCCGTGCTGGACGAGCTGACCCCGCTGGCGCAGTGCCTGACGGCGGCGCGGTGGATGACCAACCGGTACGCCGAGATCGCCCGCGGTCACCTGCGGGAGGCGTTCGAGTCGTTGCGCGCCAAGCGTTCCGCGGTGGACTTGGCGTCCCTGTGGATGGCGTGCCTGCCCGTGCCGCACCCCGACTCGATCGCCGACGCCGACCGGCTGCAGGCCGAGTCGCAGCGCCGCTGGGAGTCCATCGTGGACGCGCCCGAGGGTGCGCGGCGGGTGCGGCTGTCGTCCGCGGCGATCGCCGACCGGGTCCGCGAGGCCTTCGAGGAGCCCGCCACGGGCTGGAACGTCGCCCGCTACATCAGCCCGGACGTGTTCGTCGTCGCGGAGGACGCGGCCGCGGTCGAGCGCGGCGAGTTCGAGCTGGTGCTGGGCGAGCTGCACGTGGGCGTGAACACCATGAGCGCCTCGCTGTTCGTGATGCAGCACCCCGACCAGGACGAGCTGCTGGCCGAGACCGGCGTCGACTACCCCGGCCCCCGGCTGATGCCGATGCTGCCCAAGGAGCAGCCGCCGCGCTGGAACACCCGCAGCCGCCCCGCTTTGAACCGGCCGCAGGACTACCTGGTGGGCATGGTCGACCACACCGCCGACCCGCACCGCCCGCGCACCGCGATGGGCGCGGACGTGCTGGTCGAGGAGCGCGACGGTGACCTGGTCGCGGTGCTGCCGGACGGCGCGGTGTTCCCGGTGATCGACGTGTTCGGCAACGCGCTGACCGCCAGGATCATGGACCGGTTCAGCCTCCGCGCGACGGGCGACCACTCGCCGCGGGTGACCATCGACAACGTGGTGGTCGCCCGCGAGACCTGGCGGTTCACCGCCGAGTCGCTGGAGTTCGCGGCCGAGAAGCACGAGGCCCGCCGGTTCGTGCGGGCGCGGGCGTGGCGCGACGAGCACGAACTGCCCCGCTACGTCTTCATCGTCTCCCCCGCCGAGCCGCGGCCGTTCTACGTCGACTTCGACAGCCCCGTCTACGTCAACGTGCTGGCCAAGGCCGTGCGCCGGCTGGCCCGCAAGGACCCCTCGGCACGGCTGACCGTGTCGGAGATGCTGCCCAACCCCGAACAGGCGTGGCTGACCGACCACACCGGGGCCAAGTACAGCTCCGAACTGCGCTTCGTCGCCTTCGACCAGACCGGGCAGGACCGCCATGTCCAGGACTGACACGGGTCGGGCCGACGCCGCCGGGCTCGACGCGGCCAGGCACCACCCGACCGGGCACGACTCGATCGGGCTCGACGCGGCCGGGCATCCCGACCACCCGGCCATCGTCACCCCCGACGGCGTGCTCACCCACGCCGACCTCGCCCGGCGCACCGACCGGCTGGCCCGCGTGCTGCGCGGCCACGGGGTCGGGCCCGAGGTGGTCTGCGGGATCGCGCTGGAGCGCGGTGTGGACGCGGTAGTCGCGATGGCGGCGGTGCTGAGGGCGCACGGCGCGTTCCTCACCGTGGACACCGACCTGCCACCCAAGCGGGTCGCCGCGCTGCTGGACGGCGCGCGGGCGCTGGTGACCAGCCGTCGCCTCGCCGGGCGGTTCACCGTGCCCGGACCCACCGTGCTGGTCGGGGAGGAAGGCCCCGTCGCGCCGCTGCCCGAAGGGCCGGCGGACCCCCGGTCGCTGGCCTACGTCAGCCACACCTCCGGGTCCACCGGCGCACCCAACGCCGTGCTGGTCGAGCACCGCTCCCTGCGGGCCTACCTGCGGTCGACGGTGCGCGACAACGACCTCGGCCCGGACACCGTGGCGCTCCAGCTGGCGCCGCTGGGCTACGACGCCTCGATCCGCGACACCCTGGCCCCGCTGCTCGCGGGCGGCAGCCTGGTGGTGCTGCCCCGGTCGGCGCTGCTGCGCCCCGAGGAGCTGTTCGAGGCCGTCCGCGCCTACGGCGTCAACACGATCCTGAGCACCACCCCGTCGTTCCTGACCTTCCTGTCCCGCCAGGACGGCGCGGCGCGGGCGCTGCGGGACGTGCGGCTGGTGGCGACCAGCGGCGAGTCCCTGCGCCCGTTCCTGGCCGCCGGCGGCCGGTCGCTGGTGCCGGGCAGGCTGGTCAACCAGTACGGACCGACCGAGTGCACCATGACGTCCACCCGCCACGAGGTACCCGCACGGCCCGAGGCGGACGTCGACCTGATCGGCACGCCGCTGGACGACGTGGTGGCGCGGCTGCTGGACGGCGCGATGCGACCGGTGCCGGACGGCGAGGTCGGCGAGGTCTACCTCGGCGGTGTCGGCGTGGCCCGCGGCTACGCCGACAAGCCGGCCCTCACCGCGACGCGGTTCGTGCCCGACCCGTGCGGGGAACCGGGCGCACGCCTGTACCGCACCGGCGACCTGGCCCGGCGACGGCCGGACGGGGTGCTGGAGTACCTGGGGCGCAACGACCGGCAGATCAAGGTCCGCGGCTACCGGGTCGACCCGGCCGAGGTCGAGGCGGTCCTGCTGACCCACCCGGCCGTCACCGGCGCGGCGGTCACCGCGGCCACCGACGACCAGCAGCGCGCCTACCTCGTCGCGCACGTCACCGGTGAGCTGGCGCAGGTCCGCGACACGGCGCTGCGCGCCCACCTGGCCGAGGCGCTGCCGCCGCACCTGATGCCCCGGCACTTCACCCGCCTGGACCGCTTCCCCACCACCCGCAGCGGCAAGGTCGACCGCGTGGCGCTCGCCGGGGGTGCGCGGTGACCCGCCTCGACACCAGGCTGGGCACGGCCGACGTGCTCGCCGCCGCACGGCGCATCGAGGGGCACGTGCTGCGCACGCCGCTGCTGGCCCTGGACGCCGTGCCGGGCGTCCTGCTCAAGGCCGAGCACGGCCAGCGCGGCGGGTCCTTCAAGATCCGCGGCGCGGCCAACGCGCTGCTGGCCGAGCCGTGCGGCGAGGTCGTCACCGGCTCCTCGGGCAACCACGGCATCGCGGTGGCCACGCTGGGCCGCGCGCTGGGCGTGCCGGTCACCGTGGTGATGGCCGAGGGCGCGAGCCGGGCGAAGGCCGCCGCGCTGCGCCGGCTCGGCGCGACCGTGCTGGAGGCACCGGGCGGAGTGGACGAGCGCGACCGCCTCGCCCGCGAGCACGCGGCGTTGTCCGGGGCCGGGTTGGTGCCCTCCTCCGACCACGAGCTGGTGGTCGCGGGTCAGGGCACCGTGGGCCTGGAGATCCTGGAGGACGTGCCGGGGGTCGACGTCGTGTTCGTGCCGACCGGCGGCGGTGGGCTGCTGGCGGGCATCTGCCTGGCCGCGCGGGACCTGCCGGTGCGCGTCGTCGGCGTCGAACCTGCCGACGCCCGCCGCTACGCGCTCTCACTCGACCGGGGCTCACCCGTGGTGGTGCCGCCGTCGCGCACCATCGCCGACGGGCTGCGCGGGCAGCGGCCCGGCGCCGTGACGCTGCCGGTGGTCGCCGACCGCGTCGACGACCTCGTGGGCGTCACCGACGACGCCATCACGCACGCGGCGGCGCTGCTGCGCCGGGCGGGCGTGCACGCCGAACCCAGCGGCGCCGTGGCGCTGGCCGGGGCACTGCAATCGGGTTTCACCGGGACGGCCGCGGTGGTGGTGTCCGGCGGCAACACCGCCGAGGCGCTCGCCACCACTGGCCTTGCGGCCTGACCACCACCTACCTCGCACCCCGACCACCACCCGCCACACAGCCGACCACACCACCGGCCACGCGGCCCCGACCACACCACCCGCCGCCCGGCCCGACCACACACCACCACTGGAGGGATCGACCATGACCGCCATCGGCATCACCGCGACCGAGCTGACCGACCTCGTCGTCGAGGTCTACCGCGACGCGCTGGCCAACCCGTCGCTCGACTCCGAGAGCGACTTCTTCGAGGCGGGCGGCGATTCGCTGGCCGCGTTCCAGATCACCGCGCGCCTCCAGGCGGCGCTGAGCGTGGACGTGCCGGTGGCGCTGGTCTTCGCCTACCCCTCCCCCGCCGACCTCGCGTCGGTGGTCGAGCAGGAACTGGAGGTCGGCTGACATGACCGGCGAGCAGGAGGGGCAGTCGCGGGAAGGGCGGTCGCTGCCCGGCGGGCGGTGGCGACTGTGGGACCAGTTCAGCGTGCGCGGCGCGGGATTCCCGGCGGACGGCGTGCTGCGGCTCGCGCCGCACGGGCTCGCCCTGGCGGCCGACCGCTTCGCGGCGCAGAAGTCCCAGCAGGGCCCGGAGTGGAAGCTCTTCGAGGAGGCGTTCGAGGAGGCCGCGACCAAGTCGGCGCTGGAGCTGCGCGACATCGCCGCGGGCGACGCGTTCCAGAGCGCGGTCGCCTGGCAGAACAGGGCGGTGCTGGGCCGCGCGGTGCGGCCGTTCCTGGAGTGGGAGCCCGGTGACGGGCGCACGAGCCGCACCCGACAGCGGGAGGAGCTGATCTCCCACTACTGGCAGCGGTTCTGCGTCAAGAACGACACGATCGGCTTCTTCGGCCCGGTCGGCTGGGGCAGGCTGGACGACGACACCGCGGGCGTCGCGGTCGACGCCGGGGAAGGACTCGTCGCCGAAACCACCGTGTACTTCGCCAGTTGGGCGATCGACGCGCTGGCCCGCGTGCTCGCCGAGGACGCGGCGCTCGCGCCGTGGGTCGCACCGCGCCGGGTGCCCTTCGTGCGCATCGGTGACGGTGAGGTGGCCCTGCCGGGCTGTGCCCCGAAACCGCTGGCCGCGCCGCTGCTGGACGTGCTCGCGCGGTGCGACGGCACCCGTTCCACCCTCGCGATCGGCGAAGAACTGGGCCGCGACGTCACCGACGACCTGGCGGAGCTGGAGCGCCGCCGGTACCTGGTGCGGCGGCTGGAGGTCCCCGCGGGCTCCCACCCGGAACGGGCCCTGCGCACGTGGCTGGAGGGGTTGCCCGCCGACGTGGCCGCACTGGGCCTGGCCGCGCTGGACACCTTGGAACGGGGACGCGACCGGGTCGCCCGGGCGTCCACACCGGACGAGCTGGTCGAGGCGATGTCCGCGCTGGAGCGGGAGTTCGAGGCGCTGACCGACGCCGCTGCGGCCCGCGAGAAGGGCGGGTCCACCGCGCCGGGACGGGCGCTGGTGTACTCCGACGCCCGGCGCGCGGCCACCGTCCGACTCGGTGGGACGGTGCTGGAGGAGCTGGCGGCCCTGGAGCCGCTGCTGGTCAGCGCCGCCTGGCTGACGTCCTCGCTCGCCCGGCGCGTGCTGGACGGGGCGCGGCGGGTGTTCGACGCCTCGGGACCGGTGGACCTGGCGACGTTCTGGTTCGCGTGCATGCCGGTGCTGCACCGGGACGCGGTGGCCGACCTGGCCGAGCTGCGCGCCGAGTTCTGGCGGCGCTGGGCCGGTGTGCTGGACCTGCCGGCGGGCGTGCGCGACGTGCGGCTGTCGGCGGCGGAGGTGTCGGCGCGGGCCAACGAGGCGTTCGCGTCCCCCGGCGGCGGCTGGAACGCCGCCCGCTACCTCAGCCCGGACGTGATGATCGCCGCGACGGGCGTGGACGCGGTGGGGCGCGGCGAGTTCGGCCTGGTGCTGGGCGAGTTGCACGTGGCCATGAACACCCTGGGCGCGTCGCTGTACCTCGACCAGCACCCGGACCGCTCGGAGCTGGTCGAGCTGACCACCCGTGACGTCCCGGGCCCGCGCCTGCTGCCCCTGCTGCCCAAGGAGCACCGGTCCCGGCTGTCGACGCGGGTGCGCCAGAGCCTGGTGCGCCCCGAGGACTACTACGTTGCGCTGGTCGACGACACCGCCGACCCGCACCGCCCGCGCAGCCTGCGCAGCGCCGACGTCCGGGTGGAGCTGCGCGACGACGAGCTGGTGGCGGTGCTGCCCGATGGCGCGGTCTTCCCGGTGGCCGACGTCTTCGGCCACGTGCTCACGACGCTGGTGGTCGACGGGTTCCGGGTGCTCCCCGAGGCCGACCACACCCCCAGGGTGAGCGTGGGCAGGCTGGTGGTGTCACGGGAGACGTGGCGGTTCCCGGTGGCGGAGCTGGGGTTCGCCGACGCCAAGACCGAGGCCCGGCGCTTCGTGGGCGCCAGGGCGTGGCGGGCACGGCACGACCTGCCCCGCTTCGCGTTCTTCACCTCCCCGGCCGAACCACGTCCGGTGTTCGTCGACTTCGACAGCCCGGCCTCGGTGACGCTGCTGGCCAAGGCCGCGCGCCGCCTGGCCCGCGCCGACGCCTCCGCCAGGCTCACCGTGACGGAGATGCTGCCCACCCCGGAGCAGACCTGGCTGACCGACGACAAGGGGGAGGTCTACACGTCCGAACTGCGCTTCGTCCTGCACGACACAACCTCCTGACACCTCCACGGCCCGCACGGCCCCGCCCCCGGGCGGGGCCGCAGGTGTCCGCGACCAAGCGCGCGATCGACGGCGCGGGGTCCCGGACGACGAGGTCAGGATGATCATCGCCCGGCGCATCCCGCAGGTGGGCACTCCGCCGGCCGACCCCGGCGAGATCCCGTCGTTCGACGAGGACGCCGCGGGCGGCTGCGGCTGGACGAACCGTCGACCGCCGCGGCTTCGTCAAGCAGGTCCGCTCGCAGGGCCGTCCCGCTGGGTGATGCCGGGCCCTGATCGCCGCTCCAACGGTGGGGTTTTCGGGTGACCGGCGCGGAACCGGGTTGCCGGGTGGGCCGGGTCCGCACACCGTGGGAGCAGGAGCCGGGGACCGGTTCCGGTGCGGATCGCGACGCGGTGCGGAGGTGCTGATGAGCAGGTCGGATCAGGCTCGGGGCGCTGCTCTGGAGCGGCCGTGAGCGTGTTCGACCTGCCCCGGCTGCACTTCGGCGGCACGGCGCGGACCAGCCTGCCCACCGGGCCACGCGGCGGCCTGGTGGACGTCACCACCAACACCGCGCTCACCGACAGCGGCCCGTTCCCGGTGGGGCGGCCGGCCCACGAGTACCACGACTACCTGATGGACCGGGGTCCCCGGTACGACGCCGCGGGCCGGCCCTGCCCCGACGGGGTGTTCAGCGCGACCGCGGGCTGGAACTTCGGCGGCAGCGGGCACTTCGCCATCGACGCGACGATCACCGGGGTGGAGCGCGAGGCCGGCCGGCTGGACCCGGACGACCCGCTGGTGGGCCGCAGCGTGGACATGTGGGGCCACCACAACGAGTACCTCGCGACCACCGTCAACCGGGCGCGGGTCTTCGACGTCGACCCGACCGCCGCGGACACGATGACCGTCGTGGTCGGCCAATTCGGCTTCGGCCGCGCCGGGCGGTCGCACGACGTCGGGTACGCGGTCACCGGGCAGGTGGCGGGCACGTCACCGCCGCGGTGGCAGAACCCGGACCACCTGCCCGACGTCGGCGACCACTTCCTGGCGGCGGAGCTGCGCAGGTCGGTGGTCTACCAGTTCGTGGTCGAGGAGCCGCGGTGGCTGGACGGGACCTCCCCCGCCGTCGAGCACCTGAAGGCCGCGGCGGGCGACGGGCTGGTAGTCCAGTTCGCGCTCAGCCACATGGCCCCGCCCACGGCGCCGGACACGCCGAACCTGTGGCGGCTGCGTGGCACCATCGCACCGTGGCGCGCGGCGGAACTGCGCACCCATCCCGCCGGGCGGCTGCTCGTGCCGTGCGGCGAGCGCACCGGGCTGCACACCCTCAGCGTCGACGTGTCGCCGACGCACGTCACGTTCAACCTGATCACGGCGGTGCCGCAGCCCTGGGGCGGTGGCGACCTGCTGCTGCGCACGGTCGAGTCCGACGAGCTGGTCGCGACCGTGTCCGAGAAGGTGCACGAGCACGCGCCGACCGGCGGAATCGTCACCGTGCCCGCGGCGTCCGGGGCGCAGGCCGCGAACGACCAGGCGTTGCGGGTGGTCCGCCTCGACCGGCACGGCCACCCGGTGGAGCTGCTGCGCGAGGTCGAGCTCAACGTCCAGTCCGACGACGCCGCCCTGGTCCTCGACCACACCGACGGCACCGGGGAGCACGACGCCAGGGTGACATTCCGGGCGTTCCTCCGCGGCAGGCCGCACCCGGTCGCCCCCGTGGTGCGCCAGCGGCACGACCTGCTCGCGATCGGCGAGGTCGACGTCGACGGCACCGGTCTCGGCGGTTTCACCGTCCGCGGGCTCCGGGCCGGTGTCACCCGGGTCGAGCTCGGACCGCACGGCGTCGTCGCGGTCCGGGTGCTGCCCGACGACCGGGAGCTGGACGACATCCCGGAACAGGACGTCACCTTCGAGCTCGTGCACGAGAAGGTCCTGGCCTACTACGAGCTGGTGTCCTCGTTCATGCGCACCGAGGTGTTCAGCCTCGCCGACCGGTGCATGGTCGAGACCTACGCGACGCTGGTGTGGCAGATGTGCGACCCGCGCAACAAGGGCAAGACCTACTACATGCCGCCCACCAGGGACCTGTCGGCGCCGAAAGCGCGACTGCTGCTGAAGTACCTGCGCCGCCAACAGCAGCGGGCACCGCACCCGATCACCGCGCAGACGCCGCAGACGCCGTGGACGCCGCCGATCACCACCCGCGCCGAGCTGGTCGCCGCGCTGCGCCAGGCCGTCACCCTCGAACTGGCGGTGATGCTGCAGTACCTCTACGCGGCCTACTCCGTGCCGACCTACGGCGTCGGCGCGGCGTGGGTGCGCGAAGGCCGGTGGACCGCGGAACAACTCGAACTCGCCTGCGGCGACGGCGGGCAGACGCTGCACACCGGGATCCGCGGCGGTCTGCTCGGCGTCGCCCGCGAGGAGATGGTGCACTACCTGGTCGTCAACAACATCCTCATGGCCGTGGGCGAGCCGTTCTTCGTGCCCGAGGTGGACTTCACCACGATCAACGCCCGCCTGCCGCTGCCGGTGGACTTCGCGCTCGAACCGCTGCACCTCGGCAGCGTGCAGCGGTTCATCGCCATCGAGGAGCCCGACGACCACCGGCCGCGCGGTGGGCCGTACCGGTCGCTGAGCGAGCTCTACAGCGCGATCCGCGACGGCCTGTCCCGGGTGCCGGACCTGTTCGCGGTCGAGCGCGGCAGGGGCGGCGGCGAGCACCACCTGTTCCTGCGCGAGTCGATCGACGCCACCCACCCCGACTACCAGTTCGAGGTGGACGACCTGTCCAGCGCCCTGTTCGCGGTCGACTTCGTGACCGAGCAGGGCGAGGGCGGCGTGCTGCCGGCGGCCGGCGACCCCGGCCCGTCGCACTACGACACCTTCCGCCGGATCGCCGACCTGCTCATGACCGAGCACCTCCGCGGGGAAGGCCGGCCGTGGCACCCGGCCCACCCCGTGCTGCGCAACCCGACCACGGGCACCGGTTCCGGGGTGGGCCAACCCGTCACCGACCCCGACACCGCGCGGGTCATGGCGCTGTTCAACAGGTCCTACTGCCTGATGCTGCTGCTGACCGCGCAGCACTTCGCCGAACGACCCGACACCAGCCTGCGCCGGTCCGAGCTGATGAACGCCGCGATCGACGTGATGACGGGGATGATGCGGCCCCTCGCAGAGCTGTTGGTGACGCTGCCCTCCGGCGTTCCCGGCCGCACTGCGGGCCCTTCCTTCGAACTGCCGGAGCCCCCGGTCCCGGTGTCCCGGCCCGACGTGGCCCGCCGCAGGATCGCGCGGGAGTTCGCGGACCTCGCGGCGCGGTGCCGCCGGGACGACCGGGTGCCCGACCGGGTGGCCGGGATCAGCACCCACCTCGCGGCGCGGTTCGGCGGGCCACCCCGCTGACCGACCCGCCAACCCACCCCAGGGGACCGACATGACCAACCTGGTCGACATCCGGCTCGACGTGAGCCCCGGCGACGTGCAGGAGCACCTGCTCGACGTGGCCCGCCGCCACCCGCTCGCCCGCGTGGCCTGGGCAGGCGGCGAGGTGTGGCTGGTGAACGAGCCCGAGCTGGTCCGCCTGGCGTTCCGTGACCGCGGGCTCACCAAGGAGGCCGACGCGGCGCCCGACTGGTTCGACGACGCCACCGGGATGATCGGCTCCGCCCAGACCTCCCGCGCCGCCGCGCTGATCACCAGCGAGGGCGCCGAGCACACCCGGCAGCGCAAGCTGCACGCCGCGGTTTTCTCGGCCCGGCACCGGGAGCGCTGGGAGGAGCTGATCACCGAGGTCGTCCGCGACCTCCTGCGCCCGCTCGACGGGGACGTCGACCTGGTGCCCCGACTCGCCTACCCGCTGCCCGTGGCGGTCATCAGCGCCGTGCTCGGGCTGCCGCCGGAGATGCGCGAAACGCTCGTCCAAGCCTGCCGGCTGGTCACCCACGGCGCGGACGAGGCCGAGCGCGAAAGGGGGCGCGTCCAGCTCTACGGCGGCGTCGGGGCCTTCCTCGGCCCACGACGGCACGAGCTGCGCCCCGGCATGATCGCCGACCTGCTGGCGCTGCACGAAGCCGACGGCTCGGTCAGCACCGTCGAGATCGCGACCTGGACCCCCGGCCTGGTCATCCCCGGGCACGAATCAACGACGAGCGTGCTGGCCGCGCTGCTGGCCGACGTGCTGGACGAGCCACCGGACAGGCGCCCGACCACCGCGGGGGAGGTCGAGGCGCGCGTCGAGGCCGCCCTGCGCGCCCACCCGCCGTTCCCCTTGGCCACCTGGCGGTTCACCACGTCCCCGGTGCTGCTCCAGGAGCACGAGATCCCGGCGGGCAAGCCCGTCCTGCTCAACATCTCGGCCGTCAACCACGCCTCACCGCCCACGGCGCACTACACGTTCGGCTACGGCGCCCACTACTGCGTCGGCGCGGCACTGGCGCGTGCCGAGCTCCGGATCGCCCTGACCGAGTTCCTCCGGGAGTTCCCCGACGCCACGCGGACGACCCGTGAGACCCGCTGGGTGAGCGGGTACGCCATCCGGCAGCTCACCTCGCTGCCGGTCCGCCTCCGGGGCACGGCCTGAACCGGTGCCCGGGGCGGCGTTGCGCCGTCCCGGGCACCGGGTGCTGTCGCGTCACCCCGGCCAGCCGGTGCGCAACGGCAGGGTCCGCGGACCGTGGAAGATCAGGTCGTGGTGGTAGCTCACCGGTTGCCCGGCGGCGTGCGGCGCGGGCAGGGCCCGCACCAGCGCGGTCAGGGCGAGCTGTGTCTCCAGGCCCGCCAGGGCGGCGCCCAGGCACCGGTGGGCGCCGTAACCGAACCCGCAGTGCCGGCGGGGTGCCCGGTCCAGCCGCAGCTCGTCGGGCTGCTCGAAGCGGCCTGGATCGCGGTTGGCGGCGCCGAGCACCAGCACCACCTTGTCGCCAGCCCGGACCCGCCGACCGCCCAGCACCACGTCCCGCCCGGCCCGCCGGCTCACCATCTGCACCGGGCCGTCGTAGCGGATCAGCTCGTCCACGTGGTCGGCGGTGAACACCGGCCGCGAGCGCAACACCTCCGGGTGGTCCAGCAGCGCCAGCACGGACTTGCCGATCAGGTGGGCCGTGGTCTCGTGGCCCGCGGTGAGCAGGTGCACGCCCGTGCCGGCGACCTCGTCGGGAGTGCACCCGGCCCGCACGAGCGGCGCGAGCAGCCCGTCCTCGGCCGGGTCGGCGGCGGCCCGGAGGAAGTAGTCGCCCAGGTCCCGGGCCGCCTCCTCGGCGGCGGCGTAGTCGCCCTTGCGGGTCGAGCTGGCCTCTTGGAGCGCGAGCGCGCGCCGGTGCAGCCACTCCCGGTCGGCCGCGGGCAGGCCGAGCAGGTCGCACATCACGTGCAGCGGCAGCCTGGTCGCGAAGTCGGCCACCAGGTCGATCTCGGGTCGGCCCGCGAGGGCGGCGACGAGGCCGTCGGCGACCCGTTCGACCCGCGGGCGCAGGGAACGCACCGCGGCGAGGGTGAACCGGCCGGCGAGCACCGACCGCAGCCGCGTGTGCCGCGGCGGATCGAGGAACACCAGCCAGTCCCGCACGAGGCGGGTCAGCGCGTCGCAGCCGGGCGGGAAGACCAACCCGCCGCGGGTGAAGTCCGCGCTCCCCAACACCTCCATCGTCGGCTGGTGGCCGAACACGTACCACGCGCCGCTCGCGGAACTCCAGTGCACCGGTTCCTCCGCGAGGTACCGCCGGTACAGCGGGTAGGGCCGGATGATCTCCTCCTGCCCCAGGGAGCGGTGGTCGAACGGCGGCAGGTCGGACCGGGTCACGTGCAGCACGCTCACGCCGACACCGCCGTCCGCGTCCGGCTGTCCAGGTGGATCCGCCGCGCGGCGTCGACCGCGGACCGGATGGCGCCGTCGATCCACGCCGGGTTCACCGAGCAGTGGTCCCCCGCGAAGTACAACCCGTTCTCCGGGCTCGCCGCCCGCAGCCGCTCCTCCGCCCGGCCGGCGTCGTCCAGCTCCCACTGGCTGACCGCCGCACCGCTGCTCCACCAGTGGTGGCCCCACGCCATGCTGGCCGCGCCGATCACCATGCCTGGCTCCAGCAGTTCCGGGTGCATCCGGCTCAACTCCCGCAACACCGCCTCGTGCCGGTCGTCCGCGGGCATCCGACCGAAGGACTCCGCCTCCTCCCCCAGCGTGTAGCTCGCCAGCAGCACGGCACCCTGCGCCGGGTCGCACTCCGCCGGCACGTAGTAGGTCTGGCGCACGCGCCCGCCGCTGAACGACGCGCCGCCGGAGATCCCGTCCCCGGTCCAGAACGCCTCCCGGCAGTGGAAGGCGACCTTCGTGGCCGGCCAGTAGGTCATGCCGCGGATGGCCTCGACCTTGGCCCGGCTCAGGTTGCGCAACCGGATCCGGCGCAGGACCGAGAACGGCAGCGTGCACAGCACCCGGGGGCAGCTCCGCGTGACCACGCGGTCGCCGGTGCGGACCTGCACCAGCACCCGCTCACCGCACACCTCCAGCCCGACCACCTCGCACCCGAGGCGCACCGGTGACCGCAACCGCGACACCAGCGCCTGGACCAGCTGGTCCATCCCGCCTTCGAGGCGCACCAGGTCTGGGCTGGTCTCCGACAGCACGTCGTCGATGAACCGGGCCAGCCGGCCACCGCAGCCGGCCCGGGCCCCGGGGTGCGCGGCGAAGAAGGCGTGCAGGTCGACCTGATCGCGGTCGGGGCCCACCACGAACGGCGCCAGGTCGACCCGGTCCACCGCGTCCAGCAGTTCCGCGGTGAAACCGCGCTCGCGGAAACCGGCCGGACCGATCGCGTTCCCCATCGCGGTCAACCACGCGCCGAACAGCACGGTCTCCTCGCGGTACCGGTTGTCGGCGAGCTCCGCGCGGAAGTCCTCGACCAGGATGCGCGCGGCTTGGCCGAGCCGGACGAAGCCCCGGCTGGTGGCGTGGTACGCCTGCGGTTCGGAGAACAGGGTCCGGAACGGCCGGACCTTACCGGACAGACCCATCCGGTGGACGTAGTCCAAAGTGTACCGGTGGTCGCCGGGCACCCGCATGGCGCCGAGCTCCACCAGCGGCCCGTCGGCGCCGAAGCGGTGGGTGAAGATGCGACCGCCCACGCGCCCGCTGCCCTCCAGCACCTCCACGCGATGCCCCAGCGACTCCAGCTCGTGGGCGGCCACCAACCCGGCGATACCCGCGCCCAGGATCGTGATGTGCGGGGCTTCCGGACCGGGTCTTGCCGCTTCGTAGGGATGATCGGTGGTGAAACGACGGTCGACCACGTGCATGCCGGGCATGAAATCTCCTCAGATAGGGCATCTCAGCGACCGCGACCGCGCCCTCGTTGCGCAACCACGGTGTGCAGAGTTCCCTTGTCCCAGCAACCCCTCCGCCCTTGGTGCCACTCGAAATTCCCACCGTCAGAGGGATTCCAAGACACAGGTCACGCAGCGGAACCGGCGACCACTCCTGTCCTTAATGGACACCTGACGCGACTAAAGTCTTTACCCGATCGGATGGCCGAAGATGTGCGCGCCCCGTGCGGCCAGCAGAATCGACGGGAGGAGCGGACCGACCACGACCGGAGGTGGCACCCGTGCCCGCAGGCAGTGCACCGCCCTCGACCCGCGAATCGGACGTCCTGGTCGTCGGAGCCGGCCCGGTGGGCCTGGCGATGGCGCTGGACCTCCGCTACCGGGGGATCGACCACCTGGTCGTCGAGCGGCGGGACGGACGGATCCCCCAACCCGGGGTGAGCACGATCGGACCGCGGTCGATGGAGCTGTTCCGGCGGTGGGGGCTGGCCGACGACATCCGCGCCGCGGGCTGGCCGCCGGACCACCCGCTGGACGTCGCCTGGGTCACCCGGGTCGGCGGGCACGAGCTGCACCGCTTCGAGCGGGGCAGCGTCGCCACCCGCCCGGAGTTCCGGCACACGCCGGAACCGGACCAGGTCTGCCCCGCGCACTGGCTGCAACCGCTGCTCGTGGGCGCGGTGGGCAAGGCCCCGGACGGCCCGCTGCTGCTGAGCCACCGGCTGGACTCGTTCACCCAGGACGACGACGGCGTCACCGCGCACGTCACCGACCTCGGCACCGACACGACGAGCGTGATCCGGACCAGGTACCTGGTGGCCTGCGACGGCGCCTCGTCCCCGGTCAGGCGCTGGTGCGGCATCGACGCGCCGGCGCGGCACGAGACCAAGGTGCTGCGCAACATCCTGTTCCGCGCGCCGGAGCTGACCCGTCACCTGCTCGAGCAAGGCCACCGGCCGGCCATGGTCTACTTCCTCATGCTCTCCAACGAGCTGCGCTACCCGCTGCGCTCGATGGACGGCAGGGAGCTGTTCAACCTGACCGTGTCCGGCCCGGCGCTGACGGCGGACGCGACCGCGCTGCTGCGGGACGCGATCGCGTTCGACACACCGGTCGAACCCGTGGCCGACGACGAGTGGCACCTCACCCACCGGGTGGCCGACCGCTACCGGCACGGCCGGGTCTTCCTGGTCGGGGACGCCGCCCACACCGTGTCGCCGTCCGGCGGGTTCGGCATGAACATCGGCATCGCCGACGCCGCCGACCTGGGCTGGAAGCTGGCCGCCCACCTTTGCGGCTGGGGCGGTGAGCACCTGCTGGACAGCTACGAGGCCGAGCGGCGGCCGGTCGCGCTCGACAGCCTCGAAGCCGCCAACCAGCACCTCCAGCGGACGTTGGCCCGCGAGCTGCCCGTCGACCTGCGCGCGGACACGCCGGAGGGCGAGCGACGGCGCGCGGAGATGGCCGAGCGGCTGCGCGCGGGCGGTGCCAGCAAGGAGTTCGACAACCCCGAGGTCCACTTCGGCTACCGCTACAGCTCCCCGTTGATCCTCGGTACCGGCGCCGACCTGACGCCGGAGTGGCGACCGGGCAGCGACCCCGGTTCCCGGGCCGCGCACGCCTGGCTGCGGCCGGGTGTGTCCCTGCTGGACGTGTTCGGCGAGGGGTTCGTCCTCCTGTGCTTCGAGCACGACCCGCAGGGCACCCGGGAGGTGCGGGGGGCGTTCGACGCGCGGGACGTCCCGCTGCGGGTCGTCGAGTGCGCGGACCCGGAGGTGGCGCGGATGTACGCGTGCCCGTTCGTGCTGGTCCGCCCGGACGGCCACGTCGCCTGGCGGGGCGAGCGGCTGCCCGCGGACCCGGTCGGGCTGGTGGACGCGGTCCGCGGTTCGGTCCTGGCGGCGGTGCCGTCGGGCTGACGGGCCCGTGCTACGGAATCGGGGAAGCGCCGGCGCCCACGGGCGCCGGGGCACCGGCGGCGATCCGCTCCAGGCGCGGGACGAGGTCCTCCACCGGCGGCAGGGCGAGCATGTGGCGCTGGGCGAGTCGGGCCCGCGCGGTCACCGCCGCGTCGTCCAGCAGGGTCCGGCACGCCGCGGCGATCGACTCCACCGAGCTGTCGGTCACGTGCAGGCCGAGCCCGAGTTCCCGGACCCGCTGGGCGTTGGCGAACTGGTCCCCGTACCGGGGCAGCACGGCCATCGGCACGCCGGCCGCGATCGACTCGCGGATGCCGTGGTAGCCGCCGTGGGTGATGAACAGCTGGGCGCAGCGCAGCAGCAAGGGCTGGGGGACGTGGTCGGCGAGCCGGACGTTCCCGGGAACCGGGGAGTCGGCCGGGATCAGGCCGCCGGTGGCGACCACGCCGACGCAGTCGGTCTCGGCGAGCGCGGCGACGACGGCCAGCAGGGCGGACCGCGTGTCGGCCTGCACCGCGACCGTGAAGGGGTCGACGGCTTGCGCGTGCAGCACGGAGATGACGGTCCCGAACGACGCCAGCACCAGGGGCCGGTCCGCGGGCAGTGCGAGGACCCAGTCCGGCAAGACCTCCGCGCGGTCGATGGCGTCCGGCTGCCGGCAGGTGATCGCGTCCGGCAGGTCGGGAGGGGCGAACGAGTACGACGCGGGCATGAAGTCGAGCCGACCGTGGCGGTGGAGCGGTTCGAGGTCGTCCCACTCCGGTCGGCCGAGCTCGCGCCTGCGCGCGTTGAGCTGGACGAGCAGGTAGTCCGGGAGCAGTGCGTTGGCGGTACCGGCCGGGGCGGGGATGTGCGGTACTCCGAGTTCTTCGGCGAGCAGCACGGCCGCGAACTCGGCCTCGCCGCGCAGCACGAGGTCGGGGCGGAACCGTTCGGCCACCGCGGCGAGGGCGTGGTACCCCTTGACGATGTGCGGACCGGCGAAGAGGCGGACGCTCACCTTGCGGGCCAGGGTGAGCGCGTCCTCCTCGGCGCCCTGGCCCGCCTCGGCCAGGGCCGGGCTCACGTCGGGGATCAGCGGCGGCAGGTCCGGTCGGGCGGGGAACGGTTCGCCGTCGAACACGCGCAGCAGCGGCACCGTGGTCGCCACGAGGACCTCGTGCCCCGCGCCCGCCAGGGCCCGCGCCACCGGGAGCAGCGCCCTGGCGTGGGAGACAGCGGTGGTCACGCAGCACAGCACTCGCATTGGCGCGCCTCTCGGTTGCCCCTGATCCGATCACCGCCCGGTGACCGTCACCTGCCGACGACCACGGTAAGGCGAACCAGGTCACGCCACCTGCGCACGCACCCGAACGAGTCGCGCTGACGAGCCCGGCCCCGGCGACCTCAGCCGGTGTGGGTGAACTGCCCGTGCCCGGCCTCCTGGGACGACGGCGCCGCGCGGTGCCCGCCGAGCGTGGTCGCGGCGATGAGGGCGGCGATCACGAGCACGACGGCGGTGGCGAGGAAGACGGCCGCGTAGCCGTCGGTCAACGCGCGCAGCGGCGGACCGCCCGCGCCCTCGACGGTGGCGAGGTAGATCGTCGTGAACACGGACAGGGCGATGCAGCCGCCGATCTGCATGACCGAGTTGACCAGCGCCGAGGCGGCTCCCGCGTCGCGCGGGGCGACGCCGGCCAGGGCGACGTTCTGCAGCGGGACGATGGTGCAGGCGATGCCGACACCGGTGACGAGCAGCCCGGGCAGGACCTGGTCCCAGTAACCGCCGTCCGGGGTGATGCGCGTCAGGTGCAGCATCCCGGCCGCGGCGACCAGGGGGCCCGCGGTCATCAGCACGCGCGCACCGAACCTGGCGAACAGCCTCGCCGCGACCGGCGCGGTGACCATGGTGGCGACCGTCATGCCCAGGGAAGCCAACCCGGCCAGCAGCGGGCTCAGGCCGAGCACGATCTGCAGGTGGAAGGCCAGGTACAGGGTCATCCCGATGAAGACCGCACCGACGATCGCCTGGATGAGCAGCGCCCCGGCGCGGACGCGGTCGCGGACGACGCGCAGCGGCAGCAGGGGCTGGGCGACCCGGGACTCGATCCACACGAACAGGACGAGCAGCACCAGGCCGAGCGCCAGGGAGGTGACCGCCCACGAGTCCGTCCAGCCCGCCTCGGCGCGGGTGAACCCGAAGACCAGGCCGCCCAAGCCGAGGGTGACCGTGACGGCGCCGGCGACGTCGTAGCGGTTGTCGCCGTCGGCCCTGCTCTCGGAGACGAACGCCAGCGCGCCGACCAGGCCGACCAGCGCGAAGGCGATGTTGACCAGCAGGCACCACCGCCAGCCCGCGAACTGGGTGAGCGTGCCGCCCAGGGCGAGGCCGACCGCCGCGCCGGTCCCGGCGACGGTGCCGAACACGGCGAAGGCGGTGCCGCGCTCGCGCCCGGACGGGAACGTGACCGTCAACAGGGCCAGCGCCGCCGGTGCGAGCAGGGCGGCGAACACGCCCTGCAGGCCGCGAGCGAGGATCAGCTCGGAGGGGCTGTGCGCGAGCCCGCCCCACGCCGACGCGGCTCCGAACCCGAGCATCCCGACCACGTAGCCGCGCTTGCGGCCCCAGTAGTCGGCGACCCGGCCGCCGAGCAGCAGCAGCGCCCCGAACGCCAGGACGTAGGCGGTGACGACCCACTGGCGCTGGGCGTCGGTCATACCCAGGTCTTCCTGCGCCCGCGGGAGGGCGACGTTGACGATGGTGGCGTCCAGCACCACCACGAGCTGGGTCAGGGAGAACACGGCGAGGGCCCACCAGCGCCGAGGGTCGAGCGAGGGGACGGGGACGGGGACGGACACGATGGAGCCTCCGGCTTCCACACGATGGGGACGCTGGAGGTTTCGAGCCTCGGATCGCCCGCGCGCCGGCGGGTCAGACCACCTCGGCCTCGTGGCCGAGCAGGACTGCATCTTAGCCCATTCGGAGGCACCGCACGCGCCGCGGGATGTTCCGCGGCGCGCGGTGGACGTGCCCGCGGGTCGACGGGCGACGACGACCACGTCCGTTCGATCCGAGGTCCCCCATCCAAGACCAGGATGCCCGCACTCGTGGGTGCAATGCCCGCGGTCGAGGGGCGAACCCGCCTGCGCGGTACGTAGTCGCGGCCGCACCCTCGCGGACGTCACGTTCCCCGATCGAGTCGGGAGGCCACCCCGACGGGTCGTGTCCCGCGCGGGGACCTGGCTCGTGCACCGGTCCCTGGCAGCATCGGTCGGTGGTCGGCGCGATGTCGACCCCGGCACCGGGAGAAGAGCCTTGACGCTGCAGGAGTCACGCACCGGAACGTCGTCGCACACCGACGCACCTGACGCGTTCGACCTGTTCGCCGCCGACGACGGACCGGTCGGGCACGACGTGTGGGAGCACGTGCAACGCGGCCTGATCTACCCGTCGCCGCACGCGGTGTTCGCGACCTTCTGGCGCGCCGCGGACGACCGGGCACCCACCCTGGCCCAGGTGTCGACGATCCTCCAGCAGCTCAGGGACGAGATCCACGCGGACTTCGGCAGCGCCAACACCACCATCGTGACCGGCGTCGGCTTCCGCCTGTGGCACGAGTGGTGCCGCGAGGCGGGGTCGCGGCCACCGCGGGGCATGCGGTTGCGCCACCCCTCCGGCGAACCCGGCGTGGACGCGGAGCACGCGCCGTCGAAGGTGTTCGAGCGGTCGAACGGCACCTTCGTGGACTCCGGCGCCGACCTGTGGTTCCACATCAAGTCCGACAACCGGGAGCACTGCCCCGGCGTGCTCGAGCGGCTCAGCGCGAAGCTGGCCGCGACCGGTGGCATCGATCCCACCCGGACGGTGGACCAGGAGGCCGCCACCAAGTCGGTGCGCGCGGACAAGCGGGGCGGCAAGGTCGTGGGCTGCCGCTTCTCCGAGAACCTCAACAACCCCACCAGCCCGGTGAGCCTGCAGAAGCACACCCTCGTCGGACTGGACGACCCGGACTACCTCGGCGCGTCGTTCGTGCTGGCACAGCGCTTCACCATCAACTGGTCGAACCTGCTGAACATGAACCCCGACCAGATCGAGGACCTGGTCGGCCGCACCGCCGACGACATCATCATCCCGTCCCGCGACGACCGCAGCCACATCACCCGTTCCCGGGCGCAGGACGAGATGGGCAACACCACTCCCCTGCTGCGGCTGAGCCTGCCCTACGGCACCTCTACCGCGCTCGAAGACGACGACCTGCTGGCCAAGGGCGCCAGCCGCCGCGACGAGCGGGGCATCTACTTCGCCGGCTTCGCCAACTCGGTGGGGACGCTGGAGAAGATCATGGACCAGCAGATCGGAAGGTCCGAGGGCTTCATGGCCGACCGGCTGCTGTCCAACGTCCGCTCCGACCTCGGCGGGTTCTACTTCATCCCCAGCCAGCTCAACCTGGACCTGCCGCCCACACCGGTGCCGGACCTGGCGCGCTCGTGGAGCGACTTCCCCGGCGTGGACTGGGAACGCCTGGACCGGCACTTCGACCGGCGCTCGGCCAACGGCTACATGTACTACAACCACCACGACTACCAGCACCGCATGGCCACCATCCCCGACGACCAGCGCGAGCACTGCCGGCCACCCTCGCGCCGGGTCCTGTGGCTGCTGGAGACGGTGTTCTCCCGGTGGCAGGACAGCTGGTACTT
Source organism: Saccharothrix sp. CB00851 (assembly GCF_001905065.1). NCBI lineage: Bacteria > Bacillati > Actinomycetota > Actinomycetes > Pseudonocardiales > Pseudonocardiaceae > Saccharothrix > Saccharothrix sp. CB00851. The sequence goes on from NZ_LWLC01000038.1 coordinate 54,881, forward strand.
CGACCGGGCGCAGCAGGAGCTGGAGCACCTGTCGGTCTACGTCGAGCGGTACCACGGTGCCGAGCAGGCGCGGGAGGTGATGGCGCTGCCGGTGGTCGAGCGCGTGGGCTGGGCCGCCAAGATCGGCCTGGGCAAGGTGTTCGCCGGCCACGACTACGGCTTCCGCGGCCGGCGGCGCGTGGGCGGCAGGACCGTCAACGGCGCCGACACCTACCACATCGACCCGGCCGAGCTGATCGTCGGCGCCATGCCCAACCTCGGCCTCGGCCAGGGCAAGCACGTCATCGACTACACCCGCGACGACGAGCAGCTGCAGAACTTCTTCCGCGGCCTGAGCGCCGCCTCCGGCGTCGGGCACGTCGTCCCCGGCTACCAGCGCCTGCTCGACAAGGGCCTCGACGGCCTGATCGCCGAGGTGTCGGCCAAGCTCGACACGACCGACGACGAGGCCAAGCGGCAGTTCTACCGCGCGATCGTCCTGGCCCTGGAAGGCGTCGGCGAGCACTGCCTGGCCTTCGCCGACCTGGCCGCCGAGCTGGCCCACGACACCCAACCGTCCCAGCGGGCCGAACTGGAGAACCTGCTGGCGATCCACGGCCGGATGCGCAAGCTGGCCCACCAACCGCCCGACACGCTCGTCGAAGCCGCCCAGCTGATCTTCACCCTGCACTCCTGCCTGCACCTGATCGGCGAACCGACCGCCATCGGCCGCCTCGACCAACTCCTGGAACCCTTCCGCGAGCAGGACCACCGACTCGGGCTGATCACCGACGAGCAGGCGCAGGAGATCGTCGACTGCCTGTGGATCAAGCTCGGCGAGAAGGTCCTGTGGAACCGCACGTTCGTGGAGGACCACCAGCCCTACGGCAACATGGCCATGGGCGGCTTCAGCGGCAACTACCCCCAGGGCGCCGCCACCAACCAGTGGGTCCAGCAGATCACCGTCGGCGGAACGCTGCCCGACGGCGCGGACGGCGACGGCACTCCGGCTTACAACACCACCACGATGCTGTGCCTGCTCGCCGCCCGCAGGTTGCCGCTCAACGCACCCTGCCTGTCCTTGCGCGTCCGACCCGACATGCCGCGCGAGTACGCCGAGGAAGCCGCCCGTGCCCTGCTCAGCGGCGGCGCACACCCCATCCTGCTCAACGACGCCAAGATCATCCCCGGACTGGTGCGCAGCGGCGAGGCCATCGGTGACGGCACCCACCCCACCGAGTCCACCCCGGTGCGCGAGAAGGCAGGGCCGAAGTGGCGCAGCGAGGTGACCCTCGACGACGCCCGCGACTACGCCTGCGACGGCTGCTACGAACCCCAGTTCCCCGGCAAGAACTGGTTCACCCTCGGCCAGGTGAACATGCTGCAGGTGCTGGAGGCCACCCTCAACCAGGGCAAGTCCTGGCTCACCGCGGGGCCGATGTACTTGCGCGGGCAGCGGGTGTCGTTCACCTCCGCCAAGCCCTCCGAGCTCACGTCGTTCGACCAGGTGGTCGAGCTGTACTTCACCCACCTGTCCTGGATGTACGCCAAGCAGGTCGACGGCCAGCTCGCGGCGTTCGGGACGATGAGCGACGTGTGCCCGTCGCCGCTGCTGTCCTGCTTCGTGGACGACTGCGTCGAGACCGGCTTGGACTACTACGCGGGTGGTGCCCGGTACAACGTGATCGCGCCGGGGCTGATCGCCCTGCCCAACGCCATCAACTCCCTGCTCGCCATCCGGCACCTCGTCTACGAGCCCACCACCGCGGCGACCTCCCTGCCCGAACTGGTCGAGGCGCTGATGTGCGACTGGGGCGAGTCGATGACCGAGCCGTTCACCAACTCCCTGGTGGGAGCCGGCCGCATCGCCGCCCGCGCCGAACGCTTCCGCGACCTGCGCCGGGCCGCGCTCGCCCTGCCCCGCTACGGCCGGGGCGACGAGGAGGTCGACGAGTTCGGCAACCGGTTCCTGCGCCGCGTCTCCGACACCGTGGTCTCGGTGCTCACCGACCCCGCTCTTCCTGTCGCGTCCAAGCTGGTCAAGCTGGCCGAGGACATCGGGACCCCCGACCACCCGTTCGGCGTCCAGATCCAACCCGGCGTGGGCACCTTCGAGAACTACCTCGAGTTCGGCGCCGCCACCGGCGCGTCACCGGAGGGACGACGACGCGGCGAAACGCTCGCCTCGGACCTGAGCCCCACCCCGAGCCCGGCCGACCTCCCCGTCGACCACCAGGAAGAGGCGATCCTCGACTCCCTGCGGGGTTTCGCCGGTGACGGCGCGGAGTCCTTCTGGGACGCCGCACCCACCGACTTCAACATCCGCGAGGACTTCCCCCACGAAGCCCTGGTGGGGGTGATCGAGGAGTTCGCCCGCGGCACCGGTTCCAACCTGCTCACCATCACCTGCGCCGACCCCGGGACGATGGCCGCCGCCCGGCTCGACCCCGAGCAGTACGACCTGTTGCGCGTCCGGATGGGCGGCTGGAGCGAGTACTTCATCAGCCTGTTCCCGGACCACCAGCACCAGCACGAGCGCCGGCCGATCAGCGTCCCGGACGTCGAGTCCGCACGCACCGCCGATCCCTACCCCGTCCGGTCGTGAGGTGACGCCCCGGCGACGCCGGTGTCCCAGCCGACCGTCGCGGCCACGGTGTTCTTCGCCCTGGGCGGTCTGCGGGTTGCGCAAGGCCGGTGGGAACCCGCAGACCGACCGCGTGAAAGCCGACGTCGTGCTCCGCCCGCTCTCCCAAGTCGCGGGGCAGTGCCGCTCGGCTCCAGGTCACTCGACGGCGAACCCGTCAGAGCGACCTGGATGGCCGACCGATCTCACCGCCCAGCCAGCAGTTCGGCCTCCTCCTCCGCGGTCAGGCCGGCCTGCCGCTCGCGATCCGTGCCGAGCGCGCGTTCGTGTTCCAGTGCGGCCAAGGCCGTCTCGGCGATCGGCCGGCAGTTCAGGCCGGCGGCCCGAGCCGGGCCGGTGTCGCGGTCGACCACGCCCAACAAGCTGTCGGGCAACCACAGCGGCAGTGACCGGGGGCCCTGCCAGGGCATGATCCCCGCCGCGCTGAGTTCTTCCGGTGACACCGGGACGCGCTCCAAGTCGGGGGCGCCGACCGCGGTCGCGATCTCGTCCAGCACCGTGCCGAGGGTCGTGGGCGGGCCGCAGGTGTCGAAGGTGCCGGTGATCCCCTTCTCGCCCGCGACCACGATCCACTCGGCGAGATCGCGGACGTCGATGATCTGACACGGCTGGTCGGGCGCGTCGGGGACCACCGCGCGCCCGCCACGGGCGAACCTGGCCGGCCAGTAGCCGAACCGGTCGGCCTCGTCGCCCGGACCGCAGACCAGGCCGGGCCGCGCCACCATCGCGCGGTCTCCGATCGTCTCCATGACCGCTTGCTCGGAGGCCACCTTGATCTGCCCGTAGGCACCGAAGTCCTCGGGATCTGTCGGGTCGGTGTAGCGCGGTTCCCGCACCGGCTCGTCCACGCCACCGCCGCGGCGCGACAGGTCGGTGTAGACGCTCATCGTCGAGACGAACGTCCAGTGCCCCGCCTTCTCAGCCAGCTCGTCCAATGCCTCCCGCACCCACCGGTAGGAGATGAAGGCCACGTCGACCACGGCGTCGAACTGCTCACCGCGCAGTGGCGCCAACCCGTCCTCGGCGTCGCGGTCGATCTTCACCAAGCGGGAACCCTCGGGCGGCGGCCCGGACTCCCCTCGCGCGGCACAGACCACTTCGTGCCCCCGCTCGACCGCAGCAGCGGCCACCGCTCGGGACAGGAATCGAGTGCCGCCCAGTACTAGCCAACGCCCCATCGGAAATCCCCCTACCCGCGCCGGACGCGCGGATGTTGGTGATCGGTTAGCAGACCCAGGTGAGCGACGCTATCGAGTCCCGGCTGCTCGCCTCAACCGGTCCGAGAGCAGGCCCGCGCGAACCAGATCGGCGGCGTCGCGGCCGGTTTCACCAGGTACACCTGGGTGGATGCCGACGGGCAGGGCCGAGAGCCGGTAATCGGACAGTTCGGATTCCCGATGACCATTCGGACGGCAGCCGGCATTCGGCAGGCTGCCGTCGGGGTGGCGGGGTATGTTGCGGCCGGCCGGACGCACCGGCAGTGCCGGCAAGCGCGAGCCACCACGGCATGTCCCAGCCCGGAGGCTGCGTTTCGGTTGAGTCCTAACAGGAACGGTTGGACGAACCTCTGTTGTGGCCGGTCCAGTCCCCGCTCGCCGCCGGCTATCGCCCGGTCTTGAGGGCGCGGGCGATGTGCACGGCGCGACGGGCCTGAAAGGACACCGCGTCGAACTCGAGTTGGCCGGGTGGTGTCCGGCCGTTGTCGGAGACGTGGCTCGTGCCGTACGGGTTGCCGGCCTGGAACTGGATGGGGTCGGCGTAGCCCGGTGGGACGATCACGCAGCCCCAGTGGTAGAAGGTGTTGTTGAGGGCGGTGATGGTGGTCTCCTGACCACCGTGCGCGGTGCCCGCCGAGGTGAACGAGGTCGCCACCTTGTCGACGAGCCTGCCCTGTGCCCACAGCGGACCGGTGGTGTCGATGAACTGCTTCAGCTGCGCCGTCGGAAGACCGTACCGAGTCGGCGTGCCGAAGATGAGCAGGTCGGCCCACTCCAGGTCGTCCAGCGCCGCCTCAGGGACGTCCTGGGTCCGCTTGGCGTGCGCGGCCCAGCCCTCGTTGGCGGCGATGGCCTCCTCCGGCGCGAGCTCGCGCACCTTGCGCAGCCGCACCTCGCTTCCCGCCGCCTCGGCCGCCTCGGCCGCGACTCGGGCCATCGCGTACACGCTGCCGGTGGCGGAGTAGTAGATCACGGCGGTGTTGAGGTCGGACATCGAGTCTCCCGTGCTGTCGACGACTACCGCCGTGTGTACCCACTGAGCGTCGACGTGGCCGCGGGAACCACCCTTTGGTGGGCCGGCACCACCCGGAACGGCTCGACCGGCCCCTCTTCACCGCTGGTCGGGGACGACGCCGAACAGCCCCCTTCTCCCCGCCGAGAAGGCGCCAGGACGGCGGCTGGAAGTCGTCGGCGAGTCACGCTACGTTGGGAGCGCTCCCAGAATCCTCCCTGCTCGAGGAGCCAACCATGTCGCGACGACGTTGTCGCCCGGTCACCCTGCTGGCCGGCATGCTCGTTCTGGCCCTGTCCGCGTTCCTGTTGCCTTCGGTTTCCGTGGGCGGCAGCGCCGCGGCCGACACCCGCCACAGCCGCGCGGTCCCGCTCACGGAACTGACCGTGGCGTCCGAACAGGTGGCGTCCGGTCTGCGGCGCCCCATCGCGATCACCGGGTTACCGGACGGCCGGATGCTGATCGCGGAGAAGGAAGGCACCGTCCGCGCCTACCACCCCGACACCGGCCTGGCGGCCGAGCCGGTGCTCGACCTGACCGCCCTGATCGACGCCTCGGACAACGAGCGCGGCCTCCTCGGCGTCACGCCCGCGCCGAACTTCGCCCGGACCGGACTGCTCTACGTGGCCTACACGAGCCTGCCGGCCGGGGCGCTGACCCTGGCGCGCGTGCCCATCGGCGCTCCCGAGCGGCTGCGGGTGCTGCTCACCCAGGACCACGCCGAGTACGGCAACCACAACGGCGGACAGGTGGCGTTCGGCCGCGACGGCTACCTCTACTGGTCCCTCGGCGACGGTGGCCACACGCACGACCCGTTCAAGGCCGGTCAGAACCTCGGCACGCTTCTCGGCAAGATCGTGCGGATCGACGTCAACCGCACCTGCGGGGCGAAGCCCTACTGCGTGCCCTCCGGCAACCCGTTCGTCCGCGTGCCGGGCGCGCGGCCGGAGATCTGGCTCTTCGGGCTGCGCAACCCCTGGCGGTTCTCCGTCGACCCGGTCGACGGCTCGCTGTGGATCGGCGACGTCGGCCAGGGCCTGGTCGAGGAGGTCAACCACATCCGCCCGTGGCAGGGCGGCGCGAACCTCGGCTGGTCCTGCAAGGAGGGCACCCCGGTGTTCGACCCGGGGCAATGCCGGCCGGGCGCGCGGTACACCGACCCGGTCTTCGAGTACGACCACTACAACGACAACTGCTCGGTGACCGGCGGCGTGGTGTACCGGGGGTCCCGGACGCCGGAGGCGTGGGGCACCTACATCGCGGCCGACTACTGCTCGACCCGTGTGTTCGCCGTGCGCCCCAAGCTCGACGGCAGCTACGAGTCCGCCGCGATCGGCCACGTCCCCACCCAGCCGACCGCGATCGCCCCCGACGTGCACGGTGAGCTGTACGTGCTCAGCGACCTCCCGGGATACCTGAACCGAGTGCGGTTCGAACGGGTCCAGCCGGCCACCGGCGGCAAGTCCGCGACCCGCTGACCGCAGAGTCGCCCACCTCCGCGAGAGCCACGGGGGCGGCCGCGCACAGGCGGCCGTCCCCCGCGACGCGAGCGGCTACGGCCGCCGGGCACCCGTGACGCGCGGAACGTGCGGCGTCGCGGCGGTCGTGCGACCGCACCGGCGGCCCACTGCTCGGCCACCCCGACCGCGCCCGCCCGACCCCGGGTACCGACCGCGTGGCACGCGTCGGTGGCTTGGCACGTCCGACGTCAACGGCCGTCCGGTGGCCGGGCCGTGGGTGGCTCGTGGGTGAGGTCGGCGAGTTGTTGTTGGACGCGCTGGGCATCGGTGTCGCGGCCTAGTCGGCGGTAGAGCGTCAGGGCTTGCTGCCAGGCCGCTTGGGCCTGTTGCCGCTGTCCCAGGGCGGCGTGGGAGTGGCCGAGCTTGTTCAGGGTCTCGGCGGCTTTGGGGGTGTTCCCGACGGTGTGGTAGAGGGTCACGGCCTGTTGGTAGTGGTCAATGGCCTGTCGGTGGCGTCCGGTGTGCTGGTCGATGTAGCCGAGGCTGTCCAGGGTGTTCGCCTCGCCGTCGGCGTCCTGGTTCCGGCGGTGCAGGACGAGGGCGGCCTGGCAGTGGTCACGGGCGGTGTCGTGCTCGCCCAGGTGGGCGGCGAGCCAGCCGACGGTGTTGAGCGCGTCGGCTTCCCACACCGGTTGGTCGAGTTCGCGGTACAAGACCAGGGCGCGACGAGCGTGCGTCAGCGCTTCCAGGTGGTTTCCCTGCTGCTCCCGGGTCCACGCGAGGGCGTGGTGAATCCGGGCCTGCTCGATGCGGTCCTCGTGGTGCTCGGCCAGCGTCAGGGCGTCGTGCAGGTAGGTGATGGCCTGCTCGTGGCGTCCCAACTCCGCATGGGCGTGCCCCAAGCGCCAGCGGGCGTGGATGCGGGAGGTGAGGTCCGGCAGGTGCTCGGCGGCGTTGACGGCTGCCTGCCACACGGTCAGGTCGTCGTGGCGGTGTCCGCGCCACATGTGGAAGGTGCTCAGCGCCCACGCGAGGTGCCACACGGCTTCGTGACGGTGGTCGGCGGCGGCTGTGCGCTGCGCAGCCAGCAGGTGAGGGTGGTGGGCGTCCATCCAGGCCAACGCGGCGGGGCGGTCGGGCAGTGGGCGGGGGCGGACCCCGGCTGTCGGCGGGACGGGCTGGACCGCGGACGGGCGCTGGGGGTACAGGAGGTGGTCGGCGGCACGGGCGGTGTGCAGGTAGAAGTCGACCACTCGCTCCAGCGCCACCTGCCGCACCGGTTCCGGGAGGTGGGTCGTCGCGGCGTGGGCGCGAACCAGGTCGTGCATGGCGTAGCGGTTGTCCGGGCGACGGTCGAGCAGCGAGTGGTTCTCCAGCGCCAGCAGCGCCTTGCGGGTCTGTGCCTCGGTCAGGCCGGTGAGGGCGGCCGCGGCAGGCAGTTCGACATCCGGGCCGGGGGTGATCGCCAGCAGCGCGAACACCATCCGCTGGTGGTCGGTGAGCCCGCGCAGGGACCAGGACAGCACCATGGGCAGGCTGGCCGTGGGGTCGTCGTCGTTGTCGAGCATGTCCATGCCCTGGTCGCGCAGTTCGGCGGCGATCTCCGTCAGCGGGATCCGGGGACGGGTGGCCGCGTGGCGCGCTGTGATCGACAACGCCAGCGGGTAGCACCCGCACAGCCTGATGAGTTCCTCGGTCACGGCTCGGTCGGCATCGACGCGCTGGTCACCCAGGCGTGCGGCGAGCAGGGCACGGGCCTCGGCCGGGGTGAGCACGTCCAGCGGTACGTGGTGGGCGCCGTGGCGGTCGATCAGCGAGGCGAGTTTGGTACGGCTGGTGACCAGCACCGTGCACGAGGCGCCGCCGGGCAGCAGCGGCACGACCTGGTCCATGGCGGCGGCGTTGTCCAGCACGACCAGCATTCGCTTGTCCGTGACGAGGCTGCGGTACAGCGCGGCCTTGGCGGCCAGGTCCGCCGGGAGCGCGCCGGGGCCGACGCCGAGAGCGGTGAGGAAGCCGCGCAGCGCGTCGGCGGGGTCGATCGGCCGTCCTGCGGGGCTGAACCCCTGCAGGTCGACGAACAGCTGCCCGTCGGGGAAGCGGTGCAGGTTGCGGTGCGCCCAGGTCAAGGCGAGCCAGGTCTTGCCGATCCCCCCGGCCCCGCCGATCGCCGAGATCACCACCGTCCTGGTCGTCGCGCCCGGATCGGTTCGGGGATCTCCGTCCTCCGAGGCGGCGCGGTCCAACATCGCCAACTCCGGTTCGCGCCCGGTGAACGCCCTGGGCGTGCCGGGCAGTTGGCGGGGCACCACTCGTGACCGATCGGTGCCCACCGTGGCAGCGGTCAGGGCGGGATCGGCGGTGAGGATGCGTTGGTGCAGTTGTCGCAGGTCCGCACCCGGGTCGGTGCCCAGGTGGTCGGCCAGCCGGGTGCGCAACCGCCGGTAGTGGTCCAGGGCGTCGGCCTGTCTGCCGGCGCGGTGCAGGGCGAGCATCAGCTGGGCGACCACGTGTTCGTCCAGCGGGTGCGCGGCCGCGCGTTCGGTCAGCTCGGGCAACAACGCGGCGTGCTGTCCGGCCCGGAGAGCCAGGTCGAGGCGGTCGGTGTCGGCGGCGAAGCGCTCCCGCTCCAACCCGCCGCGCACCGAAGTGGTCCACGGCGTGTCCAGACCGGCCAACGCTTCACCGCGCCACAACTCGCACGCCTGCTTCAGCAGGGCCAGCGCGCGGCTTTGGTCGAGCTCGGCGCGAGCGTCGGTGACCAGGCGACGGAACCGGTGCACGTCCACGCATTCCGGGTCGACCAACAGGACGTAGCCCCCGCCGCGGCGTTGGACCACCACTTCGTCCGTGATGCCGCCCGCGGCCAACAGGCGGCGCAGGTGGGACAGGTAGTTGCTGACCAACTGGCGAGCTCGTCGAGGCGGGCGTTCACCCCAGACCCGGTCCACCACCTGGTCGGTGGCGACCACCTGGTTGGCTTCGACCGCCAGCACCGCCAGCACGCTTCGCTGTCGTGCGTGTCCGAGGTCCACCCACGCTCCGTCGACCCGGACCTCGACGTGACCCAGCACCTGGAATCGCACTCCCACCGCGCAGCCCCCTTCTGGCGCCCCGGTCCCGCACGGGTCTTGCCTATGCCCACCGATAGCTGCCCGGCACCACTGAACAGGCGATTCGCAGAACGCCGTGTTACCGGACCACATCGGGCGACCACTCTGGCGTTCGGCGGGAACCGACCCACCGACCCACCGGCCCGCCGGCACGAATGCGCCTCGAACAGTGCGCTCGTTTCACCACGACAACCAAGGGGTGGTCCAGTGTCCGTACGCTTCAAGCACGTGTTCGCGTCGGCCGTGGCGTTCATGGCCTTGATCGCCATCGTGACCGTGGCTCCGGCGGCGTCCGCATCGGCGGCGCCGTTCAAGTCGATCTTGAACCCGACCTCGTCGCACAGCGCGACCGATGTCACGACCACTGCCTGGCCGATCACCCCACCCGCCGCGTTCCCCCGCGACACCCCCTGCTACCGGGAGGAGGTCGGGGAGTACGTCTACGAAACCGGCCGAGGGGAACTGATGTACGAATTCCACTTCGGGGCGAACGTGTGCATCTTCAGCGACAGGGTCTTCGTGTACGAGCCCGAATCGGTGGTGGTGTACCCCAACGGCCAGCCCGATCCGCGACTTGCCTCGGTGACGTATTCCGCCAGGGACGTGATCAGGCCGCTCGACGCGAACGACGTCTACACCTTCTCGGACCTCACGGTGATCTTCTGCCCCGATCTGCCACAGCCCAGCGCATGTCAGCAGTACCGGCACCTGCTGGGCCTGCAGTTCACCCGCGGCTGGGTCTACCCGTATTCCCAGTTCGCCCGCCTGAGCTGACCGGCTGCTGCCGCATCCCGGTGCCCGGCTCCGAACTTGAGCAGGGGGGAGCCGTTGGTGCGCAGGTGAGGGAACTCCTGGTAGGTCGGACGTTGTCGAAGCGCCGCTCTGCCAGGAGTTCCGCTGTCATCGTGCCGATCCCCGCGGCGGCGGCCATGTGCTCATGCCAGGGTGGAGCCGTACCCGGCCACGACCGACTCCACGAGGTCGTCCAGCTCGTGCGGCACCTTGATCCCCATGTACCCGTTGAACCGGCGGTCCAGCAGGTGTTTCACCGTGGCCATCAAGTCCCCCTCGTCCGGCGCGGCGCCACAGCGAGTCGACCCGACCAACCCGGGCACCACCACAAGCCGGTATTGCGTCTCCAGGTCAAAATACCGGCCTCTCCGGTCCACCTGACCGGCCGGCGACAACACCGAACTCGGCCTGCGTCACCGGCCCGCGGCGACCGGCCACGGCATCGTCACCCCGGACGCGCTCTGGCTCACCACCAAGCACCGACAGTGGCCGCGCCGAGGTCGGCCCAGCTGAGATCCGCGCCGACGAGCGTTATCCTGGTCAGGTCGGTTGCGAACAGAGCGCACGCTCCTCTGGGGCACGAGGTCAGCGGGCTGCCTCGTCGTTGGCGACCAGCAGGCGGTGGGCCGCGCGGGCGCTCGTGACGACCTCAGGCCAACGACGGTGATCGAGGTAGTCGACGTCGGGCGCGACCGGTCCCAGTTCGTCCAGTACGACGAGCAGTGGATCGAGTACCGCCTTGATCGCCGCGACCTCCTGGTGATCACGCAACCGGTAGCCGATGTCCTCGGACGCGTCGCGCATGTCCCAGAACGTGTCGTCAACCAGCCAGTGGACCGCGTTGGTCAGGTCACCGACCCGCTGCTCGACGGCCTCCCGGTCGAGCTCCGCGAACAGCTTGAGCGCGTCGGTGACGTCACCTCGCAAGCCCGGGTACCGAACGTCTTCAACCACCTCGTCGCTCACGCGATCACCGTATACCTGCCCGTGAAGTCGAGGCGCACGCCACGAGGGGTCTCGTCAACACGGGCGTCGTTGCGGGACATGATCCCGCCATGGCGTTGACACAAGTTGTGACCTACAGGGGTTTCGCTGCCCGATTGGTCGAACTCGGAATGGTGACCGCAGGACGGGCGGCAGAGGAGCTGGCGGCCGCCGCGGACTGGCGCGACCCGGACGCGGAACTGCCGATCGACGAGCGGCCGGCGGCGCTGGTCGAGTTAGGTGCCGCGGTGGGCGTGCACACGGAGGACGTCGGTCTCGACGGCCCTGACCTGGTGGACGCCTACGCCGACATCCTGACCGCCGCGGCGGCGTGCTCCGGCGGGACGGTGGTCGTCGAGGACATCGCGTTCACCGAGCAGGAGGACGAGGACGCGTCGGGTGACTGGCTGCTGACCTTCACCCGCAACGGCCAACCGATGTCCTGGACCATCGACGACCACGACGAGTACCTCGACACCCTGTCGATCTTCGAGTCGATCAACGACCTCCGGCCGCCCGGCGACGTGCAGCGTCGGTTCCACCGTCTGTCCACTTCACCCGGCGCCGACCAGGTTTACGTGCTCGCCTCGGACGCCCAGCTCGCGGTGATCACGGGCGAACTGGGTCTGTCTCTCCTCGCCTGACCGGAGGCGCCGCTGCGAACACCCCGCTCGCGCACGCCGCATTGGTTCGATCTTGGGCGGTCGGGTGGTGGACGACCGCCCAAGATGGCCGGAGAAGTGGGTTCCGTTCACCGCATGAGGTTGTCGCCGCGAGAGGTGCGGGCGTAGTAGACCTCGCGGCCGATGCGGGCCTTCGAGGCGAGTCCGGCGGCGACCAGTCGGTGGAGCTGGACCGACACCCCTCCGGGCGCGAGGGTGAGCGCCCGTGCCAGTTGGTCGGTAGTCGACGGCACGTCCAGCAATGCCAGGAGCCGGGCTCGGGTGGTTCCCAGGGCTGCCGAGATGTCGTGGTCGGCCTCCTCCGGTTCCCAGAGGGCTCCGACACCGCGGGCGGGGTACCTGACAACGGGGGTCCAGGGCTCGGCGGTCTTGACGTACACCCGGGGCCAGGTGAACGCCGAGGGGACCAGGACGAGCCCGCGGCCGGTGAGGACGCGGTCGGGGTTGGCGACTCCGGCGACGCGGTTGCCGATCACCAGCGTGTCGCTCGTCGGATCCCACCGGACGTCCGGGTGCAGTCCGTTGAGCATCGCGCCGGGACCGCGGTCCGCGGTGGACATCGCCCGGTGGTGGATGTCGCGTTCGAGTATGCCCCGCATCGCGGGCCAGGTCGGCTCGATGGTCCGCGACCAGTACGCGCGCAGGTCGGTCACCAGGCTGCGGAGTTCCCGCCGCGGCGCTCTGACCAGCGGGTGCAGCGATGGCGGGACTCCGTCGGGGTGTGTGTCCCGCACTTCGCGGCGGACGACGTCGACCGAAGTAGCCAGGACAACCGACAGTTCGTCGTCGATACCCGCAAGTGGCGAATCAGGCGTCGGTGCGAGGAATCCCGGTAGGTGGCCAACGCGCTGGATGGCGAGGTCCCTGAGGTTCTGGTGACGCGCACGAGTGAGGACAGGGTCGTCCCGGTGTCGGGACAACCAGGGCATGTGGATCGCGTGCGTGGCCGGCTGTCCGAGGACTCGCAGGCTGGCGAGGAGTTCCCAGGCGGGTGAGATCGCCCAGCGCAAACGGCTGAGGTCCGCGGCGTCGAGCCGGATGCGCATCTCCCCCATGGATTCACTCTAACGTGAATCTGATGACCCCATCTCCGACGGTCTTCGATGCTCCCCGTCATGACGACGCAGGCGCGACTGCCCGACACCGCCGAACTGGCTCGGGACCGCGGCCGGTATCTCCTCGCTTCCGGCGTTGCGTTGTGGGGCGCGCAACTCGGCGTCGCAGCGGTTCCGCTGACGGCCGTCGCGTCGCTGTCCGTCGACGCCCGCGGTACCGCGCTGCTGTCGGCCAGCGTCGCCGTGCCTTTCATGGTCCTGGGCCTGCCCGTGGGTGCCTGGCTCGACCGCGTCCGACGTCGTCCGGTCATGATCACCGCGGACGTCGTCCGCGCCGCGGCCCTCGCCACGGTTCCCATCGCGGACTGGCTCGGCGCGCTGACCTTCGTCCACCTCTGGGTGGTGGTGCTGGTCAACGGGGTCGCGACGGTGTTCTTCGACCTCGGCACCCAGAGTCACCTCAAAGACCTCGCTCCAGCGGACCAGTTGGTGAAGACGAACGGCAGGCTGGCGACCCTCACCCAGTCCGCCCTGATCTGCGCGCCTCCGCTGGCGGGCTGGGCCTCGGGACTGCTCACGCCGCCCGCTGTCCTCGCCGCGACCGCGGTCGGCTACGCCTGGTCGGCGGTCTGGCTCTCGCGGCTGCGCACTCGGGAGCCGGCCCATCGCGCCGACGCGCCGCGGCAACGGCTTTCGGCTGACATTCGTGACGGTGTCCGGTTCGTCCGGCAACATCCCGTGCTCCTCGCCGTCCTCGGAGCCGGTTGCCTGGTCAACTTCGGCAGCGCCGCGTTCACCGCGGTCCTGCCCGTGTACGCGCTGGTGGACCTCGGTTGGTCCGAAGCGCAACTCGGAACGTACCTCGGCGCCGGAGGGATCGGCGGTCTGCTGGGAGCCGTGACGGCGAACAAGGTTGCGGGTCGGCTCGGTACCGGTCGTTCGGTCTTCGTGATCGGCCTGTTCATCGCCCCCACCGCCGTGTTGCTGCCACTCACGGGGGACCCGGTTCCCGGTTACGTCGCCGCAGCCGCCTGGGCGCTGATCATCTACAAGATCGGTTTCGATGCCGTCGTCATGATGAGCTTCCGCCAGGCGGTCACGCCCTCCCACCTCCTGGGTCGGGTGAACGGCACGATGAGGGTGCTCCTCACCGCGGCCGTCGCCGCCGGCGCCGCCACGGCCGGGGCGGTCGCGACGGTGGCCGACAACCGGGCCGCCGTCATCGTGGCGTCGGTCGCGCTCGGCCTGGTGTGGGTCCCGATCGCGTTGTCCCCACTACGCCGCATGTCTACCTTGGACAGTGCGCGATGAGCGCCGGAACGCGATGGCCGGCGATCGCGGTGATGATCGCCGTGAGCCTCGGCTGGGGGTGCTCGTTCCTGCTGATCCGCGAGTCACTGCAGGCGACCGGCGCGTACGGGGTCGCGTTCGGCAGGGTCGCCCTCGGCGCCGCGGTCCTGAGCCTGATCCCCGCATCCAGGCGACGAGTGCCACTGCGCGCCTGGCCGGGGCTCGGCGCGCTCGCGGTGACGTGGATGGCGCTTCCGATGGCCCTGTTCGCACTGGCCGAACGCAGTGTCGGTTCGGCGACCGCGGGAATGATCAACGGCTCCGCACCGGTCTTCACCGCGATCGTCGCCGCGGCGCTCACCAGGACGCTGCCCGGTGCACAACGCCTGCTCGGCCTGCTCATCGGAGCCCTCGGGGTCGCCGCGATCGGGCTACCCGGCGCCACCCAGGGCGCCGGCGCACCCATGGGCGTGGTGCTCGTGCTCGTCGCCGTCGCCCTGTACGGCGTGGCGTTCAACATCGCCGGCAGGCTCCAGCGTGAGCACGAAGCCCTGCCGGTCATCTGGCGATCCATGACCATCGCCGCCCTGCTGCTCGCACCCGCCGGCCTGCCGGATCTGGTGAACGCACAGCCCGTTCCGCACGCGATCGTCGCCCTGGTGCTCCTCGGCAGCATCAGCACCGCCGTGTGCTTCGCCCTCTTCGCCTGGCTCGCCGGAACCCTCGACCCCACCCGAGCATCAGCCGTCACCTATGCCGTACCGGTCGTGGCCCTGCTCGCGGGCGTGCTCCTCGGCGGCGAGTCCGTACACGGGCTCGCACTCGCCGGAACCCTCCTCGTCGTCACCGCGGCGTACCTGGTCCAGCGGTGACCCCAGTTGCCGCCGCACTCGCTCGGCGTCGGCGTCGCGGGCCTGTGCCCGGTACAGGCCCAGCGCTTCACGCCACGCCGCTCGGGCGTCGTCACGGCGGCCGCGCGCGGTGCAGGACTGGCCGAGGCCCGGTGCGGCGGGCAGGCGGGCCGCTCCTCGTGGTGGCGCAGCGAGCCTGCCGGCTCCGCGATGGTCCACGCTCACTCCCCACCGTGCCCTTTCGGGCCGAACACGGGCACCGATCGTGCCCTCAGGTCCCTGGCCGGCAGGGGGTGCGGCCGCCCACGCTGCCGGGAGAGGCAGCGAAGGGGAACCCATGTCGCACACCGCGCACCAGCGCGAACCGGACCGCCGCGACGCGCACGATCCGGCACGCGCACCGAAGCAGCACACCGCTCCCGCGACCGGCCGGGGGCCGCTCTCCGTGGACCGGATCCTGGCGATGCAGCGGGCGGTCGGGAACGCCGCCGTGGCGCGGATGCTGAGCGAGAACGGTGCCGACGTGCAGCGCTCGGCGGTGCACGAGGTGCTGCGCACGCCCGGCAAGCCCTTGGACGCACCCGTGCGCGAGGACATGGAGAGCCGGATGGGGGCGGACTTCTCCGACGTGCGCGTGCACACCGACGGCGCGGCGGCGCAGGCGGCGGAGTCCGTGCGGGCCGAGGCGTTCACGACCGGCTCGCACCTGGTGTTCGGGCAGGGGCAGTACGACCCGTCGTCGTCGACCGGGCGGCACCGGCTCGCCCACGAGCTGACCCACGTGCTCCAGCAGCGCTCCGGACCGGTGGCCGGCACCGACACCGGGGCCGGGGTGCGGGTCAGCGACCCCTCGGACCGCTTCGAGCGGGCCGCCGAGGACAACGCTCGGCGCACCATGGCCGCGCAGCGCACCCCCGACGCGGGAGCCCACCCCACCACCGAACACGGCGCCGTGCAACGCTACGCGGACCACGCCCCGGCGCGGGACGACGTGCCGCACGTCCAACGGGTACTGGACTACTCCGCCGTCCAGCACCACGGGAACACGGAGGCGGCCGACGCCGAGACGCGCGGCAGGTGGCTCAGGAAGCTGGTCTACGCCGAGCTGGCCGAGACGCTCAAGATGCCGAAGTGGACCGGCGAGCACTGGAAGAACTGGAAGAAGACCAACGTGGGAGTCGCCGACCGGGTGGACCCGCTGGTCAGGTCCATCGAACCCAGCGTGACGGCCATGGAGTTGGACAACGAGGTCACCCGCGCCCAGATCGGCGAGCTGAACGACATCCTGCACCAGATCGAGACGGTCGTCGACGAGCGCAGGGCAGCTCCCTCCGCCATCGCCGGCACGCTCATCGGCAACGAGTTCACCTTCGTGGACGACGCCCTCCGGACGGCCGCCGGGAAGGCCGCGAAGAACAAGAACAGCGACATCTACAAGTTGATGAAAGACCCCTACAACCAGGCGGCCCAGAGGTGGGCCGACGCGATGGCCCACCTCGGTGGCCCCACCCCGGAAAGGGGCGTCGACCGCAACAAGATGACCATGCTGACCTACCGGTTCACCTCGGCGGACTACGGCGTGGACTGGCGCTACCAGGTGACCGCCGACCAGGCGTGCGTGGAGGTGATCACCGACAAGGCCGCGGCGTCGGACGTGTACGCGGGAGCCGTCGGCGACCTCATGGACCAGTACGTGTTCAACGTCGCCAAGGCGGTCGGCCTGGAGACCGACATCACGATCGGCGGCGGGCACATCAACATCGACGAGACGACCTCCGTCGGCCACCACGGCAACCCCAGGGCGGCGCGCGTGCTGGCCGAGTTCATCGACGAGGTGTACAAGGACGAGAAGTACTGGCAGGCCCGCGACCCGGACGAGGTCAACGCCCCGTTCCTCTCGGAGCTCAACGACGCCAAGAAAAAGCAGGTCGACTACGACGCGGTGATCAAGAAGTTCAACGCGGAGAACTGGACGATCCCCGTCCTGGTCAGGCACCTCCTCACGGACGTGTTCAACACCGGCAACACCGACCAGGCCAACCCCGAGAAGTACCACGCCCTCAACTTCTCGGCGATGCGGGAGGGGACGCCCGAGGAGCAGCGGCGCCTGGAGTTCCGCCGCGTCCCCGCCCAACCCGACCGGCAGGTCCTGCTGGAGGAGCTGACCAGGCTCGCGGGTCTGCTGAAGACCGCCCGCGAGAAGGCCTGACGCACGCACGACGGCGTCTGGTCCAGGGGACACACGGGCTGTTCAGGTCACATCCGTTGCTCGGCGACCAGCCAGCACAGGCAGAACGGATGACCGGCCGGGTCGGCGTAGACCTGGAAGTCGTCCCCCGAGGTGTTCCCCGCCGCCGCTTTCAACACCGAGGCGCCCAGGGCCAGCACCTGTTCGTGCGCTTCGGCGAAGTCCTCGACCCACAGGTCGAGGTGCACCTGCTGCTTGGTCGGGCCGTCCGGCCACTGCGGCGGCACGTGGTCGGGTGCGAGCTGCACCCCGACGCGGGGCGCCCCGTCCACCATCACCATGTGCCAGTCGCCGTCCTCGTCCACCTCACCACCGAGCACCCCGGCCCAGAAACGGCTCTCAGCGGCGAGATCGGCGGCGTCGAACGTCACGACCTGGTACTTGATCCGCATGTCACCAGTCTGTCAAGAATCCGGTACCACCGCAGAGCGCGACGCGGCCGCCCGAGTCCGTGCCGATCCGACACCGCGTCCGCTGATCGCGATTGCGACCACAGGTCACGGTGGTTACAGTTCTCCACGGCTCCCCAGGGCTGGAGCGCCACGTGTGGACGTCTGCCGATCCCCTTGCCCTGCGCGATCGGCGAGGAGTTCACCGTGCGCACGCGTTCCTCAGTGCCCGAAACCGTCATCAGGGCGCAGAACCTCGGCAAGACCTACGAGTTCTACCGGCAACCACCAGGGCTCCTGGGCGCTGTCCGCAGTCTCTTCCACCGCGAGCTCACGAGCGTGCAGGCTGTTCGCGGTGTCGACCTGGCCGTCGGTCGGGGCGAGATCATCGGTCTGCTCGGGCCGAACGGAGCCGGCAAGACCACCATCGTCAAGATGCTGTGCGGACTCCTGGTGCCGACCGGGGGAAGCCTCGAAGTGTGCGGCGAGCGACCCGCGGACCGGTCGTACAGGTTCCTGTCCCGGATTTCCGTGATCTTCGGCCAGAAGGCGATGTTGTGGTGGGACGTGTCCACCCGCGAGTCGCTCAGGATCCACCGGAGCATGTACGAGATCTCCCGTGACGAGTTCGCCGCGACGGTGGCACGGCTGGGCGACCTGCTGGGCATCACGGAGGTCCTGGACACGCCGGTCCGCCACCTCTCGCTCGGGCAGCGCATGCGGTGCGAGCTCGCCCTGGCTCTGCTCCACCGGCCGACGCTGCTGTTCGCCGACGAACCGACGATCGGGCTGGACGTCGAGGCCAAAGTGGCCGTGCGGAACCTCTTCCGCGAGGTCAACCGGACGCTCGGCACCACGATCGTGCTGACGAGTCACGACATGAGCGACGTCGAAGCGCTCACCGACCGCGTCGTCATCATCAAGGACGGTGCGGCGGCGTTCGACGGCGACCTCGCCGAGCTGCGCGCTCACGCCGACAATCCCGCGGAGGTGGTGCTGACCTACCGCGA
Source organism: Saccharothrix sp. CB00851 (assembly GCF_001905065.1). Lineage (NCBI taxonomy): Bacteria > Bacillati > Actinomycetota > Actinomycetes > Pseudonocardiales > Pseudonocardiaceae > Saccharothrix > Saccharothrix sp. CB00851. The sequence goes on from NZ_LWLC01000038.1 coordinate 73,608, forward strand.
CAGGCCGAGCATTCCTCCGGGGCTCGCGCACGACTCCGTAGGGGACCGGTGCGCGCAGCGTCCGCTTGCGGCTCGACAACCGACCGGTGCCGGAACTGGTCGGGACCGCCGCGCGGTGGGGCGAGCTGGTCGACTTCCGGGTCGTCGAACCCGGGCTGGACGAGGTCCTGGCGAAGGTGTTCCGCGAGGACGGTGGTGACCGGTGACCCGCTCCACCGCACGGCGCACCGCGTCGGTGTTCCTCGCCGTGCTGCACCAGGAGTTGCAGATGATCGCCCAGTACCGTTGGTGGTTGCCGGCGACGCAGGCGAGCGTGGTGACGGTTCCGCTGATCTCGTTGCTGGTGTGGCGTGGTGCCATCGCCCACGGCGCGGAGCCTCCGGTCACGCGCGACTACCTGACCACGTACCTGGTCCTGGTCAGCCTGGTCACCATGCTGACGTCGAGCTGGACCGCCAGGTTCCTCGCCGAGAGCATCCGCTCGGGGCGCTTGAACAGCCGGCTCGTCCGACCCTGCTCCACCCACGTCTCCGCCGCGGCCAACAACGTCGGCGAGAAGATCGCCAAGCTCGCCACCCAGCTGCCCCTGGTGGTCGTCGTGGCCATCCCGTTCCACGACGACCTCGACCTGCCGACGCACCCGGGACGTTGGCTGCTGTTCGCCTGGGCACTGGTCCTGGGTGCCACGTTCACCTTCAGCCTCGACGTCGCCGTCGGCTCACTCGCCTTCTGGTGGCAGGACGTCACCGCCGTGGACCGCTTCCGGCAGTTGGCGACGCTCTTCCTCTCCGGAGCGGTCGTGCCGCCGGCGGTCATGCCCGCCGCGTGGGAGCCCTTCCTCCGCGCACAGCCGTTCGGGTACGTCGTCGCGTTCCCGATCCAGACGCTCCTGGAACCGGACACCGCCGGCCTGCGGGCCGGGCTGGCGGCGCAGGTTGCCTGGGTCGCCTGCGCGCTCATCGCGGCCCGCGTCGCCTGGGTCCGGGGCCTGCGCCGCTACCACGGAGCGGGCGCGTGAACCGGCGTACCGCGCGCGTCACCTTCGGGGTGTGGGTGGGGCTGTTCCGCCAAGCGGTGATGCGAGACCTGCAGTTCCGGTCGCAAGCCTGGCTGCACCTGGTCGCGAGCGTGGGCGAACTGGTCCTCGGCATCCTGCCCGTGCTGATCCTGACCGGCTACGCGGGGTACGACCCGTCGATCACCCAGGTTTCCGTGCTCACCGTCGGCATCTTCGCCGTAACCACCGGCTTGATGGACTGCTTCGTCACCCCGGGCCTGCGCCGGTTCGACTCGGCCGTCCGCCGGGGCGAACTCGACCTGGCGATCATCAGGCCGGTCCCGACGCTGTGCTACGCGGTGCTGCGCTGGATCCAACCGACCGAACTCGGCAAGTGCCTGACCGGGACGACGATCATCGTCGTCGCCACGCAGGTCTACGACTTGGACGTCCAGCCGCACGCGGTCGGGTCCACGCTCGTGTGGGCGTTGGTCGGCAGCGTCGCCTACTGCACCTTCTGGGCGGACCTGGCGTTCCTCGCCTTCTGGCTCCAGTCGGTCGAACCGGTCAACGACCTGGCCGCCGCGTGGCGGGGCGCCGGCCAGTACCCGCGCCAGTTCTTCCCGCGCACCTTCCAGGTCGTCCTGGTCTCGGTCACCCCGGCCGCGCTCAGCGGCTCCTACCCCGCCGAACAGCTCCTGGAGCCGACCACGACCCTGGTCCTCGCGCCCGTCGTGCTGATCGCGGCGTGCTCGCTCACCGCGTTCATCTGGCGGCGGGGTCTCGTGCGGTACGACAGCGCGAGCACCTAGGCGGCGTCTCCTAATTGTGGGAAGCGGTGCGGCAGATCATGATC
>NZ_LWLC01000039.1:0-15765 GCF_001905065.1 Saccharothrix sp. CB00851
GGCCGCTGGCGGCGGCTGGCGGCGGTGGCGGGCGGCGGCGGTGGCGGGCGGCGGCGGTGGCGGGCGGCGGCGGTGGCGGGCGGCGGCAGTGGCGCTGAGTGGCGGGTCGCAGTGGCACTGGCGGTGGCGGGGGGTGGTGAAGGGGAAGGTGCCCGTAGGCGGGGGTTGAGCCAGGGTGGGGCGGTAGCGTGCGCTGCGTGTGTGTTTCCGCCGACGACGCCGAGTTCACCGGCACGATCCTCTACGCGGGTCGGTGTGAGCATCCGGTGCACGGGTCGATCGAAGTGCTCGGGTACCAGAACAGCGTGGTGAATCTGGCCGTCGGGCCCAATGCGATGGTGCTGCACGTGCCCGCGGTCGGGGTGGGGCGTGAGCACTTCCTGTCGGCGGGGCGTGACGGCGCGGTGTTGAGCAGGATGGTGGATGCGGTGCGGCCGTTCGCCGTGGCGGCCGGTGGGGCGGTGGCGATGGACTGGATGGGCGGCGGCGTGGAGGTGTTCGAGCACGACGTCTACACGGTCGTGTTGGCGTCCGATCCGACGCGCATCCCGGCAGCGCTGGAGCAGGTGCCGCCGCACAAGCGGCCGCGGTTGCGGGCTGAGTTGTTCGAGTTCTATGCCGATGTCTTTCCTGGCCACACGATCGTGTTGTGTTGCTTCGACAACGTCGAGGCGCGGCGGGCGAGGCCGTTGTTGCTCTGGTATCGCCCGGTCGAGGTTGATCGGCTCGTGTTGCCCGGGCTGGACAGTCACACCGGTGGGGTTCCGGACCTCGACGCGTGGGTGCGGCCGGATCACTGGCTGCTGTTCGGCTCCCACGGGATGGGTGAGGGGTGGGGTCACCCGGTCGACCACGGCAGCACGATGCGTCACAAATTGCGGGAGTTCCTCGCCGATCGGGTGATCGGGGTGCGGTACGAGCACGAACGCATCCCCAACGGCGACTTCGTCCTCGATCGGGACGACCTCTTGCGGGGCGATCCGTCGAAGGTTCGACGGCTTCGGCCGACCGGGTGAGGACGACGAACCACGCAAGAGCAGAAATCACGCAAAAGAGCGGAAGAAATCAGAAGTAGGTGCCGCTCCAAGGGACCTCGGACACCGCGAACAGGGCGTCGGCGCGGGCGAGGGCGTCGGGGTTGACGACGTCCAGGCGACGGGCCGCGGCGAGCGTGGAGAACGAGACGTCACCCAGGTAGGTCGACCCGAGCACGTCCACGTCCACGATCAGGTCGGGGTCGTCATCGACCTTCGTCACACCCTCCGCCGTGACGCGGTACGACCCCGCGTTCTCCGGCAGGTACGCGTCACGCACCCCGAGCACCACCGGCTCGGCCGCGCGATACGTGCGAGCGGACAGGGCGGCAGGCACATCGAGCAGCCGCAGCCAAGTCTCGTCGGCCTCCTCGGCGACCCGGCACGCCCGCCGGTCACCCAGCAGCCACTCCACCGGCTCGTCCAACGGCCGGCCGAACGTCGTCACCTCCGCCACCAGGTCGACGCCCAGCAGGAACAGCCACAGGTCGGCCCACGCCTCGGCAGTGCGCGCCCACAGGTCCAGCACCGCCAACCTGGTCGGCTTGTCCTCGCTCGAGTCCTGTTCACCGGGCACGACCTTGTACACCACGTACGCGTCATCACCCGACCCGCCCGAACGGACCGCGAACTTGATGTTCTGCTCAGCCGCCACGCGCGTGAAGTTGAGGGCCCACCACGCGGGCCACCGGGCGATCGTGCCCGCACGCCCCAGCGACAGCTCCTCGAACAACCCCCGCGCGATCCGCTCCCCCGCCTCCGCCTCGACCAACCGCACCCGACCGACCGGGCGCGCGAGTGGCCCCGCCTTGCGGCGGTCGATGGTCAGGAACCGGTACCGGGTGGCGACGCCGTAGCCGTAACGGCCGTAGATGGCCGTCTCCGACGCGCGCAAGGTCGCCGCCACGTCACCCGCCGACCGCATCGCCCGGAGCTGCACCCGCTGCAACGCGCTCAGCACACCCCGACGCGTCCAGTCCGCCCTCACCCCGACCCGGCTCACGGCCGCGTGCCGCACGACGGCACCGCCCGGCACGGCCAACCGGGACGGGAACGACTGGACGGTGCCGATCATCTCCCCGTCGGCGAACGCACCGAACACGCGGCCCGGCTCGTACGACCCCCGCACGAACTCCCACTGGTCGTCCGGTGCGGGCGGGTGGTGGAGCGTGCCGCGGAACAGGCTGTGGGCGGTTCGGTACTCGGAGTCGTCCAGCACGCGGACGTCGTGGTCGGTCACCCCCGCATGGTGCCGCACAGGTCGCTCGCACGGCTAACGAGTTTCATCACACCCGAAAACACCCCACAAAAAGACGCGAGGCCACCCCGCGACCAGACGCGGGAGTGGCCTCGATCAGCACCGACCGGATTAGCCCGCGGGCTGGCCGACCTCGTACTCGCCGTCCTCGGTCTTCACGGTGATCTTGACCGTCTTCTCCTTGCCCTCGACCTTCACCTTGCACTCGAAGGTCGTGTTCGGCTTGACCTCCTGCTCGGCCGGGCAGGTCGCGCTCTCCACGTCCTTGAGCTTGTAGTCGTCCTTCAGCACGCCGACGACACCGTTCTGCACGGCCGCCTGGTCGAAGACCTTGGTGTTGAAGAACCCCGGCGCGACGAAACCGGTGATACCGACGGCCGCGACCACCAGCACGACGAGCGCCACCACGACCCACAGCACGGCGCTGGACTTCTTCGGCGGCGGCTGCTGGCCGTACTGCCCCGGCTGCCCGAACTGGCCCGGCTGCTGCCCGAACTGGCCGGGCTGACCCGGCTGGCCGAACTGCTGCCCGTACTGACCCTGCTGCGGTTGCCCGTACGGGTTCGACTGCGGGTTGTTCGGGTCGTACCCGGCGGGGTACTGCTGCGTGTACGGCTGCTGCTGGGGCTGCTGGCCCCACTGCTGCTGCGACGGGTCCGGCTGCCCGTAGGGGTTGGGCTGCTGAGCGGGGAAACCACCCGACGGCGTGCCGGGGTACCCACCACCGTAGGGCTGTTGCTGCTGGCCCCACTGCGGCTGCGGGTCGTTCCCTCCGGACGGTCCGTACGGACTGGTCATGCTCGGCCTCCGACGGTCGGTCTGGACAAGGTCTGGACGGTCTTCAACGATCTGGACAAGCTGTTCAAGGCTTGCGGGCGCGATCAAACCACAGCCACCCGCACGGTACCCACCCGCCCCGCAAAGCTTTGTCAAACGGTGGCCATCGCCACCACCCCGCGGCGCAGCGCGTCCACCGCCTTCCGGGCGGCCGCACCGACCGGATCACCGCCACCGACGACGTCCCGGATCTGGTCCAGGAAGTCGATCACCTGCCGGCACCAGCGGACGAAATCGCCCGCGCCCAGCTCGGCACCGTTCTCCTCGGCCGCGGACAGCACCTTCTCCAACGACTCGCCGCGCGCCCACCGGTACACCGCCCACGCGAACCCCGGATCGGGCTGGCGGGTGCGGTCGAGCCGGTGCCTGCGCTCGTCGTCCTCCAACTCGGCCCACAGCCGGGCCGTCGCGGTCAACGCGTCCGACACCTTGCCCGGTGGCAGCCGCGCCTCCAGCGGACCGTCCCGGCGCGCCTCGTACACCAGCGCCGACACGACCGCGGCCAGCTCCGCCGGGTCGAGGTCACGCCACACGCCGTGCCGCAGGCACTCGGCGGCCAGCAGGTCGGACTCGCTGTAGAGCCTGGTCAGCCGCTTGCCGTGCTCGGTGACCTCCTCGCCGGGCCCGTTCTCCTCGGCGTGCAGGTAGCCGCGTTCGCGCAGCAGCCCGCGGATCCGGTCGAACTCGCGCGCCAACGAGTGCGTGGTCGCGGCGACCTTGCGCTCCAGCTGCTCGGTCTCGGCCAGCAGCCGGTGGTAGCGCTCGCCCCAGCGGGCGTGTTCCTCGCGCTTCTCGCAGCCGTGGCACGGGTGCGCCCGCAACGCCCGCCGCAACGTGGCGAGTTCCGCGTCGTCGTCGGCGTTCGACCGGCGCTTGCGCATCGCGGGCGCGACGATCCCGGTGGCGCGCAACGACGCCGCCAGGTCCCGCCGCGACTTCGGCGACCGCGTGTCGACCTGCTTCGGCAGCCGCATCTTGCCCAGCACCTCGACCGGCATGGGGAAGTCCGCCGACGACAGCCGGCCCGCCCACCGGTCCTCGGTCACCACGAACGGACGCGCCTCGCCCAGCGGCTCCAGGCCGGGGTCGATCACCACGGCCAGCCCCGACCGGCGCCCGGACGGCACCGCGATCACGTCACCCTTGCGCAGCCGCTCCAACGACTGCGCCGCCTCGGCCCGCTTCGCCGAGGTGTTCTGCCGCGCCAGCGCCTTCTCCCGCTCGGCGACCCGGCGGCGCAGCGACGCGTACTCCGTGAAATCGCCGAGGTGGCACGTCATCGCCTCGGCGTAGCCGCCCAGCGCCTCCCGGTTGCGCTCGATCCGGCGGGCCAGGCCGACCACCGACCGGTCCGCCTGGAACTGGGCGAACGACTGCTCCAAAATCTCCCGGGCCGCCGCCGCGCCGAGCTGGTTCACCAGGTTGACGGCCATGTTGTAGCCGGGCCGGAACGACGACCGCAGCGGGTACGTGCGGGTGGACGCCAGGCCGCCGACCGCCTTCGGGTCGACACCGGGCTGCCACACCACCACCGCGTGACCCTCGACGTCGATGCCGCGCCGTCCGGCACGGCCGGTGAGCTGGGTGTACTCGCCGGGCGTGAGGTCGACGTGCGCCTCGCCGTTGTACTTGACCAGCTTCTCCAGCACGACGGTGCGCGCGGGCATGTTGATGCCCAGAGCCAGGGTCTCGGTGGCGAACACGACCTTCACCAGGCCGCGGACGAACAGCTCCTCGACGGTCTCCTTGAACGCGGGCAGCAGACCGGCGTGGTGGCTGGCGATGCCGCGTTCCAGCGCTTCGCGCCACTCCCAGTAGCCCAGCACCATCAGGTCGCCCTGCGGCAGGTCCTTGGTCTTCTCCTCGATGACCTCGCGGATCTGCTCGACCTCGTCGGTGGAGTTGAGCCGCAGCCCTGCCCGCACGCACTGCAGCACGGCCGCGTCACAGCCCGCGCGGCTGAACACGAAGTCGATGGCGGGCAGCAGGCCCGCGCCGTCGAGCCGCTGCACGATGTCGACCCGGGACGGCGGCTTGAAGCCCGAGCCGCGCGGCGGACGACCCCGCTGGTCCTTGTTGTTGCGGTTGCGGCTCCACGGCACGTGGAAGCGGGACAGGTCGTCGGTGTGGCGCAGCAGCTGCGGGTTGATCCGGGCGTGGCCGTCCGGGCCCTCGCCCGCGAACAGGTCCATCATCCGGCCGCCCGCCAGCATGTGCTGCCACAGCGGCACGGGCCGGTGCTCGTCCACCACGACGGTGGTGTCGCCGCGCACCTCGACCAGCCACTCGCCGAACTCCTCGGCGTTGCTGACGGTGGCGGACAGGCCGACCAGCCGCACCGACTCGGGCAGGTGCAGGATCACTTCCTCCCACACCGGGCCGCGGAACCGGTCGGCGAGGTAGTGGATCTCGTCCATCACCACGTAGGCGAGGGTGTTCAGCGTCGAGGAGCCCGCGTACAGCATGTTGCGCAGCACCTCGGTGGTCATCACGACGATCGGCGCGTCGCCGTTGACCGAGGTGTCGCCGGTGAGCAGGCCGACCTTGTTCGCGCCGTAGCGGGCGACGAGGTCGGCGTACTTCTGGTTCGACAAGGCTTTGATCGGGGTGGTGTAGAAGCACTTGCGGCCCTCGGACAGGGCCAGGTGCACGGCGAACTCGCCGACCACGGTCTTGCCGGCACCGGTGGGCGCGCAGACCAGCACGCCGTGCCCGTCCTCCAGCGCCTCGCAGGCGCGTTGCTGGAACGGGTCGAGTTCGAACGAGATGACCCCCAGGAAGTCGGCCAGCTGAGGCCGGGTGGAGCGGCGGCGGAAGTCCGCGTACGAGTCGGCCGGAGACCGCGGAGTGCTTGACACCTGTCCAGGCTGTCATACGGGACCGACAAAATCGCTTCAGATCCGCACCGGAAACCGGAACCTCTCTTTCAATCAACACTGAAGTTATAAAGACCACAGGGGTCGACCATGGGGCACACTCGTGCCCCGTGGAGGCGATTCCGTTGGCGGAGGGCGACCTGCGGTGGGTGTTCCCGGACCTGGTCGAGGTCGACCCGGTGCTGGCCGTGCTGCGGCTGGCCGCCGTCCGGGTCGAGCGGCTCGCCGGTCACCTGGGCGGACCGGGCACGGGCCTGGTGTTCGACCACCTGCCCGGCGCGCCCTACGCGGGGTTGTCGGCCCGCGCCGAGATCGAGGAACTGGCCTTCGACGTGCACGTTTCACTGCCCCGCGACCCGCACCGCAACGTGCTCAGGTCACCGCCGCCGTGGCAGGTGGAGGGTGAGATCTCGGTGCGCTGCGACGCGATCCGGGATTGCGGCAGGCACGAGATCGAGACCCTCGAATCGGCGCACGGCACACCGCTGGACGCGGCCAACGGGGTGCTCGCCGTCACCGGGTGGCTGTTCGACCGGGGCACGACCGAACCACGCGGCTCGTGGCGCAGGCGGGACGTGCTCAGCCGGCACCGGTGACGGCCGTCAACGCCCCCGGAACGCACGTGGTCGTCAACGGCATCCCGCTCAGGCGTTCGCCGTCGGCGTAAGCCACCCAGGACGGCCCGGACAGCCGTGCGGAACGCGCCCGGAGGGTCCGCACGGCGGGGTGGTCCACGTGGCGCCCGGTGCGCAGCGTGGGCAGCATCCGCAGCAGGGTGCGCCGTGGCGCGGCACGCACCACGGTCAGGTCGAACAGGCCGTCGGTCACCGAGGCGTCCGGGCACACCGGGATGCCGCCGCCGTAGCTGGTCGTGTTGCCGACCGCGACCAGCAGCGCGTCCAGTTCCAGCACGTCGTCCTCGGTCTCCACGACCAGCCGCCGCGGTCGCAGCGCGGCCAGCTCGGCCAGGATCGCCAGGTCGTAGCGACGGGGTCCGGCGGGCCAGCGCATCGCGTTCGCCCGCTCGTTGACCGCGGAGTCGAACCCCGCGCACAGCACGGTGGCGAACCAGGGACCGTTCTCCACGCGCCCGAGGTCGTAGTCGGCGCGGGTGCCCTCGCACAACGCGGTGACGACGTCGTCCACCGAGGTGGTGCCCAAGGCGGTGGCCAGGTCGTTCCCGGTGCCGGCGGGCACCACGGCGAGTGCGGTCGGGGACTCCGCGCACGCCTGCACCGCCAGGTGCGCACCCCCGTCGCCGCCGAGGACCACGAGCACGTCCACGCCGTCGTCGACCGCCCGGCGTGCGGCCGCGGCCGTGCCCTCGGCGGTGGGTGCGACGTGCAGGTCGAGCCGGTCGACCACGGCCCGCAGCCGTTCGGCGACGGTGCCCGCCATGCGCGCGGCCCTGCCCTTGCCCGAGGCGGGGCACACCAGCAGGGCCGCCCGCGTTGACGTCGACATGGTCGGGAAGCCTACAAAGGCTTCACCTCATCGAGTGATCTCGCTCAGGTCACGTCGTCGTAGCGCACGCGGCCGGGCGCCTCGGGCGCCGGATCGGGGGCGGGCACCGGTTCGGGCGACGGTTCCTCGACCGCGGACGGCGTGTACTCGAACGGCGCGGCCACGTCGTCGGGGATGTCGTCGAGGCCCTCGGCCTTGCGCCTGCGCTCGACCCGCTTGTCGTGCACGCGGGCGATCTGGATGGCCAGCTCGAACAGCAGCACGAGCGCCACGGCCAGCGCGACCATGGAGATCGGGTCGGTGCCCGGGGTGGCGATCGCGGCGAAGATGAACAGGCCGAACACGATGCCGCGCCGCCACTTGTTCAGCTTCTCGTAGCTGACCACGCCGACCTGGTTGAGCATCACCACGATCAGCGGCAGCTCGAAGCTCACCCCGAAGATCAGCAGCAACACCAGCACGAAGCTGACGTACTCGCCCGCGGTCAACGCGGTGATGAACTGCTCGTCACCGAAGCCGACCAGCACCGCCAGGCCCTGCGGCACGACGTAGAACGCCAGCGTGGCGCCCGCGACGAACAGCACCGAGGCGATCGCCACGAACACGACGGCGAAGCGCCGCTCCTTGGCGTACAGGCCCGGCGAGATGAACCGCCACACCTGGTAGAGCCACAGCGGCGCGGTCAACGCCATGCCCGCGCCGGCGCCGACCTTCAGCCGGATCATGAAGACCTCGAACGGCTTGGTCTGCAGCAGCTGGCAGCCCTTGCCCTCCTGGGTGAGCCGCTGCGTCTCCGGGATCTCGCAATACGGGGTGACGACGATGTCACCGAGGCTGGGCAGGCCGAACGGGCGCCAGCCCCACCAGATGAAGCCGAAGATCGCGCCGGCCACGATGAACAGCAGCGCCAACCCCAGCCGGTGCCGGAGGTCGTAGAGGTGGTCCTTCAACGACATGGTGCCGTCCGGGTTGCCCCGACGACTGGTGATCTTGCGGCGCTCCCGGCGCTGGGCCCACCACCGGACCGGACTTGCCCCCACCGTGCGGACCGTCCTTAGGCTCTCGTTGACGCGGCTCTAGTTGGTGTTCTGCTTGTTCTGCAGGTTCTGCGCCGACTGCTCGATGGGCGGCGCCACCTGCGGCTGCACCGGCTGCGCGACGGGCTGGGCGACCTGCTGCGGCTGCGCGACCGGCTGCTGGGCCACCTGCGGCTGGGCGGGAGGCAGCTGCTGCGGCGCGGGCGCCTGCTGGGCGGTGGTGCCGGCCTGGTTCTGCTGCGGGTCGTCCTCGCTGCGCAGGCCCTTGGTCTCGGCCTTGAGGATCTTCGCCGAACGGCCGATGGAGCGCGCCATGTCGGGCAGCTTCTTCGCGCCGAACAGCAGGATGATCACCACGGCGATGATGATCAGCTCGGTTGGTCCGAGGTTAGGCACGGTTGTCCTCCTGTCTCCCCCGGTCCACCGATGGTACGCGGGGCTTGCCCTCGCGGGCGTGATCCGGACGCCGTTCGGCGATGGCCACCCCGAGCGCGGCGTACCGCGCCCGCAGCAGACCGACGCCATCGCCGACCCTGTCACCCACCAGAGTGCTTGCGGCACGGAAGCGACGCAAGGATCGGAGGACTCGGACCGCGATCAGGGCGAGCACGACCACCCCGAGGACGATCAGCGCCAGGCTCGGCAAGTACGGCACGGCACCACCGTACTTGCCTTAGGTTGCCGGGAGGTGATCCGCCCGGCGCAACGCCGCCTCGGCCTGTCGGGCGACCTCGGCCACCAGGTCGGGCGGTTGCTCGACGTGCGCTTCGCCGCCCAACCCGAGCAGCAGTCGCACCATCCAGGCGGTGTCGGCGTAGCGCATGAGCACCCTGGCCCGGCCCTCGGGCAGCTCGACGAGGCCGTCCGTCGGGTAGTACTCGGCCACCCAGCGGGCGTCCGGTTCGAGCACCAGCACCGCGGTCCGCTGCGACGGGTCCGGCTGGAACAACCCCTCCGACGTGTCGGTGGGCGTGGCGTGCGGCGGCGGCGCGGCGGGCTCGTCCAGCACGTCGACGGCGTCGATCCGGTCGAGCCGGAACAGCCGCACGCCGTCGGCCGCGCGGCACCACGCTTCCAGGTAGCTGCGGCCTTCCACGAGCAGCATCCGCATCGGGTCCACGACCCGTCCGGTGATCTCGTCCCGTGACGGCGTGTAATAGCGCAGGTACAGGGCGCGGTTGCGCAGGACGCCGTCGGACACGGTGTCGCGCACGCGGGACGTCTCGGGTGCCTCCCGCAGGGCCAGGCCGACGGCGACACCGGCGGGCTGCGCCTGGCCGACGGCGGCCTCGATCTTGGCCACCGCGCGTTGCACCGCGTCCTGGTCGGCCACGCCGGGTGTCTCGACCAGCGCGCGCAGCGCCACCAGCAGCGACGTCGCCTCCGCCGCGGTCAACCGCAGCGGGCGGCTCATGCCCGCGTCGAACGTGACGGTGACCGTGTCGCCCTCGAAGGACAGGTCGATCAGGTCACCGGGGCCGTAGCCGGGCAGGCCGCACATCCACAGCAACTCGAGGTCCTTGCGGATCTGCTTGGGCGTGACCTCGAAGTCGGCGGCGACCTCGTCGATCGGGATGCCGGGCCGGGCCAGCAGGTAGGGCACGAGGGCGAGCAGCCGGGGCAGCCGGTCGGCGGCGGCGTTCACGCGCGCACCCCCGCACCGCGCAGCGCGCCGAGCAGCTTCTCCCGCACCGTCTTGGCCAGCACTTCCGGTTCCAGCACCACCACGTCCGGGCCGAAGCCCGCGATCCACCCGGCGGCCGAGTCGGGGAACCTCAGCTCGATCTCCAGCACGTCACCCGGTTCGCCGTCGAAGTCGCGTGCGCCGACGACCTTCGCCCGCCGGCGCACGCCCTGCGCCCGTCCCTCGGCCACCCACAGCTTGGCGGTGGCGGGCGGCTGGTCGGCGGCGGGCTGGTTGCGGACCACGAACGACAGCAGGTCGAACTGGTCGGGCCTGCGCACCTCGCCCGCCTTGCCGATCGCGCGGACGTCGCCGACGATCCGGGACAGCCGGAAGCAGCGGGGCGCGTCGCGGTCGCGGTCGTGCCCGACGAGGTACCACCGGCCGCGCCAGGCGACCACGCCCCACGGCTCGACCGTGCGGGTGCGCACCTCGACGGGCACCGGGCGGCGGTAGTCGAACTCGACCACGCGGGCCTCCTGCACGGCCGCGAGCAGCGGCGGGAACGCCGGTTCGCTGGTGCGGACCTTCGGCTCGACCGGCACGTGCACGTCCTGGTCGACGTCGACGCCCGCGGCGCGGAGCTTGATCAGCGCGCCGTGCGCGGCGCCGGTGAACTGCGGCGAGTCCCACAGCCGGGCGGCCAGCGCCACGGCGGCGGCCTCGTCCGGTTCCAGGTCGATGTCGCCCAGCTCGTAGTCGCGGCGGGCGATGCGGTAACCGTCGACCGCGTCGAACCCCTGGCCGCGGCCGGTCTCCAGCGGCACGCCGAGGTCGCGCAGCTCGGTCTTGTCGCGTTCGAACATGCGGAAGAACGCCTCGTCCGTCGCGGCGTCGTTATAGCCGGGGACGATGGCGCGGATGCGCTCGGCGGTCAGGTACTGCCGGGTCGAGAGCAGGCACAGCACCAGGTTGACGAGCCGTTCGGCACGTGCGATGGCCACACCGGAACCCTAACCCCGGACGAACACCGGATGACGCCATCCCCGCCTTCACTGCGGGTGAATGGTCCATTCAGCCGATTGCCGGACCCGGTGACGCCCGGGTCCGACGGCCGGCGCGCCGGTCCTGAGCGTTGAACACAGGTGCGCTGAACGTTGGACTCACGCGCCGTGAACGTTGGACTCTCGCGCTCCCGACGTACGACTCTCGCGTTCTGAGCGTTCAACTCGGGGGTCCTGGGCGTAGGACACGCGCGTTCGGAAGGTAGGACACGCGGGGCGGTGGCCCGACTTAGCCCTCGCTGAGAGCGCCCTCGGGCAGCTCGGGCTGCAGCCAGATCGGCCGCCAGTCGGGCAGCTCGTGGAACCGGCGCAGCTCCGCCACGCCCGACAGCCAACCGGCCCACGCGCCGTACGGCGGCTGACCGGTGTCGAAGCCGCTCTGCACGAACGTCAGCCGGGTGCCGCCGCCGGACTCGGCCAGTTCCCAGGTCGACACCATGCCGCCCCAGTCGATGCCCATCCGCTTGCCGGGCTCGAAGTCGACCACCTTCGCGGGCCGCGGGTTGGCCTCGAAGCCGCCCATGGCGACCCGGCCGCCCTCCCACGCCTCGATGTCGATCTTCACGCCGAACCACCGCGTGTACTGCTCGGCGTCGACCAGCGAGTGCGCCACCGCGTCCACGGGCGCGTCGATGTGCACCTCGCCGCGCATCTCGGTGGTGCTGAAGTCCACCATCGGCGTGAGCGGGCGGCCCTCGACGTGGTCGACCAGGTTGGACAGCGACAGGCCCCACCAGGTGGCCAGGTAGCCGAGCACGGTGGTCGACACGACGGCCACGTCCCCCGAAGAAGGCCCGGACCACCCGGTCCGGGCCTCTCTCCGGCTCTCTGCCCCTACAGGGACGAGATCAGCCGCTCCACGCGTTCGTCCACCGCGCGGAACGGGTCCTTGCACAGCACGGTCCGCTGCGCCTGGTCGTTGAGCTTGAGGTGCACCCAGTCGACGGTGAAGTCACGGCCCGCGGCCTGCGCGGCGGCGATGAAGTCACCGCGCAGCTTGGCCCGCGTGGTCTGCGGCGGGGTGTCCTTGGCGGCCTCGATCTCGCCGTCGTCGGTGACCCTTTCCACCTGGTCCTTGCGCTGGAGCAGGTCGAAGATGCCCCGGCCGCGCCGGATGTCGTGGTAGGCGAGGTCGAGCTGGGCGATGCGCGGGTTGGACAGGTCCATGTCGTGCTTGGCCTGGTAGCGCTCCATCAGCCGGTACTTGATGGCCCAGTCGATCTCGCGGTCGATCTTGGACAGGTCTTCCGACGCGACCGCGTCCAACGTGCGGCCCCACAGCTCCAGCACCCGTTCCGCCATGGGGTCGGGCGCGCGCTTGGCCACGTGCTCCACCGCGCGCTCGTAGTACTCGCGCTGGATGTCCAGCGCCGAGGCCTCCTTGCCGCCCGCCAGCCGCACGGTGCGCCTGCCGGTCAGGTCGTGGCTGATCTCGCGGATCGCGCGGATCGGGTTGTCCAGGCTGAAGTCGCGGAACTGCACGCCCTGCTCGATCATCTCCAGCACGAGGTTGGCGCTGCCCACCTTGAGCAGCGTGGTCACCTCGGACATGTTCGAGTCGCCGACGATGACGTGGAGCCTGCGGTAGCGCTCGGCGTCGGCGTGCGGCTCGTCGCGGGTGTTGATGATCGGGCGGGACCGGGTGGTGGCGCTGGACACGCCCTCCCAGATGTGCTCGGCCCGCTGCGACAGGCAGTAGACCGCTCCGCGCGGCGTCTGGAGCACCTTGCCCGCGCCGCAGATGAGCTGCCTGGTCACCAGGAACGGCAGCAGGACGTCGGCGATGCGGGAGAACTCCCCCGCCCGCGCGACCAGGTAGTTCTCGTGGCAACCGTAGGAGTTGCCCGCGGAGTCGGTGTTGTTCTTGAACAGGAAGATATCGCCCCCGATGCCCTCGTCGGCGAGCCTGCGCTCGGCGTCGACGAGCAGGTCTTCGAGGATCCGCTCACCAGCCTTGTCATGCGTGACCAGCTGGGCGAGGTCGTCGCACTCCGCGGTCGCGTACTCCGGGTGCGAGCCCACGTCCAGGTAGAGCCGAGAGCCGTTGCGCAGGAAGACGTTCGACGAGCGTCCCCACGAGACGACCCGGCGGAACAGATAACGCGCGACCTCATCCGGGGACAGCCTGCGCTGCCCGTGGAAGGTGCAGGTCACCCCGAACTCAGTCTCAATGCCGAAGATCCGCCGCTGCATCCCTCAACAGTAGGCGCATTCGGAGCTTTCCTCAGTGATCCAATCGGGCGTCACGCCGATTTCGCGGATAACGTTCTCGTGTGCTCCGACGAGTGAACCGCCTGGACCTGGCCATGATGCGGCGTTCCGGGGCGCTGCGCGCCTCCCCGGTGGACGAGGGGATGAAGACACTTTCGCGCGCCGCCAACCACAGCCTGTTGTGGCTGGCGGTCGCGGGTGTGCTGGCGGCGCGCAAAGGGGTGACGCGGCGGGCGGCGCTGCGCGGGGTGGCGGCGATCGGGGGCGCGAGCTTCAGCGCGAGCCTGGTCGCGAAGCGCCTGTTCCCGCGCCGCAGGCCGGCGGCCGACCTGCTGCTCGTGCCCAGGCGGCTGACCAGGCGTCCCACGTCGTCGTCGTTCCCGTCCGGGCACGCGGCGTCGGCGGCGGCGTTCACCACGGCGGTGGCGATGGAGTCGTCCGCGTTGGCGGCGGCGATCGCGCCGGTCGCCGCGGCGGTGGCGTACTCGCGGGTGCACACGGGCGTGCACTGGCCGTCGGACGTGGCCGCCGGAGCCGCGATCGGCGCCGGTGCGGCCCTGCTGACCAGGCGCTGGTGGCCGCTGGGGCGAACCGAGCCCGCGTCGGCGCGCGAGCACCGGGCGGTGGAGGCGCTGGTCGACGGCGAGGGCCTGGTGGTCGTGGTGAACCCGAGCGCGGGCCTGGGCGGGGACGACCCGACGGACCAGCTCGTGCAGGAATGGCCGAAAGCCACGATCGTGGGAATCGAGGATCTCGACACGGTGATCGCCGATCACGGTCCGCACGCACTGGGGGTGGCGGGCGGTGACGGGTCGGTGGCGGCGGTCGCGGCGCTGGCGGCGGCGCACCGGTTGCCGCTGGTCCTGGTGCCGGCCGGGACGCTGAACCACTTCGCGCGGGACGTGGGCGTGCAGGGGCTGGACGACACCGCGCGGGCGGTCGCGGACGGTGACGGCGTGCTGGTGGACCTGGCCGCGGTGTCCGTGGACGGCGCCGGACCGCGCTGGTTCGTCAACACCGCGAGCCTCGGCGGCTACCCCGACATGGTGCGGCTCAGGGAGAAGTTGCAGGACAAGTGGGGCAAGTGGCCGGCGGCGGCGATCGCGCTGGCCCGGGTGCTGCGCACGTCGCGACCGCTGCGGGTCGAGCTGAACGGCGAGCCGCAGCTGGTCTGGATGCTGTTCGTCGGCAACGGCCCGTACCGGCCCAAGGGCTTCGCGCCGACCATGCGGCCCGCCCTCGACGCGGGCCTGATGGACGTGCGGTACATCCGCGCCGACACCCGGTTCTCGCGGGCGCGGTTCTTCCTCGGCGCCCTGCTCGGCTCGCTGCACCGCAGCCGCACCTACCGGCACCTGGAGACGCGGTGGCTGGACGTGCGGCTGCTCGACGGCGAGGTGGCGATCGCGACGGACGGCGAGGTCGGCCCCACCGGGTCCACGTTCGAGTTCCGCTCCCGGCCCGCCGCCCTGGCCGTCTACCGACCCCGCGGATAAGGTTGACTCCGTCAACAGTTCTGTTGAGGGAGTCAACGATGACGGTCGCCGACGTCCGCGCGTTCAACCGCTTCTACACCGGCGTGATCGGCGTGCTCGACCGGAGCTACCTGTCCTCGCCGTACTCGCTGACCGAGGTGAGGGTGCTGTTCGAGCTGGCCGCGGGCCCGTGCGAGGTGCCGGACCTGCGGACGGCGCTGTCGTTGGACGCCGGCTACCTCAGCCGCATCCTGACCGCCTTCGAGCGCGACGGCCTGGTCACCCGCACCGCGTCCACGCGGGACGCGCGCCGCCAAGTCGTCGCCCCGACCCCGCGTGGTGAGTCGGTGTTCGCCGAGCTCAACGCCCGTTCGGACGCGGAGGTCGGCGCGCTGCTGGAGCGCGTGCCGCCGGCGGACCGCGCCGAGCTGGTGGCGTCGATGCGCAAGATCGAACGCGTGCTCACCGACACGCCCCGGTCGTACCTGCTGCGGCCGTTGCGACCGGGCGACCTCGGCTGGGTGGTGAACCGGCACGGGGTGCGGTACGCCGAGGAGTGCGGCTTCGACCAGACCTTCGAGGCCATGGTCGCGCGGATCGCGGGCGAGTACGTGGAGCACCACCTGCCGGACCGCGAGGCGGCGTGGATCGCCGAGGTCGACGGAGAGCCGGCCGGGTCGATCTTCTGCGTGCGGGTGGACGACCGGACGGCGAAGCTGCGGATGCTGCTCGTGGAACCGGCCGCCCGGGGCCTGGGCATCGGTGCCCGGCTGGTGGACGAGTGCGTGCGCTTCGCCCGCCGTGCCGGGTACGAGCGGATGGTGCTGTGGACCGTGGCCGGGCTGGCGGCGTCGCGGCACCTGTACGAGAAGGTCGGTTTCACGA